>CACJCK010000001.1 GCA_902591865.1 uncultured Prochlorococcus sp.
AGATCTTAAAGAAGAATTTAAAGCAAAATATGATCAAATTAATAAACAAGCAAAAGAAGATTATTTATCAGAACAAAAAGAAATGCAGAAAATATATCGAAAGAAAAAATGCGATTAAGTCACTTATGGTTTTTAAATGAAACGCTTACTACTTGCACCGCTAATAGTTAATAATTAACAGCCAATTTAGAAAGAATCGTATACCATTTGTAAAAATCAAAATCTTTAATGCAAAAAACTATTTTAATTGGTTTAATTGCTGGCATTGCAGGGCTTGCAATTGGTTATAAAGTTCCAAAAGACAAGAATGTTGGTTATGTAATGATTTCTGGCAGGGTTACAAATCCAGAACAAGCAGGTAAATACTTTTCAAAAGTAAATGATGTCGTTGTTAAAGGTTGCGGAGCAAAGACATTATCAGTTGATTTCGAGACTGATGTTAGAGAGGGATATGACGGTCCTTTCTCTGTACTTTCACAATTCCCTAGTAAACAAGCAGCAATTGATTGTTATGAAGGACCATATCAAGAATTAATTCCATTAAGAAAAGGAGCTTTAGATATGAATTTTCGAATAATTGAAAGAAATAGATAAAAAAAGAGGAGTAGGCTGCACCAAAGCCCCTAAAATAACCGCACTGCGTAAACATAGTATTAACTTTTGATTGATTGACCGTCGTTATAAAATAAGGAGCAATAAGCTCCTTTTGTTATTCCAAGTCAGAAGTTAATTTAAATTTAAAATATAAACTTTCTTTAAATAATTCTTAAATCTGATGTGAGATTTTTAAGAAAATTAAATTAGTTTTCTTGAAATTATTCTCTGCTTATTTGATCTTAATGATTAGTATTTACATCACTGGATGTTATTCAAAAATTAATACTTGTTCTGAATGGAAATTAGGCAATATTTCTTATAAATTAGCATCAAATAAATTAGGTTTAAAAAATGGGGTAGATGAATATGGTTTAGATGGTGTTCAATATCTTAATGTATCAAAATTTTGTGGTGGCTTAGATTTTTCAAAATAAACCAAATGCTTACTACTTGCACCGCTATATTAAATACTTTTGACAGTCGATCTAAAATAAGGGGCAATTATCTCCTTTTAATTAGCTATCTTTAAAAAGATATTCGAAATTTTAAAAGCAAATAAAAAAATATTTCTATAAAGATGGAATTACCAGAAGCAATTCTTTTTGATTTAGATGGGGTATTACTAGATACAGAACCATTACTAGCTAATGCCTGGTATGAAACCGCAAAAGAATATAATTACTATTTATCAAACGATAAATTACTAGAATTAAAAGGAAGAAGAAGAATAGATTGCGCAAAAATAGTTTTCAAATGGATAAATGAAGAAATCACAATAGAAGAATTACTCATTACTCAAAAGTTAAAAGTAGATAAAGTACTTACTAAAGCAAAACCTTTTAAAGGAGCAATAGAATTAATCAAATTTTGTATAAATACAAAATTACCTATTGCACTAGTAACAAGTAGTAGTAGTGAAAGTTTTAAAATAAAAAGCTCTGCAAATCCCTGGTTAAATTTATTCAATACAAAGGTTCTTGGAGATGATAAATTCATTTCTGATGGCAAGCCTTCGCCTGATCCTTATTTGAGAGCATTAAAAATATTGGATGTAGATCCAAGGAAATCATGGGTTATAGAAGACTCATATGCAGGATCTATCTCAGGACTTAAAGCGGAATGTAATTTAATGTTTTTTTCAAAAGATATTGAAATACTAAATAAATTAATAAATGAATTTAACCAAGAAAAGATTCAAAAAATTAATGATTTATCAGAAATTATTTATTATTTAAAGTTATATAAAGGATTTTAAATCAATCTAATAAATTTGCTAATTCTTCTAATATTTTTTCCTTAGGTAATTCTTCCAACAAGACAAATAAATGAAACGCTTGATATTAACTCGACCCAAAGACTAAATTAATGGAATTTTTAAAGGAGCTTTGGCAGAATCATTATGACCCATACCATGCAATTCTTGGTATAAGTGGAGTAATAGAATTGTTGGTAATTTATAATCAATTACTCAATAAATATCATTAATCACAAACCATCGTGGATTAAGCAGCATCAGATATATTGTTATTCGTATCTTCAATCTTTTCAATCTCTTTAATCATTTCCTCTATCCATAAAGTATTATCTTCTGATCTCTTTTTAAAATAAGAAATCTTAAGTTGATTGATTTCTAATGTCTCATAATCTCCACTCATAAAATTTTCCTAAATTTATAACCATTTAAATTTTAGTTAGTTTATTTATTAGTTTTACTAAGGGGAAAATAAGAAAAAATTAATTTATGGTTAATATGAACTAAGACAAATTAAATATTATTTATAAAAATATCGGAAACACTTAATTTACCTAATGCTACCCACCAGTACAGAAACGAACCGCATCAGCTGTTGGCGAACCAGTCGCTTTCATTTCTTCAACACATTCATTAAAGAACTTTGATTCTTTTTTTAATGAGCAAAAGCTTAGTGCAATAGCTACTAAGGCAACAGCTGATACAACTGCTGATCCTAGTTGTATCACTCCGTAAGCAAGCATAGCTTTATTCTTTTTAAAATCTTTTTTTGTATCTTTCTTTTTATCAGACATTTTTTTTTACATTCTTGGCTTATTATATTCAACTAAATAACTAGACTCCAGATAAAGAAAAGGTAAGTTATAAAATTAAATGTTAAATGTATATTGTTATTCCCATAACCAAATTCTGAAGAGGAAAAGCTCAAACTAAAAAGTAGAAAAAGTGATGAGAAAATTAATTAAAAATTTATTTGAAATTAATTATTTTGTGATTGGTTTTTGAAAATAATTTAATTTCTTAAAGATAACGTTTTCTTAAATTATTTTTAAATTTCATATGACATAGATATAGATAATTGAATAATCTTAATGCATATTGATGATGCAGTGTTTTTAGAGGATTTGTGCCCTAAGCTCAAATTAAGATTTTGGCGAAAGTCTATTCATACATTTACGAGCAAAAGATGCATATATTGCGGAAAACCTTCAGAATCTATTGATCATATATTGCCACGAAGTAAAGGAGGTTTAAACTTAACAGAAAATTGTGTTCCAGCTTGTCTTTCATGCAATGGAGACAAATCAGATGAGAATGTTTTTGATTGGTATAGAAAGAAAAAATTTTATGATCCTAGAAGAGCTATGGCTATTAGAGCATGGTTAGATGGAGACTTAATATTATCTATAAGATTATTACAATGGGCTAATCAAGAAATTAAGGAAAATAAAGCAAATTTTGAACAAGAAGAATCAAATCTAGAAGCTGCTTAACTATCAAAGATAATTAAGTTAATGGAATATATTAAATATAAATAAGAGAAAAACAGAAAAAACTTTTTCAGGAAAGCTTTGTAGTTTTTGACTAGAATAATCCATTACTTCTGCTATTTCCAAATCAGAGAGATAAAACAATAAAGGAATGCATTAACTCTGCAAGGAAATTAGAAAAAAGAAAAAATCATCATTTGTTTATATTTTGAGGAACTAATAACTAAATTTAAACTTGATATATTATGGAATTTTTTATGCGTAAAATTACAAAATTCATTTTCATCTGAATAGTTAATTAAATCAACTGCATTAATATTTGAATCAAACCACAGGTCATATTCTATATAATTTGGCTCTGCAAAATAAGTCATACCAAATTTATTTCAAAAAGAAAAAGCTTCTCTATTTCGTGTGAGGAGAATATAGAAGCGACCTAAGCTTAAAAGATTTAATGAACTCTTCTTTAAGAATTAAATAAGATACGAATAAGAAAAAATAAAATATTATTTTAATTTAAAAATATGATTAGTTTACTTGCTGCATACTATAAAAAACTGCATCCAAGACCACTGCTTTGCTTTAGAAGAATTAAATGCATTATTAGAATCACATTTTAAAGTTATAAGCAAGTTATGAATTGTTTAAAAGAAAAAAAAAGAAACAAAAAGAAAGGAATTTTTGCGCTGCTGAAAATTACACGTTTACAGTTATGGATGGTTTAGATGAGGCTACAAAACTAAGAAGAGCAATTAAAACATTTTCTGCAATTTTTAAAGCCTCAGCCGGCTCTTTATCCTTGTTTATTCCAAATACCAAGGTACAGGCACCAACACCCAATGCTCTTGCAATACAATCATCATTTCCAATTTCATCACAGGGTAATCTAAAAGACTCTTCAATCTTTTTCAGATCATAACCATTCTCATCTTCTGGAAAGCCAGCTTGAGCGTTAAAAGGAAATAAAAATAATATTGCAGCAAGAAGTAGGCGTTTAAAATTATTCAGAAATCCAGCGGTTAATTATTGTTCCTTCATAAATATGACCAGATGCTTCAACTATTGGTTTAGTTTCTGGATTAACAAAGATGTCGTAACAAGTATTTACTGGTCCTTGAAACATAACAGTTGCTCTTTGGGGGTCTCCCAATGATTTGCCAATATAAAAAGTTTTTACTCCCATCTCTTTAAACATGGCCTGTTGTTCAGGAGCATTCATATGAGCCTCATATTCCTCAAAAGTATTGCTTAATTTGAAATCTAAAACAGTTGTTTCAATTGACATAAAAAAAGGAGCGAATTACCCTTTATTCTAGTTCGACTGTCAATTTAAAAAATCACCTTTAGGTGTTGAAAAACAAACTTAGTATTTTCTTAAAATCTTAAAAATCTAGTATTGAGATATAAGTTAAAAAAAATGGAATTAGTCCAAAAAGAAGAGACTTCATTAGGTTTGGAATCATTCGATGTTTTAGGGTTTAATTCCCAAGAGCAACTTGAATTAGAAATTTCAAAACTAATTAAAATTAGACCTGAATTAGAAACTAGTAGGGAGTAAATTGATAGCGGTTCATGAAGTAAACGTTTCATTTAATATTCTCTATCCTTTAATTATTAGTTTTGATTTAATTCTTCCAAGTCACTTCTCGATACCCATTAAAAAAGTCAGCCAGTATTCCTACTAGCTGACTTTCATGACGATATACGTTTTGAAAACTATACGAATGTATTTGTTGTTGTGATACTTAAAACAACTGCAACAAAGAATATGTAAGGAACCACCTTAAGGGGTACATATCCCTGTCTTTTAGATATAAAATCCATTTATACAAACCCAGGAATAATTTGTCCTGTTGTTAGATATGCGCCAATAAGGGCAATAAAGCCGATCATTGCAAATCTACCATTGAGCTTCTCAGCTACAATTTTTTCCTTCTCAACTGTTTTTGTTTCGTTCATTTGCTTAGTTGGTTGTTTGGCTAAGACGCTTCCAAATGCAATCTTTAAATAAATCTAATGATTGCAAATTATAAGTGTGAGTATAATTACTTACTCTCATACCCCCTATAAGCTGAACTTATTAAGCTATCTTCCCACCTTTGCATATTCGAGATTAAAAAAATATTTTTCACCATCATCGTTGCTGTCATCGTCGTCATCATTGAAAGAGGCAATCAAGACATAAATACCTCCCAACCCAAGGGTCATCGATAAGTAGAGAATAGGATCAGTCATTATTTAATTTTGATCAATCAAAAACAAATCCGGGGGAGCTTTTTCATATCTCTATGATCTTTTAATTATTAGCTTCAAATTTAAAAATTAATTACTTACTGTTACGTATCTGTATCATAATTGCCTTATTAGTGCCGAATTACACATATTTTTAACCTTTTTCTTTACATTAGTTAATATAAATGTTATGTTTATTAACAATTAAATTATTTAACTAATGACTAATTCTTCATACATAACTACAGAATCAGGCGGAAGGCAAAATATTTTCCCAACTGAGCCTCGTCCTTATGTTGATCAATCTGTTTCTTACGATGGATATCCTCAAAACGCAGAAAAAGTTAATGGTCGTTGGGCAATGATTGGTTTAGTTGCACTTTTGGGAGCTTATGTAACTACAGGTCAAATAATTCCAGGTATTTTTTAATGTCTCCTCTTTCAGGCTTTTTAGCTGTAATTGTATTCTTCACAGCTATCCTCGTTGCTTATCTAACCAAGCAATTTCAAAACGAAAATTTAAACTATCTAATTTCAAATCCAATGACAAATTCAAACCCTAAAGTAAAAACAATCGAAAAAGAAAAAGTTGTTGCAGAAACTCTCAATGGCAGATTCGCAATGCTTGGATTAATTGCTGCTGTCGGAGCTTACTTAACAACAGGCCAAATAATACCAGGTTTTGTATAAATGCTTTTACTTTCTGTACCATTCTACGATTTTCCATCTTCGCCCATACTAATAATTGGCGCGATAGGGATTGTTGTAGCACTGGCTGTATTTTTTCTAGCTTACAAAAAGTACTTTAATTCTCCATTTAACAAAGAACTTCAATTAAAGAAAAAAGCTCTATTGAAGGAGAAAACAGAACTAAACAAAAAACTTGAGAAAATAGAGCAAGATTTAAAAAATTTATAGTAAAAACCAATGAATATAGACATTTTCTTAATCTCTTTCTTTACTTATCTCTTAGTACCAGTAGTAATGATCGCTAAGGGGAAAAAAGCAACTAACTAAGAAAGATTTAGACTCCCAAAAATAAGAATTTAAACTCTATTCAATACTTATAAAGTCGTTATAGAGTTTTTATAAAAGTTTAAGGAGGGTAATCTTATGACCAACCTCGCTATCGAGCTACTGGTCTTGACTGTAGTTTTAGTAAATTTTGGAGCAATCCTTACGGCTAATATCTATTTAAAATCAGTAAAGGAATTTAAACGGAATAGATTATTTTGCAGTAAGTCTTTCAGCAATCCCTATTGCATTATCTGAGCAAAATTTTTGCTCCTAATTTAATAGGTCTTTAGCGATCGACATAAAACGAGAATTTGCTAATCCTTGGCAACTTCGGAGGAGTGGGTCGCTTTTCATTTTGTAAAAATTTGATAATAATAATTAAAGTTTAAGCAACCCTAAATTCCCGTTTCATATTCATTTCAGGCAGGTCATTCATTGAGTCTCTCCATTCTTGGGCCCACTCACTTTGACTATGTTTATAAATTCTAATTAGTTCATCTACAGAGGAATCATGATAATCAACTCTCAGATCTAAAAGAGGAAAGCCTAGTTCTCCACTAACTTTTAGAGCGCTTGAAGTTGAACGGACGCTTCGTTTATCTCCACCTACACTTTCTCCTGCATTAAGAGCATCAAGTAGTCTTTTCCCTAATTTAATATTTGGATCACTTTGTTTGAAAACATCAGCCATCACCTCAAGAACTTCAATATTCTCTAAAAAATTGCCAGCTACAGAAAAGTTTTCTCCACTAATATGTCCGCTTGTCTGAAAACATTCTTGACCTGTCCAGCATGCGCTTCTCCCATACTTATCAATTAAGTGTACCTGTCTTTTTTCCCTTCCAAAATCTTCTTTAATTAAATCTTCCAAAACAATTTTCGAATCAGAGCAAGATTGGAGTGACTCAAGACTTCTTATTCCTAAATAAGGATTAGTTTGCCCTTGAGTTGCAACAGCACCAACCTGTGATCTAACGAATGAAACTGTTGAACCAACAGCTATATGGCAAGAAGAAACTGCAACACCAAATCTATTTTTTAAAGGATCAAAACCAATAATTGAAAATGTCATTTATATCATTAGAGGCTTGTCTAAAAAATTCTTATCGATGGAAAATATTGTATTTAATAAAACCTCAATACCATTAGCACATTGATCAAGAGAAGTATATTCCTTATAGGAATGACTCAGACCATTTCTGCTCGGGACAAAGATCATAACCATAGGACAGATCCTTCCTATTTCTTGTGAGTCATGACTTGCTTTGCTTGGTAAGATTCCAGTTTTAAATCCCAACTTTTCTGATTCATGAAATGAAGAGCTCACTAATTTAGGACATGACTTAGTGGGGATCACTTCAAATTGAGGTTCTATCTGTACTACGCATCCAGTACCTTCTTGAATTTCTGAGCATAGATTCTCAATTCTTAAGCTCATTTTTCCAATCACATTTTCATCCAGATCTCTCATATCAATTGTGAATACCGCCTCTCCAGGAATAACATTTGCCGCGTTGGGATGTAATTTCAATTTACCAACAGTTGCGACTGCACTTTCAGAAGTAGTTTTAGCTATCTGTTCAATACCAACAATAATTTTAGAGGCGGCCAAAAGTGCGTCATTTCTATTTGACATCGGGGTAGTCCCTGCATGATTTGCCTGACCTTTAACCCTAACGGTTATTCTTTTTTGACCTACTATTCCATTAACAATTCCGATATCCAAACCACCATCTTCAAGGACCTTTCCCTGTTCAACATGTAATTCAAGAAAAGCGAATATATCTTTTTTACTTCTTGCCGCACTTTTAATCTCAAGCCAATTTCCACCAATCCGAGAAAGATTATCAATTATTGAGCAAGAATTACTTGTAACAAAATCCTCTTCTTTAACAGATAAATTACCTGTAAAGCCTTTACAACCAATCATTGTCGATTCTTCATCAGCAAAGACAATTATTTCAAATGGTCTATTTAATTTAATGTCATTTTCCTGAAGAAAAAAAGCAATTTCAATTCCTGCAATCACTCCTAAAGTTCCGTCATACTTACCTCCCTTTGGAACAGTGTCGAGATGAGATCCGGTAACAATGGGAGGTAGATTATTATCATACCCATCTAATCTTGCAATAATATTTCCTGCAGTATCAATTCTTATTTTCAAACCTAATTCCTTAAGGGTTTTCATAAAAAAATTTCTTGCATATATATCTTCATCAGAAAAACCTCTTCTTGAAACAGAACCCTTCTCAGAAGCTCCGATTGAAGAAAAAGAATTTATCAAGTCTTGGATTCTCTCCCTATTTATTACCTGTGACTCTAGGATGTTTAACCCCGCGCTATAACTCATACTTCAATTACTTAAACCTACTTAAGGTCTCTTATTTTTAAAATAAAACCTGTATTGGTTTACACCTTTTCAGAAATTAATTTAAAAACGAATTCAAACTTTCCAACCCAAATTATCAGCCATCTTTTGAGCCTTATCTGGGATATCCTCAATTATAAAAATCTTATATAAGATCTGAACGCTTAAAAGATGATTGATTATTGCATCCAGCTGTACTTTTTCTGAGGCATCAAGCTCTGAACTAAAAAATTTATTCAGCAAATTATTTACTTCTGTTTCATCCAAGATTCCAAATTCTCTAATCCTCTCAGGACTTAAGAATTCATTAACTATTTCCTGCATAGAACTTAAATTATCTTTATCTGCATGGGAAGGGGGAGCCATGAAAGGAAATTTTTCACGTTTATATAATGATTCAGACAGCAATCCTGACATGGCTTCTCTTAAAACATACTTCTCGACATTGTCTTTAATCCTTAATTCAGGGGGGACAGCAACGGCAGCTTCAGCTAGGTGATGATCTAAAAATGCAGGCCTGGCTTCCATTGAATTTGACATATCCACTCTATCTCCACCCCATGTGAGAATTTGGCCCTCAAGCATAGTCTTCATCCAAACATACTGAGCCTGATCAATTGCGTATCTATCTTCCAACTGTTTAATATCAAGTTCTCCAAAAATTGCTGCCCCGGGGTCATAATCTTCCGTTATCTCTTTATATTTACTTGAGACTAGACTTTTTGCATAAGTTTCACATGCAAGCCAAGGTTGAAGGCAACTTGGCGTAAATCCTAAATATTCCTTGAAAGATTGATTACTAATCTCTTCATTAGCTAGCATCGCGCCCTTGAAAATATCATTTGAATTTTCCAGATTTTCTTTGAGATTCTCAGATTCTGAATTAGAAATTCCCACCCCATAGGTATACATATCTTTTCTAAAAGCGGGATAGCCACCAAACAATTCATCTGAACCCTCTCCTGTCATAACAACCTTATAATCGAGCTCATTCACTCTTTTACTCATAAGGTATTTGGCAATTGCGAGGGTGTTATAAATAGATCTTTCAGTAAACCATAGAACCTTTTCAAAATTCCCATACAGATCATCTCCATTTATTTTTAAAATCTCATGATCTGCATTTGTGGCGACAGCCATCTCTTTTGCTATCGAAGTTTCATCATATCTTTCATCACTGAAACCAATCGTGAATGCCTTTACTGATTTTTGACTTATGGCAGAAGCCAATCCCAAAATTGAGCAACTATCAATTCCGCCGGACAAATAACAGCCGACAGGAACATCAGCGACCATTCTTAGTTCAACTGCTCTCAATAATTCTTTTCTAATATTTTCAATAAAATATTTTTCACTTTTATCTCTTTCATAAGTATTTTTTTTAGGGAAATTTATATCCCAGAATTTTTCCTCTGTTATCTCAAATTTATTATTTACTCTTTTGAACTTGAGGATATATCCGGGCTTAACTTGTTTAACACCTGCGAATGCTGTGGAGCCAGGTACCATTACCTGCATCAGTTGATGAACCAGTCCTTCACCCGTAAATTTCCTTTCAACTGATGGATGGGCAAATAATACTTTTAATTCCGAGCCAAATATTATGGAATCATCGGTCTCAATCCAGTATTGAGGTTTAATCCCAAAACGATCTCTTACAAGAAAAAGACAATCCTGTTCTGCATCAAACAATGAAAAGGCGAATTCTCCTCGCAGATAAGATAATGATTCATCAATGCCATATTTCTCATAAAGCCTAAGCAATATTTCCGAATCACTTTTTGAAGAAAAGCGTACGCCCTGGGCAACAAGATCAGCCCTGATTCTCTGAAAGTCATAAAATTCACCATTATGCGCCATCAGAATATGATTTTCGGCACCTCCGACAAAAGGCTGTCTGGCTCGATTTTCATTTAAATCTATTATTGATAATCTCGCATGACAGAATCCTACAGAAGCATCATCTGATAATTTATATCCGAAACCGTCCGGTCCACGATGGCTTTGAATAGCCGCCATATTCACAAGAATCTGAGGCTCAACAGATTTATCTTTTGATTTATTAAAAACCCCGCCTATTCCACACATCTATTTAAACGACATCCATCACTCTTGTTGTTCTATCCATCAGACAGGTAAGTAATGCCATTCTTACAAACACCGCTCCTCTTGACTGAGCAAAATACCAATTTTTTGCGGTCTGATCCAGTGATGTTGACAATTCAGGGCCACGAGCAAGTGGATGCAAAATTATGGAATCTTTTTTAAATGGCAACTCACTGTGCAATTTAAATGAACTTCCATGAACCTCATAATTTTCTCCCACCCATGCAATTGCATTTATATAGGTAACGTCCAGGGAAGGCAATATTTTTTGCATATCAGTCTCCAGCTCAATCTTTAGATCAGATTCAATAAGTTGTTCCAGCTGGCCTTCATCAAATAGATCACTCTTATCAATGGATTTATCATCGTAAATTACGATAATTTTTTTTATCAAATATGAAAACTTGCAGAATAATTTCAGAAGAGATCTGACTGTTCTCATACGTGATGGAACTCCGATGATACCAATCGTTATTTTTTCACTATCATCAATTGATTTGTTAACCAGATGCGGTCTCCATTTAAAAATCGTATAAAGATCAGCCATCGCCTGAGTGGGATGTTCATCGATTCCGTTACCGGCATTGATTATTGGAATTCTCAATGATTTTGTCATTTCAAAGATCGCCTCATTGTCACTTTCTCTGAGGACAACGCAGTCACCGTAATTATTAAACATATGAGCAATATCCAGATGGGATTCTCCCTTGGCAATTCCAGTGGAACTTTTATCGGTGATATTTATTGAATCGCCACCCAGCCTGTGCCATGCGCTGTCAAACGATAACCTTGTTCTGGTGCTTGGTTCATAGAAGGCATTTATGAGTATCTTTCCCTTGAGGGGACTGTTATGGGAAATATATCTGTTTGGATTACTTTCAAATTTTGCCGCCAGCCTGAAAAGTTGTAGAAGACAATCTTTACTAAACGGGTCTATGGAAATTACGTGCCTGTCCAATAACTCATATAGAAATTCCGCTCTTTCCTTTATTTCAGATAATAGATTCTGAGGATGAGTGGAGCCGTAAATATCAGGTCCTATTCTTGAAAAAGAAAATGATTTTTCCTTATGTAAGGTTTTTACTATATGTGATCCCAAAATATTAAAGTTCCAAAATTTGTACTGATAACTACATTTTTATAAACAAAAATCAATAAATACAAGTAATTTCAAAGAAAAATATCAGAAAAAGTCCAATGATTATATGTTTCTGTATAAAAGTAATACAGGAAATTATTAATTCAGCTCAGAATTTAACAGCATGAACAATCGCCTTCAGATTCAGGATGAGAAGATTCAATAGCATCTGCGATATCTCTGAGCATGTCAGCCACATACCCCGGAGGACATTGAAACTTAGCTATATATTCGACACTCTTCTTTGCCATTTCTGTATATGCGGGAAGGATCAGATCATCAATCTGATTCTGAGTCGGTTTCCATCTCGCCTCGCAACTGTCGGTCATTGATAAGCTTAAAATTTCTTCAATATAGTTTGAACTCCAGCTGATATCAACATCAAAAGATACAGGTTTATAAAATCATGATTTAAGTGGACTAAAGATAAGTTACAGCACTCCCTAGAAATAATTTGACAGCCATAGACAGGCAGTCTAAATTTATTCTGCACACTTCAGAATCATTGTGCTGCAGGCAATCATGAATGGTCCAACCCGGCCCACTTTAAAATTGCCCTTGTAACTCAGCGGTAGAGCACTCCCTTGGTAAGGGAGAAGTCTAGAGTTCAAGTCCCGACGAGGGCACTTGAGCATTTTATTAATATAATTGAGATCTCATAGATCAGCATTTAAAATAGATTTCGAATATATTTAACATAATTTGTCTTTAGTAATGGCACTATCGTCATACCGGATGCACAAAATATATATTGCAGCAACCATGAATTATGGTCTTGGTTCTGATGATCCAGATGAGTTGGCCTACTACAACAAAATCAGAAAAGAGATGGATGATATGAAAAAACAACCAATTAAAAAAGGGGTTTCCCTCAATTGGGATACTCCCGAAAAAATGGATAAATGAACCTAAATACTTTTTTATTAATTTATGGGAGTTTGATGCTTATTGGCCTACCTTTTTTGATGATTCTTAAAGGCAAAAATTGATTAAAAGTTTTTTACATTTTACCCATATTTAAATTCAACTGTTGATCCTTTATCCGTATATTGGAGTACCTCAAACCGTACATATTTATTACTCGAATGGCCTCTCTTACTAGTTAGAACGTAGGTGTAGTCGTCATGAGCAAATGTCTACCAAATCCAAACTAAAAGAAGATTATAAATCTGAGATTGAAGAAAGATCAGAAGAAGAACTTCTTGAGGAAGAAATCAGGAATCAGCAAACATTGGATAGCTTTGTTGAATCTGATAAAAACTGGAGCTGATTAAATTTTATTTATTTTGGAGAAAGTTATGAATTTAAAAAGATCACCATTCTCAATTCTGGACAAAGAAAAAAGAGAAATAGACTATATCAAAGGAGTTTACAAGAGAAAAATTCAAGCTGAAATTGAATCTTATAAAGATCCCGAAGACGAAGATGAAGATATGAGAGATACAATCCAAGCTCAAGATGTATTGATGCTTGATAGGACCTCAATTTAGTTATTTTTTTTTCTTCTTCTTATCTTTCTTTTTCTTCTTTACCTTTTCATAAACCTCATCGGCCTTCTGTTCAATACTATCCAGCTTATTTGAGATTTCTTTTATAGCTTCTGCTTTTCCTTCTTTAACTACAGTATCTTTTACCTCAATAATTTTAACTTTCTCTCCTTTAAGTACAGTACCTTTTGTCTCTTCAGTTTTAATTCCAAACTTACCTTTAATAAAATTGACTATAAAAATAAGAACAGGTACATGAGCTAAACCGCCTATTACTATTCTTGTTTCTGAATAAGCCATTTAATAGTTAAAAGTTCTAAGATATTTAAACATAAATTTAATTTCTAAATTCGTTTTATTAAGCCAATAAATATTAGTAATCATTTTTTGATTCGTAGATCAAAAATCTTGCTATTAATTAAGTAGAGACTTTTTTATTAAATGCCATTAGACGTATTTCTAATGAACATGTGTGTTGTAGTTATAGCATTGCTTATCAGAAGAGAAATCAAACTTAAGAAGGCGAGATAAATTATGAAAACACAAATTTTAAAAGTGGATTACATTCCAAATATCCATGCTATTACTATTTTACTAATGCTTCTTCTATGTCTATGGTTACCTCTAGCACTTAGATTCTTATTAATAATTTAGTCGAACTAATTAGTTAATACTCTTATCTTTAAACTCTGGTATAACCTAATTTTGTTGTAAAAATTTTATGAGTAACTCCTGTTACGCATTATTTGCATAGGTTTAAATAGTTAGTGTTTCGACTACTCAGAAACCCAACTTGTAATTTTCGTTGTGCTATAGATATGCCCTCCAGATTCTATATTCTTGATGGTTTCTGGATCTGAAAAAACATGCTTAGCCACACCTTCTTCAGCTTGATGAATAACAATCACTTCTTTTGGATCAATTAAACTTTTACCACGATATAAAGGAGTAAGGCCTACCGTTTGATGAAATGCATCTATCTCTGGACTATCAAACATTTTTACCCACTCCTCAAATGTATTTGAAAGTTTAAATGTGAAAACAGTAGTTTCAAGAGACATTAATTTATAGATAATTCTCCTATCTTTTTAGCAACTAATCTTGATAAACAAGTTAAAAATATGGATTATCTAAAAATTAAGAAAGTTAATTTGGTATCACATGTACCGTTTATATGTTTTTTGAAAGCTATTAATTGGATATGAGTTATTTTGCTGAACCAAACCATATTGAATATGATGCATGGTTCGATGAAAACATCGACCCAGTGGATCTTGTAAATTACTCAGATGAAAAAGAGTTCAGTGATTCGGTACACTTTAAGTTCCATATGATGTCCACTAGAAATTTAACAATTGGTTCTTCTGATAATTTTCACTGGTAAATAAAAGATTTTTCACTCCATAGATATTTATGAATCTTACGCAGAATATGTTCCATCACTTTCTCTTCTTGCCTTAGCTAATACAATTTCATCTACAACTTTTTCAATCATGTAAGCACTTTTTTTACCAAAACATTTTTCTTTTTTAATACTCTCAAAATCATTTGGGATTAAATCATTATGTTCACAACAGTCGCATTTAATATCAATTTTCTTACCTCTGAAAACCTCTAAAGCTCTAGAAAAAATCCATTGCTGAACTGAAATACTTTCCCAACTATCAAAATTCGACCATTCATCAAAATCCCTATTAAGGATGCCTTTTAATCCATCAGCCTGATTTACATATACTAAGTATGAATCTTTTCTTGGTTCATCATTAATACCAATTGTTTTGACATAATTTTGATTCATTAAATATAGATTGATTGAGTAACCTTATAAATCTAGAGGATAATTTCAAAAATATAAACAAAAAAATGTCTCAAATAAGATCATTAATTGCTTTATCCAATCTAGAAGTATGATTTGTATTTCTGAGTAATTCAAAATCCTTAAAATCAAAGCCCGGGCCAACACAACAACACACTAAAGTAAATTCGCCTGTACTTTTTGCAGCTTGCCAATATCCAGATGGGATCATTTCTACTGGATTATTGGAATCTAAAATTAAATTTCTTATTAACTTATTATCATTATCTAGGCACCATAAATTCAGAGGATCGCCCCTTAAATAAATCCAAATTTCATCAGCATTTTTTACTCTGTGCCAAGCACTTTTTTCATCTCTCTCCAAAAGATAATAAATTCCCGTAATAAAGTTTCTACTTTTGCCATCTTCCCTTATTAGAGAATTCTCACTCCTTACAATCTCTCTAAACCATCCACCCTCAGGATGAGGAGATAAATTGAATTGTTTAATTATTTCTATGATTTTTTTATTAGGATTCACATCACCAAAATATCTTTTAAATTTCTCTTATACTTAAAAGCTAACTGAAAATAAATCAAAATAAAATATATTTTCTAAAAAATTAAGCGCAAATAACTGACAAATCTACAAAATTTTTATTTTCATCTGCCAGTTCCGAAATGATTCTATTGAGCCATTCAGAGGTAGTTTCACAATAGCCTACATTTAAAATAGTTTTTTGATTTGCTTTTTCTTCTTTTTTCATAGTTAGAGTATTTTTATATAAATTAGTCTTTAATTAAATCTATGTGAATAAGTCTTAATTACTATCTATTTTAAAAAGTTGTATTTAATACATATTTAAGAACTACTAGTAAACAAATAAAATTAAATCGTTGACAAGAAAATGTATACAAGTAAGAGTAGAAAAAATTTATTATTTAACCTATGAATAACATCAAGATTGAGGAATTGATGAAAGTAAGGTTCGATGGTATTGCTAATAGAATTGGGCAATTAAGCAAAAGGGAAAGTGAGTCTTTATTACTTGAGCATCTTGAGTGGTTAGAGGGAGGATGGGAGACAGAAGAAATCTTATTTTTAAAAAAGCCCTATAGAAAATGGTGGTTCTAACTCCACTTTTATAAATAATTAATGATGACCTAAGGGACCAGGACCAGATCCTATTTTGTAAGAATTTTCTAAAGATTTCTCAACAAATAATTTCGCTTTTTGTATGGAATCAATCAGATCAAAACCGAGAGCCTTGTAACCACAGATAGCAGCACTCAAAGTACAGCCGCAACCATGGGTATTTTCTGTATTTATAAAATTATTACAGAGCCAATCTTTTCTACCATTGATGTCAAGGAAAAAATCCCTCCCTTTCATATCTATTAAACCTCCACCTTTTATAAGTACCGCTTTAGCTCCAAGACCAATAATATTTCTTGCGGAATTTTCGATATCTTCTTCACTCTTTATTTCTAAACCAGAAAGTAGATTTGCTTCATAAATATTTGGAGTTACCAAATCTGCAATTGGTAATAAAAGTTTTTTATAAGCATTAATCGCAGAATCTTCAAGTAATTTAGAACCAGTTCTCGTAACCATTACTGGGTCAATAATTTTGGTTATTGTATAATTATTTAATTTTGAAGCAGTATCATTAATTATTCTTTCATTTAATAACATTCCAGTTTTTAAGGCATCAATACCAAAATCAGCGAATAAAGTATCTAACTGACTTAATAAAGTATTCTTCTCTACTGGTTCAACGCATGTAACCTCTAAACTGTTTTGTGCAGTGATACATGTAATAACAGAACATCCATGTACTTTAAGGGCCATAAAAGTTCTCAAATCAGCCTGTATGCCTGCTCCACCCCCGGAGTCACTACCCCCTATTGAAAGTGCAATTTTTGAATACATGATTTATTAATTCGTCTTTGAAAGTACTATAAATTAATTCTAATTAAAATTAGAAGTCTGAATATGCATTAAAAAAATCCAACTCTAATTCCATTGCTGTTTTGTATAAATATTTTGCTTGATTAATATCATATGTTTCGTTATTGGTCTCAATAAGATTTTCGAGTGAATTTGCTAAATTTTCAAAGCTCTCATCAGAGTAAGTAATTATCCATTCTTTATATTTAATGTCAAAATCCTCCTTATACAAACTTTTTCCTATCCAAGAATAAAGTCGCATACATGGAGTCATTGCAAACATTATTTCAATGGAGCTAAGTCTCTTGGAAGTATCATCAAGGAAATCTGTATAATTTTTTGTAGCTTTTTTTATATAGTTATTAGACAAATTAATATCCCATTCTTTTGCATAAGTTTCATGAAGTATTAACTCCTCTGAAACGCCCATTAAAAGTTCACTCAACTTTCTTATTGAGTACTTATCTTTTGATTTAGAAACTGCAAGACCATATGCCTTAGCAAAAGTCTCTAAAAAGAAATAATCTTGAGCTAAATACTCTTGAAATATTTTTTTAGGGAGGCTTCCATTCTTTAACCCTTGAACAAATTTTGTATTTAAACTTAGTAAAGCGATCTCATAATTATCCTCCCAAAGTTTTTTTGTTATTTTCATTTTTTGATTTTTAGTTATTCTAAAATTTTTTATATTTTTTACTTACAAACTTAATCTTAGTTTTCTAGGATTAAAACAAAAAATAATGAAAGAAATAAATATCTTATGGTTTAAGAAAGATTTAAGAATTTTTGATAACGAAGCTCTCTGTGAGGCTATAAAAGATAATGATATTTTACCTATTTATATTATTGAGTTAGATATTTGGAGCCAAAATACTCATTCAGATAGACAATGGCAATTTTGCAAAGAAAGTTTAATAGATTTAAGAAATGCACTTACTGAGATTGGACAACCATTAATTATTAGGACTGGCAATGTTATTAATATTTTTGATGAAATTAGTACAAAATTTAAAATCAAAGGTATATATAGCCATCAAGAAACCGGAGATTGGCTTACTTATAAAAGAGATCAAAAAGTAAGAGAATGGGCTTTAAGCAAAAATATTATTTGGAAGGAATTTCTACAATTTTCAGTTTTTAGAGGAAATTTAGATAGGAATAATTGGTCTAAAAAGTGGCAAGAAAATTCCGAAAAAAAATTACTTAAAGCTCCATTAAGAATTAATTCTATTAACTTTAATATTGGAGAAATACCCTCAGACGAAATTTTTACCTATAAAAAAGAAACTTGTCCAGGAAGAATGCAAGGTGGAAGAAAGAAAGGTTTAGAGAGAATGCAATACTTCTTTAGTAATAAATTAGATTCTTATTCAAAAGATATATCTAGCCCAGAAAAATCATTTGATAGTTGTACAAGACTATCCCCATACATTTGTTGGGGATGCATTTCATTAAAAGAAATTTTTCAAAAGGCAAATATATCAAAAAACAACAATTCCAGGATGTTAAAAAGCAGATTAACTTGGCATTGTCATTTTATTCAGAAACTTGAAAGTGAACCAGAACTAGAGTTTAGGGAATACCATCCTTTTTTTAAAAATATTAGAGAAAAAAATAATGAATTACTTTATTCATGGAGTGCAGGTAATACAGGCTTTCCTTTCATAGATGCATGTATGCGTTCATTAAATTTCAATGGATGGATTAACTTCAGGATGAGAGCGATGTTAATGTCTTTTGCTAGCTATAATTTATGGCTACCCTGGCAAGATTCAGGTTCTGAATTAGCAAATAAATTTATAGATTATGAGCCTGGAATACATTGGAACCAATGCCAAATGCAATCTGGAACTACTTCTATAAATACCAATAGAATTTATAATCCTATTAAGCAGGGAAAAGATCATGATCCTCAAGGAAAATTTATAAAAAAATGGATACCAGAATTAAAGGATGTATCACTTAATTTCATTCATGAACCATGGCTATTATCTAGATTTAATCAAGAAGAATATGAAAAAATTAATTACATAAGACCAATAATTGACATCCCAAATAGCACTAAAACTGCAAAGAAGAAAATCCAGGAAATCACTAAAAAGGATGGATATTGGGATATCTCAAAAGAAATTTATTTAAAGCATGGCTCTAGAAAAAGGCTTAGAAAAAATATAAATAATAAAAAAACTGTTTCTAATGCAAAAGAAAAACAATACAAACTTAAATTAGATTTCTAAATTTTATTGTCAGAAATTTCAAGATTCCTTTTAGCGCTTAGGAAAGTTTTTTAAATTTTGAAATTAAATATATAAATCCACGATGAACTAATGCAAGCTTTAATGTATTTATTAGATTTTATTAATTATGTCTGAAAGATTTGAATGGGACGATACCAATAGTTCAGGTATATGGTGGAGTACTAATGTAAGTATTAGAGACGAGTGCATTTTGCTCAAAGAAGATACTAAATGCGAAGATTCAGATATCGTCGAACTTCTTAGGAGTATTGCACAAAATATTGAAGATAATGGTCTTTGATTTTTAAAGAAATATTCTCTCTTTTAGAGATTTTGAATTCCTTTTACAGCTTTTATTAATTCTTTAGTAATGCCCTTTTCACTCATTGAATGACCAGCATCATTAACAATAATTAATTCAGAATTCTTTAATTTCTTATTTAGATCCCAAGCGCTCCTAACAGGACAAACAACGTCATACCTACCTTGAATTATTTTTGTTGGAATCGATTCTATTGTTTTTATATTTTTCAAAATAAAATCATCTTCTAGGAAAATATTATTAATAAAATAATGACATTCGATCCTTGCAAAGGCATCAGAAAAAGAATTAACTTCAGACTTATCAAAATCAAATTTTTTATTTATTAAATGACTTGTAGAGAGTTCCCATTTTGTCCAAGCTGCTGCTGCTTTTGATCTAAGATTTGCATCTGATGATGTTAGATATTTATAAAAAGAACTTATTAAATCATTTCTTTCTTCTTTTGGTATTACAGAAATATATTCTTCAAATTCATCTGGGAATATCTCACTTGCACCATATTGATAGAACCACAATAATTCAAACTTTCTACATAAAAATATTCCTCGCAAAGTTAAGCTGATAACTCTTGAGGGATTTTTAATCGCATATATAAGTGAAAGTGTTGAGCCCCAAGATCCACCAAACAAATGCCAAGTATCTATTTTTAAAAGAATCCTTAATTTCTCAATATCATCAATTAAATGATTGGTCGTATTTTCTTTTAATTCGGAGAAGGGAGTTGAAGAACCGCAACCTCTTTGGTCAAATTGAATAATATCGAATTTATCTGGGTCAAAGTATCTTCTATATCTTGGTTGACTTCCTCCTCCTGGACCTCCATGAATAACAAGAATTTTTTTGCCATTTGGATTACCAGATCTTTCCCAATAAATAGTATGAATATCACTTACTTGTAAAAAACCCTTTTCACGTACTGCAATTTTTGGAAACAAGACTTGATTTTTCATTTTGAAATATTTTTAATCACCTTATTAATCCATATTATCCAAAAAGAAGTCTAATTTAGAAGAAATTTGTTAAACAAAAAAAGGACTGCTTGTACAGTCCTTTTTAATATTTGATTTCCTTCTTACAGGATATAAAATTACATATTTTAAAGTCTATTTACTCATAAACCTAGAATACGTGAATTCGGGGATTTCTCTCGATAATTTCAGTCCCTATTGTCGCTAGTAATTATAAAGCGAAGTCTTATCAGACTAATTGATTGAACTTTAATTTTCGAATAATCCCATTCTCAGGAATACGCTTCCTATATTTTGGAATTTGCTAAATTTCAGGCGGACTATCAATCATTTAGATTGCCTCCGAACTCAACATTTATAAATTACTCCTTTTTATATTTTCAGTAAATCCGTAAATATGCTGATTTACTTTTTTCTTAATTTGTAAGATGATTTTAATGATCCTTTGTTTTTTTAGATAAATATAAAAATTAAAGTCTATAATCCCTTATTTATTCAGATTCATAGAGCAAAATAGATTCAATTATTCTTTTATCACTATCAGAAAGTTTATAATCTTCTAATTTCCACTGAACAAATTTTACACACTCATCAAAAGAAGGATTCTTATCCCGGCACTTACGCCACTCTCTAATCCAATCTGCCAAGGCAAAAGTTATTTTTGTAGTAAGCATATTTACCAATCAGGGTAATTAAAATCTCCTCCAATAGGTTCTTCATAAAATTCCCCTTCTTTTATACCTTTATCATATTTTTCAATTATCTTTTTATAAGAAGCTATTGAGGGAATTAAATCTCCTAAATAAATGGGTTCCATTGTAATTGTTATAATGATTATAATTATTTATTATTTTATATAAGAATTTAATAAAAAGATTATTAATATGCATTATGGATTTCATCAAAAAGAACAAGATCTTAACACTAATGGCTTTAATTGCAGTTTTATCATTTGCATTAGAAAAAGTAGGCATAATACACCCTTAAATTAATTAAGTTTATTTTTAAATACTTCCTAATGAAATAAGTAAACCGATACTATTACTGCAAAAATAAGCAATGGAGATAATAATGTAAAAATTAAAGTTGAAAGATTAATCAGCATAAATTTTAAATAAATACACAAATTTAATAAACATCACTTTTAAGCATTTGCAATAAGTAAAATTTAAATTATTACGATATAAAAAAAATTTGAATAAAGAAAGATATAAAGAAGAATATGAAGAGGGCTCAGACTTACTATGGCCTAGTGATAAAGAAGATAAAATAACTCGGCAATTTTATAAAGATTTATCTAATCTTACAAAAAACATAAATTATAGTAAAAAGAAAAATCTAAAACTTTTTGAACAAGTAGTTAGAATAATAAAAGGCAAAGGCTGGGGTTAATTAATATTCAAAGTAAAATGAAAAATTTAATGATACTAATTAGAAGTTTTTTTCTTTTAAGACCAAGATTTTTATCCACTATATTTTTTATTCCTATTCTTTATGGCATTGGCTGGGCTTTATCTCAGCCACTTTTAATGTTTAATTTTGAAAAAGAAAATTTATCCTTAATTGGTACTATTATTACTTTCTTACTTTTTGTCTTTTTACTTCCATATTGGTTTTTTATCAAACAAAACGAATCAAGTACTTGGATACTTCTTGGGATAACAAAAGACAAATTCTTAAAAAACTTTTTCAATTTTTCTCAAGGTATTTTATTTGCTTTAGTTTTAATAATTCTAATTCTGGTACCACTATTGCAAAAAAATTATATTTCTTGGATAGGTGAATTCTCGCCAATAATATTGTTAAATTCTATTGTACTGGGATTAGGTGTTGGATTTGCAGAAGAAATAATTTTTAGAGGCTGGTTACTAGAAGAATTAAAATTTGAATATGGCACAAAAATTTCAATAGCTTTACAAGCTATAATTTTTAGCTTCGTTCATAATTTATCAAATGAGATCTTTTGGAACATAATAGGATTACGTTTGGGATTTATTTTACTTGGGATATTTCTATCATTAGTAAAAATTAGAGATAAAGGTTCTTTATGGAATTGCATAGGAATTCATGGAGGACTTGTGGGTATTTGGTTTTTATTAAATAACGGATTAATAGAATTCAAAGAAAATACACCTTCTTTTTTAGCAGGGCCTTTTACACAAAATGTTCCAAACCCAATCGGAAGCTTTAGTGCAATTTTAATTTTACTTTTGTTATGTATTTTTTACACATTAAAATTAAAAAAGATTTTTACTAGACGCTTAAATTAGATATAAATACCGATTGATTTTTGATTAGTAATTGTCAGATTAAAATAAAGCTTAATACTCATATGAACTTTGAGGCAGGAATAAGATTTATTGTGTTTTTAATAATTTTTGGAGTTACAAACTATCTAATGATGTTGAAAAGATATGAAAACGACATCAAAAAAAAGAGAAATTTACAACGGGGAAAAATTTCCAGGCTATACCCTAAAGGTTCATTTATTTTCTGAAATTAAAAAAGTTTTTGTAGAGTTTACTCACCATTTTTTATTAGTTTTTTGCCAACCTTCACTTAACAATTCTTGCCACAATAATCTTGCTTCTTCCATAAAGATTTTTTTCTAGTTTTCATTAATGGAGGATTTTCTCCATGAATTCCCATAATAATTCCTTCTTCAATAAACATATAATCAACAGATTTATCAGAATGATCTTTATCTTTGTAGAAACGCATCACCCCTACAAAATTTGAGTCAATTAACCAGAAATCATTAGTTGAATTCAATAAACCAAAATGAAATAAAATTAATAATATGCTTTCATTACAATTTACGAGGGAAATATTTATTAGGTTTATTCATATTTGATATATTTTTTCTTTTTGTCTACTTTTTTTCAATTCGCCACGTTTTTACTTAACCTCAACTCTTTTCTTTTGTGATGCTTTAGTAGGTTTTGTAGATTTTCTTAATTTAAATGGTTTATTTAAAGCATTTTTTATGATTGAACTAAATTTCATTAAAGCTAGCTGCCTATTTAATAATTGATTTCTGTGTTCTTGAACCGCTAAACATAAGCTATTTTTCACTAATTTGTTTTTCAAGTTTATCTTAAGAATTTCTTTCTGATAATCATTTAATACTTTGGAATCTTCTAAATTAAAAATAATCTCTACTCTGCTTTCAATTTTATTTACATTTTGTCCTACTGGACCAGAGGATCTGGAAAATCGCCATTTAATTTCATTGGATGGGATTACTAATGTTTTAGTAATTTTTAAATCCATTTTTAGTTCTTTTTAATTTAGATTTTTAGAATCATCTCCTTAATACTTTAAAACATACCTTAAAATTCGATCGGTATATACTGGGCGGTTAAGTTAGGTAAACCGAAATTCGGTGTATTTGCCGTATCAATATCTTCGGTATTTATCCTTTCATATTTCAAAGAATTATCAGATATTAAATTTGTACTAATTCAAAGGTCACTTATGTATTCAATGTTTGATCTTCTTTTTGAAACTCCTGCATATCGCCCAGTATATGTTATTTCCGATAGTGAAATGAAGGAGTTAAAGAAAAACCAACATCAAGAAGAGCTTGATGAAATTACAAAACAAAAAGTAAGACTTGAAGATGCTTTTAAAGCTCAACTAAAACATCTTGAAGAGAGAGAAAAAGAAGTAAAAAAAGAACTTAAAGTACTCTCAGCATCAAAAGATAAATAATTTATTTTTAGAGAAATTACTTTTTTTCAAAGACGGTTTTTAACCGTCTTTTTTAATTCTTCTAGTTTTAAGGTATCTATTAAATCCACAGATTTTAAAAATATTTTCCATAATTAAAAAATGAATAAAAATAAAGAAAAAATAAGAATGTTCCTACCCTTCAGCTGGGTAATTTGTGCAGCAATATCTTTTGCTTATATAAACTCACATTTAATAAATACCTAATATAGATGTCTTATCCCTCAAGAGATGAAATACTTGCATCTTCAAAAGGGTGGGTAGCATCTTTTTTAAATTTTCTTCCTGGTTTAGGGTCGGGTTACTTATATCAAAGAAGATGGAAACCCTATTTTTTTACCATCACTGCTGGTACTGCATGGTTCGCTTTAGGGTTTTTTTTACAAGGAGATTCAGAACCTTCTCAAAGTGAACAAATAATTGGAATTTTTGGTCTTTTTTTTATATCAATAGTTACAGTTATAGAAGCCAACTTAGCTTACAAAAAAGCAACTAATAAAAAAAGAGCTGAAAAAGAAAAAATAATTTCCTCTAAAAAAAAGGGTGGTTTAAATAATTCACTAAATTAGATCTAAAAAAATATTTGATTAGTTCTCAGTTTCTTAATTTAAATAAATAATTACCATAAATGATTTTTAAGATAATTAAAAATTTATTTTTAGTTATAAAAAAATAAAATTTCCTTTTCTTTAAGCCCTTCCCATCCCGAGTCTATTAATAATTGATTCAATGTTTCTTTATCAAAATGCTTAGAACCAGTTTTGACGCATCTATTTCTCATTGATTTTTTAACACCACTCCTTTGTCTTTTATTCTCCTCATCCATAATTCTATTGTATAGATCTAGCATTTTTTGAGGGATTGGAGTACCGTCAAGATCTACTCCATTTTCAATA
This sequence comes from uncultured Prochlorococcus sp., assembly GCA_902591865.1. Classification (GTDB taxonomy): domain Bacteria; phylum Cyanobacteriota; class Cyanobacteriia; order PCC-6307; family Cyanobiaceae; genus Prochlorococcus_A. The sequence continues at coordinate 25,592 of CACJCK010000001.1, forward strand.
GCAAGATCAACAGCCTGCATTCCCATTTTCTTCATATATTTAAAAAAAGCTGAAACCATAATAAAACAAAAGTTATTAATCTAAAATTCTTTGAATAATAATTTATTGATTTTGAATTTCCTTAAGTACTCTAATAGCCTCTTTAATGTGTTCAGGACCATTCAATAAATCTCTAAAAATATGCCTAACTGTCCCTTTGCGATCAATAACGTAAGTTACCCTACCATCCATAAAACCTAGTACTTTAGGAACTTTAAAAGTTTTCCTAAGAGAGTCATTTGTGTCGCAAAGTAGTGGATATTGTAATTTGTTTTTATTAGCAAATGCCAAATGACTTGAGGTACTTCCATTACTTACTCCCCAAACTTGCGCACCTAATACTTTAAATAAGTCATATTTATCTCTAAACCCACAAACTTCTATAGTGCAACCAGGAGTATCGTCTTTTGGATAAAAAAACAAAACAAGAGGACTTTTTAATCCCTTATTTGATCTTTTAATTCCATTTTGATCCAGTAAAGAAAATTCTGGAATTTTATCTCCAATCAGCACAACAGCTCTTATAAAGTTACATATTAGAGGTTAATATTTTTTTTGTGGCCCCCAAAGTAAATAACTAATATTAAAGTCAGTTTTTTTGTTTTAAAAGATACTAAAAAATTATTGAAATAGACTAGGTTGGATTTATTAATTCAATATTATGGAATTAATAATTTATATTGTTTTATTTATCATTCTTTTTTTGGGAGTTATTTTTAATTTAAAAATAACTAATTTTCAAAAGGTTAAAGAAATACGAAACAAAGCTAAAGATTATTCAAAATAGATTAATTAAAAATATATAACTAAGTTTAAAATTCAATTTTTTCATTTGGAGTAAATACTGAGCAATATTTTTTTACTAGGTCCTTTGGCTGATTGCTTGAAGAATTCGTTAATTTTAATTTTAGTTTTTCGATAGCCTCATTAGCATTAATCTCACCGAGTCGATATCTAGCACACGTATCCAATACTTTAAACATTTTTGTGGTAACGGCTTCAGCTGGATAAATTAGAAGAAATAGGTAAAAAACAACAAATAAGTACTTCATTTTTTTAAGATAGTAGATACTTAGAGAATAGTTTCAATAATTTAGAAAAAGATTAAAATTTAATAGGAAAATCTAATTTGAGTTGTATCTAGGATTTCTATAAAATAATAATAAAAGAAATTAAGATAAAATAAGTGATAGTAATAAATCATCTCGATGAAAATGAGAAAATTAATTGATAAACATAAAACTCTTATAAATTGGTACCAAAAAAAATTCAAATTGAGTGATTATCAATTACTTTGGTTAGTTTTCTTCAAAGGAGTATTAATTACAATAATATTTTTCAAAATTTTTTAATATTAATAAAGCTATTCCAAAAATGAAATTCCCGCATGATTTGACTATATTTAATAATAGATTTCCTAATTATTTAAATAGTTATCAGCTATGAATATTTTTGGTGTAGGTTTGCCTGAAGTTACTGTAATACTTATCTTAGCTCTTTTAATTTTTGGTCCAAAAAAGCTTCCAGAATTAGGAAAACAGCTTGGCAAAACTTTGAAAAGTCTTAAAAAAGCGTCGAATGAATTTCAAAACGAAATCGATCAAGTTATGAACGAAGAAGATAAAGATGAATCTCCTAAATCTATAGAAAGCAATCAAACCAATGAAATTAATCAAGAAAAAATAGATTCAGAAAACAATAATTTTTCAAATAAAGAGAACAGCAACAACTAATATCTTGGATAGGCCCATAACCCCAATAGACGAATTTGAAAGAGCATTAAATAAAGCAGCTCTTACTAAAGAAGAATATGAATTGATAGACTACATCCGCTATACGAGTGTTTTTACACAGCCTAGTCTTATTAAAGATTTAAAAAGGCCATCAAAGCCTCCTATTTTGTCAGTTCTATGTCAAATTTGCAGAAAAATTGGTTCGGAGATGCCAGATCATTTTAAAAAAGTAATTGAGTGGTCAATTTTAATAAATGATCACGATACAAAATGGGATGCCCATTTAATTTGTGCAGAAGCAATGAATATAGACAATATCCCATTAAGTCCTATTCATGGAACAACTTTATTTGATGTTCTCGTTGTACATAAAGAATTATTTCTTGGCTTTGATTAAACTAAATTAATCATCTAAAGACACAGAATCAGTATCTACAACTTGCGAATCATCATACTTATTTATTTTATTTTCAATCCAATTATTTATATAACTAACTAAAGGCAATGAACCTCTAAAAATAAAAATAGAGGTAGGCAAAGCGCTTACTAAACCGACTAAAGGACTTTTAAAAAGTAATCTTCCGGCTTTAATGTTAAATAAAATAATAAGCGCTGAGGGAACTATAACTTTAACTACTGTTTTGACAGCCTCAAGCCAACCAACACGATATGTCCACCATATTAAAACTATGCTAACTATGTAGAGGAATAAGTAAGTCATAAAGATAGTATAATGATTATCTATTTATCTTGTTCTTACTAAGAAAAAGATTTTGTAAATTTTTTAACATCAATCAAATTCTAGTAATGAGTTTTTCTGAAATAAGAAAATTTTTAATTAAGATGCAATCTGATGAAGACTTAAAAGAGCAAGTTACTACATCTTCCACAGCGGATGATGTGGCCCTAATAGGTCAAAGCTTGGGTTATGACTTTTCAGGAGATGATCTCTTAAGATTTAATGGACAAAAAGTTGATAAAGTTACCGTTAGAAAAGTAGACCATCCAGGAGAATACCACTAAATTAAGACTTAACCCATATTGCAAGCCCTCCGCCCCTGCCTCGAGCACATAACCAATCATCCTTAGTGCTAATTCCTACAAGTGAGAAAAAAGGCATTTTTTTATCTTCTGGTTTTTTTAATTCCTTATTAAATATTGAAAGACTACTAATACTAATTTTCAATTCTTCAAAATAAAAAGCCAATAAAGGTCTAATCCCTTTTAATTCTGCGCTACCTATAAAAGTAATACTTAATAATCCGAAATTTATTGAATTTTTTATTTCATAATTTATTTGATCCTCTTTATTTTTACTTTTTAATTCGAGTCTTGCCGACAATACTTGGAGAATCGAACTGGTTATATTTTTGATTTCATCTGACTCCTTTCCCCACACATACTTAAACTTCCATATTCCTAACAATTCCTCGTATAAAATTCCGCTACCATTTTTTTGAGAATTTTTTTCTAATAGTTTTATCTCATTAATATTAGGAAAGTGTTTCATAATAGATCTTAATCTAATAATCAAATACTAAGATAACTTCATAAAAAATGTTCTTAGTCAAAAAAGCTCTACAAAAAGATTTCTTTGTTTCAATATATTTCCAAAAAAAAAATTTTTAGCACACATAAGGAACAAAATCTCGTTATTATGTTTACATAAAGTAACTAAATTAATGGATTTTATTTCTAAAAGTCAAGGATACATACCTCTAAAAGCTGTCCCTTACATATTCTTTCTTGCTGTTGTTCTAAGTATTACTACTTCAGTTAATACTTTTGTATAAAACTAATTAGTTTAAGAGAAGAGTATAAAAATACTTAATGGACAGGTACGATGTAATTATAATAGGCAGTGGAATAGGTGGATTATGTTGTGGATCTATCCTTGCTTTATCAGGCAAAAAAGTACTTATATGTGAAGCACATTCTCAACCTGGAGGTGTTGCTCATAGTTTCAAAAGAAAAGGTTACACTTTCGAATCGGGGCCTTCATTATGGAGTGGAATAGGTAAATGGCCGACAACTAATCCCCTAGGGCAAATTCTTAAATTACTTGATGAAGAAGTCGAACTATTTCAATACAAAGGTTGGCAAGTAATTGTCCCAGAAGGCAATTTTAATCTTGATGTGGGGGAAGAACCTTTTAAACAAACAATTAAAACTTTAAGAGGTGAGAAATCTGTTAAAGAATGGGAATCATTTATTTCCGGAATAAAACCTCTTAGCAAATTTATAAATGAAATACCTTTACTCTCATTTTCTCCCGAATCAATAAATTTCTTAGATCTAATAAATTTAACCTCAAAATTTTTGCCTAATATCAAGCAAATACCAAAAATTAATAAAGGTTTTGGAAATTTAGTAAATAATCATCTAGAGGATCCTTTTCTAAGAAATTGGGTTGATTTATTGAGTTTTTTGATAAGTGGTATGTCAATGCATGATACAAATACAGCTGCGATGGCTACTTTATTTAACGAATGGTTTGAACCAAATTCATATCTTGAATACCCTAAAGGAGGTAGTGAATCTATCATAAAAGCCTTAATTAATGGATTTAAAAAAAATGGAGGAGAATTAATTCTCTCTTCAAGAGTAAAGACAATTAACTTCAATAAAAATTTTGCGACAGGTATAACTCTTAATAATGGTTTTAGGTATAGTTGTGAATCTGTTGTGTCTAATACTGATGTTTGGAATTTAAAAAAGTTAATTCCAAATGAAATTACAAAAAAATGGAATACAAAAGTTTTGAACCCTAATAAATGTGATTCTTTCCTTCATATACATCTAGGTTTTGATGCTGATGGTCTTGAAGATTTGCCAATACATGCGATACATGTGGATGAGTGGGAAAAAGGTATAACCGCAGAAAGAAATATAGCTGTATTTTCAATCCCATCTGTTTTAGATAAAAATATGGCCCCTCAAGGGAAACATGTTCTTCATGGATATACTCCCGCGAATGAACCTTGGGAAATTTGGGATAAATTAAATCCAAAGGAAGTAGCATATAGAAATTTGAAAGAGGAAAGATGTTCAATATTCCTTAGCGCAGTTCGAAAATTCATCCCTGACATAGATGAGAGGATTGATTTAAAGATGCTAGGAACCCCAATTACTCATAAAAAATTCACCAATACCCATTGTGGTAGTTACGGCCCTGCATTATCTGCAGCAAAAGGTCTTTTCCCAGGCTGCAAAACTCCAGTGAAAAATTTATTTACTTGCGGTGCTAGTACATTTCCAGGTATTGGAATTCCTGCTGTTTCAGCAAGTGGTGCTTACGCAGCTGAAAAAATTATTGGTAAAAAAGAATTTAAAACTCTTCTTAAGAAAATAAATTTATGAATAAGTTCTTTTTTTATAACTCTACAAATACTTAGTTAAGAAATAAGAATAAAAAAAGCAAAAACGTTCAATAATGATAATCTTTATCTGAACATAAACTTAACTTATAGCTCTTATATGTTTTTCTTATCAATTCCTCAAGCCTGGCATTTAGTTGGCACTTGGTCAGAACAACTTCCAAGCGAGTCAAATCTTATAGGAATGGGCCAAACAGAATTAATGATGACTTTACATTCAATATTCGTTCCTCTCTTACTTGTAATTTCATATTACCTATTTAATAGACTCAATAAAAACGAATCAAAGAAAATTAAAGGATGATCGTTTAAGGTTTATTTAGCTGAACTTCTTCTAACTACTTTTCTGCCAGTAGAAGTATCAACTCCGCTTGAATCTTTAGTTTGTGAATTAGTTTCAACATTATCCACATCACTTTTATCCATTTCTGCGCAAACACCTACTACCATGGCAGCTTGCATTTGATCTGGCAAATCTCCAATAGTTAATAAGGCCTTTAAAACTAATTGAAGTCGAGTTTGCCGATCTATTTCAGGTCTTAGTTTTTTTACCGTATTCCAAAGTTCTTGGGTAACTTCTTTTAAAAGTTCTCGATCTACAGCCAAATTAAATCCTTCTTGTATTTCTACTAATCTAACAAAAAATTGGATCTCGTAAAATAATATTCAATAAAAAGATTGTTAGTTAATATTTCTCTATCCGAATACAAGTTTCATTTGTTGAGGCAAATCATTCTTCTCTTGCAAAAGGTCATCATTTTCAATCTTTTTTAGAGTAAAAGTCCTATAAAATCTTTTTTGAATCTTGATTGGAGTATTGTCAAACTTTGCATTTTTGCTTATTAGAGAATTCCACTCTTTTGAATTAAAAGGGGCATAAGGTGAAGATGAAATCACTTTCCTATCTTAATAATACATATGTACTAAGATTAGTACATTTTTACTATATTGCAACTACTGCATCCACTTGACTTAATTTCAAAGTATCCTTGTAAATCGATTGAATTTTCTTATATAATTTATAGGAATTATAAGTTTGATAAATGAATAAACGTATCATAAATAACTTATTGATCCCTTTTTTTAGTGTCTTAAGACTTTTATTGGTTAAAAACCTTCTAAAATAGTGAATTTGTTGAAATTAACATTGACAAGATATTTTTAGTAATCATTCCTATAAGTAGAATAATAAACTGATCAAAAATGCTTCTTAGTAATGCAAAAAGACTAAAGATCCAAGGAATAATTAAAAGAATTGCTCAAGATAAATCAATTACCTTAGAAGAAAGGATATATGTTGAGAAATTTGCACATCATAATTCGACAATTTCTCTTTGGCTTAAAAAAGCTAACAGCTTTAGAAGAAATGGAACAAAAAATGATGGTGGGATTGATAACCTTTTACAATCATTTGGGATAGATGGACTAGATAAAGAAAATCATTTCAATCCAAATGAAGATGATATTTCGGATTGGTTTGGCGGTGCTCCTGGTTGGCTAAGGAGAAGCTAAATTCATTAATTATTTAACTAACCCAGGCTACCTTACACATATATATACTCAAAAAAGATATGAATATCCAAAAAAACCATGGTATAAATTTAATCGGAACTAAATATTTTTTTGAAAAGGCTTTCATATAGATTTTTCTTTTACATTATTTCTTCCTTGCCGTTTTTGAGAATAGGTTTAATTGCTCTATTTCAAAATTAAACAATATACGAAGCCTCATAGATATTAAATCACTTTAAGTAGATAAAAGTTAATCAGCCTAAATCATCACAATCTAAGCAACTTTATTTAGAGTGTTGATATTGAAATTAAGTATTTTTGCATCATCACGTTCTGAATCATTCCAATATTTTATAAGTCTTTCTAATTCATCAATCCTCTTTTTGGCATTTGCAATTTTTTCAGTATTTGACATATAAAATTTTTATCTATCCAATTAATGCATGAAAAAAAAATATTTCAATGGAAGTAACAATTTTTAGAACATAAATATTAATTTTTGGTTAATTACTTCAATATATTATGGACCTCAAGCGACTGAGTAATTATACTTAAGTATAAATGATATTTATGAAGAAATTTAATTCTTTTATTTTGAATAGTACTGTAAACTTCTTAGACTTAATATACTCTGGTAGATCTTTACAAAGATTCTGGGTTTTAGAAGTAATAGCTAGATCTCCTTATTTTGCATTTCTTTCAGTTCTTCATTTTAAAGAATCCCTAGGAATTAAAAATGAAAAAACAATGATTTTAATGAAAGAACATTTTTATCAAGCTATTAACGAAACTGAACATCTTAAAGAAATGGAGAAAAGAGGAGGAGATAGGTTTTGGATTGATAGATTTTTTGCGAGACACCTTGTGCTTTTCTATTACTGGATCATGGTTTTTTATTATTTCTTCTCTCCAGCTAATGCTTATGATGTCAATATAAAAATCGAAGAACATGCATTTGAAACTTATTCCAAATATTTAATAGATAATCCAAATGATCAAAAAATAAAAGAAATTGCTCAAGATGAATTAAATCATGTCAAAGAACTTAACGAAGCTTTGTCAATGCTTACCACAGTTTAGATTAGTGCTGAGAAATCTATTAGCAATATTGAGAGCATCACCGAAGAAGATATTAATCCAAGGCTAATCATCAATGAGACATAACCTTTTTTTCTAGGCAATTTATAAAAAGATATTCCAATAATTAATATCATTATTAATGAGAAAAAAATTATAATTTTTTCATTTACTAAATTGAGATGTATAACTAAATTTTTTTCTTCAAAAAATTTGAGAAAATCAGATAAAACTAATTCTTCTTCTATTTTCTTAAAATAGTCAAATAAGCTTATAAAGGCAGAACTTAATAAAGATAATGCAACTAGTACAGTAACTGGTTTTGTTAACCTGTTAAGCGTTCTGTTGAAACTTACCAGTAAAGAAAAAATAAATAAAGAGGTTAACAAAGGTATTAAAGGTATAAGAGTTGCTGAATTTATGAAATTTCCCACGAAAATAATATGTATCTAACTTAAAATTTTATATTATTTTCGATGCGTTATTTTATTAAATAAGATTTTTTAAATCTTCAATGTAATTAGTACCTATTGCATTCTGTGTAAATTGATACCAAAATTAAATTAGAATTTAAAAATAAAATGTTAGCCATTTCTGAAATTATTATCGCAAGTGCTATTTTCCTAGGAATTGTATATTGGGAAGTTAAATTCCTATATACCAAAACTACTGTAGCGAAATAACATCTCTCAAAAAAGGAAAATTAAAAACATAAAAAATTTAAATAAAATTTAAGAATTTAAGTTGACAAAAAAAGCTCTAAATATGAGAGAATAAACACAAATATTTTCCTAATAATGAGCGAAGTCCAAAATCCTAATACAAACTCAACTCAGCAGCAACAACAGCAACAGCAGCAATCTTATTCAGACAGCAAAATTAATTCTGCTGAGAGCGAGAGACTTTATATTGAGATGAAAGAAGCTTGGCTTTAAATTTAATCCTTATTTGTAATAATATTCCTATAAATTTTTAAAATTTTTTTTAATTTTGAAGTAATCAATACTTTTTTATTTTCTACACCCTTTAAATTTTGTTTAATCGCAAGAGTAATTTGTTTAGAAAACTTAAGCAGTTAGAGAAAATTAACGGAAGACTAGCAATGGGTGGGTTAATATATTTAGTTTTTACGAAATTAGTTTCCAACCGTGCCGACATATTAGACCAGCTTAAATCTTATTTGATTTAAGAAATATATTGGAAGTATTATCCAGGAATATTTCTTTCTATATAAGCATCAGTTAAAGCTAAAATTAACCCCAATAATGTTGAAAATATAGCAATTTCAGTTGATTCCATTTTATTTTTGAATTACCCCTAGTTTGCTAAATAACTCAAAGTTCGGCAACAAAACTAATAACCTACTATAGTACATATATACTATAAGCTATTTATTGTGAGCTCATCAACTCCTGAGTTTCTTTTCGTTAGGCCTGGCGATTATGTCGCAATTAAAAAAGAAAATTGCGAAAATACTAATGAAAAGAATAAAAATTATTGGGTCGGTCAAGTTATCGACTGTATTGGAGGAGCTAGAAATCCAAATTCATGGACCTTGTTTCAAGTTGCCAATATTGATAATGGAGAGTTCACTATAATCAACGCGGATATTGTAGAAAAAATTTTGAAACCCTCTGAAAGTTAAGCTTATGGATAATCAACCAAACTTCCGAATCATTACAAAACAAGTGGCAAAGTGCTTGCTTTAAAGGGAATCACCCTAGTTCCAAGCAGGCAAGTCCGTATACTTGATTCATTGGGCAGGGAGGTTGAATGCCTTTATACATTCTGTAAGTTTTTGATATTTCCCCAAATCCCAAACTTGATAAAAGATAATTTGCATAACGATTCAGATTAGAGCAATCCAATAAGATTTGAGCATCTAAATCACCAACTAACTCCCTTATTAATAATTCAGCAAGTGGTGGAGTATCCGCTAAAAGGGGGCCGATTCTCCAGCCTTGCTCATTATCCTCCAATACACAAGGTCTTATCCTGCCAAATCCATGGCACATCCCATTATTATCGACAATTGCACTGACATTACCATGAGAATTTTTCAACCAGTCATTTAGAAAATGTGGTCTGGGACTAGGTTCTCTTTGATCATCATAAATTAAGACTGCTTCAGAGGAAATTTTATTACCCGGAACAACTTTAAAAGAATAAAATTGATCTTTATAGAAATTTCTCAATGGCAAATTTTGAGAACCATTTAATTTCCATCGATTTGTAATGGAAGATTTTCTAAACCCCCACTTTGCGTAATCATTCAATCTATCTGGGGCAGCCTCAAGACCAATACAATCAACATTTTTCAAATATTCGAGGGCATGTCTCCATAATCTCACTCCATATCCATTATTTCGGAATTCTTTTTTAACGATAAATAAACCTATAAAACCATACGAGGAATTATATTTTATACACGCAATAGAGCCTATAGGATTATTGTCTAGACAAGCTACCCATACCCCTTGCTTATCTGTATTTCTATAAATTGATACATCATCCATTCCTGGAGAAAATCCTTCTAACCTTGCCCAGTTTGTGACTTCAGGTATTTCATTTATATATATCAATCTAATTGAAAAATTTTCACTCATAGAAATATACTAACCAAAAAAAATTTTAATTTTTAAAGTCAATATTAATAAATTTGATTATTTCTTATAAATCATTCGCTTTGATTTAATTGGATATAAACCTTAGATATTTACAATTTATCCTCTGATATATTTAATACTATTCAAAGGTAAAAAATGAAAATTTCTGATAAATTTCATTTAGAAGACATTTATAAATTAAAAAATACAGTTCTCACTGGTAAAACTGAAGATATAAAATGGCGGATCAACCATATCAATATAGTTTCTAAACTTTTGGATGAAAATAAAAAAGAGATAATTAAATCACTTTTTATTGATCTCGGTAAATCTGAGATTGAAGGGCTTTCAGAAATCCTTTTAGTGAAAGAAGAAATTTCACTCATAAAAAAGAAACTCAATTATTGGATGCGACCAAAAAAGATTAATACACCTTTTTATCTATTTCCATCATCCTCCCAAGTTATTTTTGAACCTCTTGGGTGTGTCTTAATTCTAGGTCCTTATAATTATCCATTACTTTATGTTTTAAAGCCATTGGTAAATATTTTCTCAGCAGGAAATACTGCAGTTATAAAACCATCAGAGAAATGTCCTGCGACCTCAAAACTTATTAAAAAGCTTACTTCCAAATATTTCCATAAAGATGTACTAATGACAGTAGAGGGAGATAATCAACAATCCATAAAATTAATTGAACAAAATTTTGACCACATTTTTTTTACAGGAAGTACTGAAACTGGAAAATCTATAATGAAATCAGCTTCAAAAAACTTAACTCCATTAACTCTTGAGTTAAGCGGAACAAATCCTGTAATTGTTTTCAAGAATGCAAATTTAGAAGTTGCTGCAAAAAGAATTGTTTGGGGCAAATTTTTTAATTCTGGTCAATCCTGCATGGCTCCGAATCATATCTTTGTAGATAAAGAAATTGAAAATATTTTTATAGAAAAATTAAAGAAATACATAGTAAGTTTTTACGGAGAAAATCCAATTATTTCTGAAAACTTATCAAAATTAGAGAAAAAACAATTTACAGCAACTGTAGAAATTCTCAAACAATATAAAAAAGAAAAAAGAATTTTATTTGGGGGGACTTTTAGTAAAAAAAAGTCCAAAATATCTCCTACAATCTTGGGAACTAAATTAAACGAAACAGATATTTTGCAGAAAGAACTATTCAGTTCACTGCTTCCAGTAATTGGGATCAAAGATAAGGAATCAGCTTTAAAACAGATTAGTAAAACATCAAAACCCTTAGCAATTTATTTATTTGGAGGCAATAAAAAAATCCATAATCATATTTCAAAAGTAACCAGCTCAGGAACAATTTGTATAAATGATGTGATGTTACCAGTCCTTATTCCAAATTTACCGTTTGGCGGCGTTGGGCAAAGTGGTATTGGTAAATTTCATGGTGAAGAGGGGTTTCGCAATTTTTCAAATCAAAAATCTATTACTTTTAAAGGTTTTTTATTTGATTTAAATCTGCGGTATCCTCCCTACGAAAGTGTGAAGAAATTTTTAAAGTTTATTTTTCAGGTTTAAATTACTTAAATTGTTTTCAAAAACCTAGCGATCTTAAATTTAAAGACTATCTTTAAATAAATAGTGAGTTTTATGAAATTTGCATTTTTAGTAATTGCCATATTAATTAATCTTTTTAATCACTCATTGATAAAATCAGAAGAAAAAATATTTTCACCAACAAATAAAGTTGAGAATATTACTAAAAAAGAATCAATTACTGAAGAAAAAACTGAAGTAAAAAAAATTCATATTGTAAAAAGTGGAGATACAATATCAAGTATTTCAAAATTCTATTCGATAAATAAAGATTTAATTATCAAATTGAATAACTTAAAAGATGAAAATTATATCTTCGTTGGCCAAAATCTTATGATTTCTGAATCTAATAAAAATCTTACAAAACAATCTGATTTAATAAATAATTATCATATTGTTCAAACTGGTGAAAATCTTACTGAAATATCAAACAAACATAATTTAAAAGTAATCGATCTAATTGAGATCAATAATCTCAATAATCCTGAGTCAATAAAAGTTGGTCAAAAGCTCTTAATAAGAAAAAAGAACACAATTAATTCAGAAAATTATGAAACAATTGAAAATAAAAAAAATAATGACTTACTTGAGTTAGATAAAAAAATTTATGGTCCTATAATTATCCAAAGTAAATCATATAAAGATATTAAAGGTAGAAAAGTTTTAAACGTTCTAAATCAAGAAAATAAAAAACTTATTCTTTCAATCAATTGTGATACTTATGAATTAGATGTAAGAATACCTGGTAGGAAATGGATGGGAAGTAAGCCTGCTAAAGAAGAATTCGAAAATAATTTAATAAATGATTTTTGTTAAAACTTTTAATTAATATGTGTGAATAATTTGTCTAAGAATATTAATGATGAGTTATTCTACAAAAAGTTAAATTAATAGTAATGGCAATTTCAAGAGGAGATCTCGTAAGAGTAAAAAGACCAGAATCATATTGGTACAATGAAATAGGTAAAGTTGCTTCAGTTGATACCTCAGGTATTAAATATAACTGTGTAGTCAGATTCGATAAAGTAAATTATGCTGGGATAAGCGGTACTGATGGTGGAGCAAATACAAATAATTTCGCTGAAAGTGAATTAGAGAAAGCTTAAATAATTGCCTGAATTACCTGAAGTAGAGACTGTTCGCAGAGGTTTAGAGCAAAAACTTAATAACTTTATTATTAAAAAAGTAGAAGTCTGTAGGGATTCAACAATTGCATTCCCATCAAATAAAGAAGAATTCATTAAAGGACTTATTAACTCACTTATTTATAAATGGGATAGAAGAGGAAAATATTTAATAGCTCAATTAAAAGAAGTTCAAAATGAGAATACTCAATTTTCTATAGAAAATTCACAAAATAAAGGATTTCTTGTAATTCATTTAAGAATGACTGGATATTTCAAATTTATTGAAAAATCAACTCATCCTTGTAAACATACTAGAATTAGATTTTTTGATAAAAATAATAATGAGCTTAGGTACGTTGACGTAAGAAGTTTTGGTCAAATGTGGTGGATTAATGAAGGCCTATCGCTTAACAAAATAATTAAAGGATTAGGTTCACTAGGACCAGAACCATTTTCTAATGACTTTGATGCAAATTATCTTAAAAAAGTTATTTCAAAAAAAACAAAATCTATAAAAGCTATCTTATTAGATCAAACAATAGTGGCAGGTATAGGTAATATTTATGCTGATGAAAGTTTATATTCTGCTGGCATTTCGCCTTTTAGGGAAGCTCGAACAATAAAGAAGAATGAATTAATCAAGCTTAAAGAATCAATTGTAACTGTATTAAAAAAAAGTATTGGTTCTGGGGGGACGACATTTAGCGATTTTAGGGACTTGGAAGGAGAGAATGGGAATTTTGGTTTACAGACAAATGTTTATAGGAGAACTGGAAAAGAATGCCACAAATGTGGAAATATTATTGAAAGACAAAAAATTACTGGAAGAAGTACCCATTGGTGTCCTAAATGCCAAAAATAAAAAAGGGCTTACTCAAGAAGAGTAAACCCTTTTAAATATTTTTACCTGGCATTGAGCTATTTTCTCAAGGGGCTACCCCCTAAATATTTTCGCCGCTGATGCGTTTCACAGCCGAGTTCGAGATGGATCGGAGTGGTTCCACACCGCCATGAACACCAGGATAGGATGAACCTTGAGAACTGCATAGAAAATTATATATTAAAAACAATAAATTAAGTTTATTTGGTCAAGCCCTCGGTCTATTAGTACTCCTCCGCTGCACTTGTTACCAAGCTTCCACGTAGAGCCTATCAACGGGTGTTCTTCCCGTGACCTTACTGGCTTAAGCCATGGCAATACTCATCTTGAGGTGGGCTTCCCACTTAGATGCTTTCAGCGGTTATCCACTCCGCACATGGCTACCCAGCGTTTACCGTTGGCACGATAACTGGCACACCAGAGGTGCGTTCCTCCCGGTCCTCTCGTACTAGGGAGAAATCCTCTCAATATTCCTGCGCATACACCGGATATGGACCGAACTGTCTCACGACGTTCTGAACCCAGCTCGCGTACCGCTTTAATGGGCGAACAGCCCAACCCTTGGGACCGACTTCAGCCCCAGGTTGCGATGAGCCGACATCGAGGTGCCAAACCTCCCCGTCGATGTGAACTCTTGGGGGAGATCAGCCTGTTATCCCTAGAGTAACTTTTATCCGTTGAGCGACGGCCCTTCCACGCAGAACCGTCGGATCACTAAAACCGACTTTCGTCCCTGTTCGACTTGTAGGTCTCACAGTCAAGCTCCCTTCTGCTTTTGCACTCAACGACTGATTTCCAACCAGCCTGAGGGAACCTTTGTGCGCCTCCGTTACCTTTTAGGAGGCGACCGCCCCAGTCAAACTGCCCATCAGATACTGTCCGCTTCCCGGATAACGGGTAAGCGTTAGAACCCTAGCTCTAAAAGAGTGGTATCTCACCGATGACTCAATAGTACCCACAAGCACAATTTCAACGTCTCCCACCTATTCTGCGCATTCAGAGCCCGAGCACAATATCAAACTACAGTAAAGCTTCATAGGGTCTTTCTGTCCGGGTGTATGTAGTCCGCATCTTCACAGACAATTCTATTTCGCCGAGCCTCTCTCCGAGACAGCGCGCAAATCGTTACACCTTTCGTGCGGGTCGGAACTTACCCGACAAGGAATTTCGCTACCTTAGGACCGTTATAGTTACGGCCGCCGTTCACCGGGGCTTCAGTCGCCAGCTTCACTAAAAGCTAACCAGCTTCCTTAACCTTCCGGCACTGGGCAGGTGTCAGCCCCCATACATCGTCTTGCGACTTAGCGGAGACCTGTGTTTTTGGTAAACAGTCGCTTGCGCCTCTTCACTGCGACCAGCTCTCGCTGGCACCCCTTCTCCCGAAGTTACGGGGCCATTTTGCCGAGTTCCTTAGAGAGAGTTATCTCGCGCCCCTCGGTATTCTCTACCACCCCACCTGTGTCGGTTTCGGGTACTGGCATTTGTGTCTTAACGAGTATAGGGCTTTTCTTGGAAGCATGACATCACCAACTTCGCTGCCGTAGCAGCTCGTACTAACGCCTTAGCTCAAGATGTTTTCTCCATCTCTCAAAGCCTCGAACGCTTGAACCAGTAACCAACATCTGGCCTGGTTAGCCTTCTCCGTCCCCCTTCTCAAAACACATCTGGTACAGGAATATTGACCTGTTATCCATCGACTACGCCTTTCGGCCTCGCCTTAGGTCCAGACTAACCCTCCGCGGACGAGCCTGCCGGAGGAACCCTTAGGGTTTCGGGGCATGGGATTCTCACCCATGTTTTCGCTACTCAAGCCGACATTCTCACTTCTATGCTGTCCACGTCCGCTTACGCTAACGCTTCACCCTACATAGAACGCTCCCCTACCATAAATAAATTTATCCGCAGCTTCGGTATAACGCTTAGCCCCGTTCATTTTCGGCGCAGGATCGCTCGACCAGTGAGCTATTACGCACTCCTTTGAGGATGGCTGCTTCTAGGCAAACCTCCTGGTTGTCTGGGCAATCCCACCTCCTTTATCACTTAGCGTTAATTTTGGGACCTTAGCTGGCGGTCTGGGCTGTTTCCCTCTTGACTATGGAGCTTATCCCCCACAGTCTGACTGCCTAGTTACACACAGGGTATTCAGAGTTCATATCGATTTGGTACCGCTTTCGCAGCCCGCACCGAAATGGTTGCTTTACCCCCCTGCTGGAGCACTAGACGCTACGCCTCAACGTATTTCGGGGAGAACCAGCTAGCTCCTGGTTCGATTGGCATTTCACCCCTAACCACAGCTCATCCGCTGAATTTTCAACTTCAGTCGGTTCGGACCTCCACTTGGTATCACCCAAGCTTCATCCTGGCCATGGTTAGATCACCAGGGTTCGGGTCTATAAACACTGACAAACGCCCTATTAAGACTCGCTTTCGCTGTGGCTCCACCATTTCCGGTTTAACCCGCCAGTGCCTATAAGTCGCCGGCTCATTCTTCAACAGGCACACGGTCACCCGATTAGTCGGGCTCCCATTGCTTGTAAGCTCACGGTTTCATGTTCTATTTCACTCCCCTCCCGGGGTTCTTTTCACCTTTCCCTCGCGGTACTGTTTCACTATCGGTCACACAGTAGTACTTAGCCTTACGAGGTGGTCCTCGCAGATTCACACGGAATTCCACGTGCTCCGTGCTACTCGGGATACAGCTAGGTCAACTTATCTTTCAATTACGGGGCTTTCACCCTCTGTGGCACGCCATTCAAACGTTTCTTCTAGACTTGTTGATCCATATTGCTGTCCCACAACCCCGATAGTCAAGACTATCGGTTTGGGCTATTCCCCGTTCGCTCGCCGCTACTGAGGGAGTCGTTATTTACTTTCTCTTCCTCCAGCTACTAAGATGTTTCAGTTCGCTGGGTTAGCTCGCACCAACCTATATATTCAGTTGGCCGTACATGGGGTTGCCCCATTCGGAAATTCCCGGATCAAAGTGTGCTTCCAACTCCCCGAGACTTATCGCAGGTAACCACGTCCTTCTTCGCCTCTGTGTGCCTAGGTATCCTCCGTGAGCCCTTTGTAGCTTGACCAATAACTTCAAAATTGAAGCATCAGCTTAATAGAATTGTTATTAATGCATTCGCAAAAATAATAAATCTGCATCATTAAAGATGCTTATTGTCTTTAAAAATAATCTATGCAGTTGTCAAGGTTCTCTGAAAACAATGAAATTAATTCAATGAGTCCAGCATCTTAATAATTACATTAGGAAGCTAGATTCGTTCAGAATTGGATCACAACTCAAAACATTTCCTTTCTACAGATTATGTAAGAGGTGGTAATCAGTGGAGGTAAGCGGACTCGAACCGCTGACATCCTGCTTGCAAAGCAGGCGCTCTACCAACTGAGCTATACCCCCAACATAGAGATATGGGCCATCCTGGACTTGAACCAGGGACCTCACCCTTATCAGGGGTGCGCTCTAACCACCTGAGCTAATGGCCCAGGAAAAATAATGGGTGTGACCTAGAAAAACTTAGGAAGTGAAATTCTTAATAAATTAAGAACATGAGATACCGATCGACCTAAGGTGACAAAATAATATTAAACATTTTGTTGTCTCCCTGTTAGGAGGTGATCCAGCCGCACCTTCCGGTACGGCTACCTTGTTACGACTTCACCCCAGTCATTAGCCCCACCTTCGGCGTCCTCCTCCACAAGGGTTGGAGTAACGACTTCGGGCATGGCCAACTTCCATGGTGTGACGGGCGGTGTGTACAAGGCCCGGGAACGTATTCACCGCAGTATGCTGACCTGCGATTACTAGCGATTCCTACTTCACGTAGGCGAGTTGCAGCCTACGATCTGAACTGAGCCACGGTTTATGGGATTTGCTAGCTCTCGCGAGTTTGCTGCCCTTTGTCCGTAGCATTGTAGTACGTGTGTAGCCCAGGGTGTAAGGGGCATGATGACTTGACGTCATCCACACCTTCCTCCGGTTTATCACCGGCGGTCTTTCTAGAGTGCCCAACTAAATGCTGGCAACTAAAAACGTGGGTTGCGCTCGTTGCGGGACTTAACCCAACATCTCACGACACGAGCTGACGACAGCCATGCACCACCTGTCACTGCATTCCCGAAGGCACCCTCAAATTTCTAAGAGGTTCGCAGGATGTCAAACCCTGGTAAGGTTCTTCGCGTTGCATCGAATTAAACCACATACTCCACCGCTTGTGCGGGCCCCCGTCAATTCCTTTGAGTTTCACACTTGCGTGCGTACTCCCCAGGCGGAACACTTAACGCGTTAGCTACGACACCGAAGGGGTCGATTCCCCCGACACCTAGTGTTCATCGTTTACGGCCAGGACTACAGGGGTATCTAATCCCTTTCGCTCCCCTGGCTTTCGTCCATGAGCGTCAGTAATGGCCCAGCAGAGCGCCTTCGCCACTGGTGTTCTTCCCGATATCTACGCATTTCACCGCTACACCGGGAATTCCCTCTGCCCCTACCATACTCAAGCCTTTCAGTTTCCACTGCCATGATGGAGTTAAGCTCCACGCTTTAACAGCAGACTTGAAAAGCCGCCTGCGGACGCTTTACGCCCAATAATTCCGGATAACGCTTGCCACTCCCGTATTACCGCGGCTGCTGGCACGGAATTAGCCGTGGCTTATTCCTCAAGTACCGTCATATCTTCTTCCTTGAGAAAAGAGGTTTACAGCCCAGAGGCCTTCGTCCCTCACGCGGCGTTGCTCCGTCAGGCTTTCGCCCATTGCGGAAAATTCCCCACTGCTGCCTCCCGTAGGAGTCTGGGCCGTGTCTCAGTCCCAGTGTGGCTGATCATCCTCTCAGACCAGCTACTGATCGAAGCCTTGGTGAGCCATTACCTCACCAACTAGCTAATCAGACGCGAGCTCATCCTCAGGCGAAATTCATTTCACCAGTAGGCATATGGGGTATTAGCGGTCGTTTCCAACCGTTATCCCCCTCCTGAGGGCAGATTCTCACGCGTTACTCACCCGTCCGCCACTAACCCGAAGGTTCGTTCGACTTGCATGTGTTAAGCACGCCGCCAGCGTTCATCCTGAGCCAGGATCAAACTCTCCGTTGTGTTCAAATCCTTTTGTAGATAAATCTACTCAAATTGAATTGCTTTATCCAAATAAAAACTTCAGTAGTTGAATTTAGTTTTAGCCTCCTTAAATTTTAAGGATTACATTGAGTGCACATTAAAATATTTCTAAAGTGACTTTCCAAGATCTCAGATCCGTTTGCATCAAAGCTGTAAGTTAGCAATTGATGACAATTTTATATATTCTTGACGGGACCTCACACCTTTATTGCATGTACATCTTGGAATAACCAAAAAAAAATTAGTTATTCTAGACGCAATAAAAGCATCAGTTCCTAAGTTTTTAAATTTTCTAGGTGCAGAGTTAAACAATAAGTGAGTAACTCATTTTGAAGGGAAAACCCTTCTTCTGGTTGAAAATGATGATCGAAATCAAATCTCCAAAAAATTCATTGATTAACCAAAAATTAGATTTAAGGTGATTCTTTGAATAATGCAAAAAGTATATTTTTGCCCAGAAGAAAATACTAAACCATCCGACTGTAATTGTGCAACCTTTTATACAAAAATTTTTTATTAATTTTTTATTTGTTCAAAATCTCATTAAACAACTAGGCTTAAATAAAGGGATATAAATGAAATGGCAGAAAGATTTAGTCAAAAAAATTTAAGAGTAAGACCAAGTTCCGATGAGGAAAAAATTGTAACAAATGCAAAAAAACACTTTGAAAAGACTTTGGTTGAAATATCAGGCGAGTTAGTGGGAAGCGTTGCTGCACTAGAACACCCAACCAAAAATAAAAAATTAAATTATGGAGAAATATTTTTAAGAGACAATGTTCCTGTAATGATTTACCTCATTACCCAAAAACGTTACGAAATTGTCAAAAAGTTCCTAAGCGTATGCCTTGAGTTACAAAGCTCGAATTACCAAACACGTGGCGTATTTCCTACTAGTTTCGTTGAAGAAAATGGAAAGCTCATTGGAGACTATGGTCAGAGATCAATAGGGAGGATTACTTCAGCTGATGCAAGTTTATGGTGGCCCATTTTATGTTGGTATTATGTTAATAAAAGCGGTGATTATGCCTTCGGAAAAAGTCAAAGCGTTCAAAGAGGTATTCAACTTCTACTAGATCTAGTTCTTCATCCAACATTTGAAGGAACTCCAGTACTTTTTGTTCCGGATTGCGCATTTATGATTGATAGACCTATGGATGTATGGGGAGCTCCTCTAGAAGTTGAAGTTTTACTTCATGGATGTTTAAAAAGTTGTATAAATTTAATGGAATTAAGTAGAGCAGATCATGTTAGTAGACTTCTAGACCAAAGACTTATTCTTACAAATCAATGGGTTAAAGATTTAGGAAGTTTTCTTTTAAAACATTATTGGGTTACCAGCCAAACAATGCAAATACTAAGAAGAAGGCCAACTGAGCAGTATGGTGATGACCAACACTTCAATGAATTTAATGTTCAACCTCAAGTAGTTCCCTCATGGCTACAAGATTGGTTAGAAAATAGAGGAGGGTACTTAATAGGAAATATTAGGACGGGAAGGCCTGATTTTCGATTTTATAGTTTAGGGAATTCTTTAGCATGTATGTTCGGAGTACTTCCTCCCGAAGAACAAAGAGCTTTATTTAGATTAGTTTTACATAACAGGCAGCATTTGATGGCTCAAATGCCGATGAGAATTTGTCATCCTCATATGGATGTCGAGGAATGGCAAAATAAAACTGGATCTGATCCAAAGAATTGGCCTTGGAGTTACCATAACGGAGGTCATTGGCCAAGTTTACTTTGGTTTTTTGGTACAGCAGTACTACTGCATCAAAAGAATTATGGTTCTGACGATGTTATTCTCATGGAAGAAATGAAATCTTTAATAGAGGAATCATATTGGTCTCAACTTAATCAATTGCCTAAGCAAGAATGGGCTGAATATTTTGATGGACCAACAGGTACTTGGGTAGGTCAACAATCAAGAACGTATCAAACTTGGACAATAGTTGGGTTTTTATTAATGAATCATTTCTTAAGAAATGAGTATAACGATTTAGATATGTTTAAGATTTAGGATTAAAATAATCCTAGGGAAAGTGATTTATCGATTGGCAAGCATGCTCCAATGCCGAGATATATTGTTAGAAAAGTTCCGAATAAGAAAACTGACATTGCTATTGGTCTTCTAAATGGGTTTGAAAATTTATTAACATTTTCAATAAAGGGTAAAATCATTAATCCGAGTGGGATTAATGTTTGAAGTGCAATACCTAAAAGTTTATTAGGAACAACCCTAAGTATTTGAAAAACTGGATAGAGGTACCATTCAGGAAGTATTTCAAGGGGAGTTGCAAATGGATTAGCTTTGTCCCCTAACATTGCAGGATCAAGAACTGCTAATCCAACTACACATGCAATAGTACCTAAGATAACTACCGGGAAAATATATAGTAAATCATTTGGCCAAGCTGGTTCACCATAATAATTATGGCCCATGCCTTTAGCTAACTTTGCTCTCAATTTTGGATCAGATAGATCTGGTTTTTTTAAAGTAGACATATGGAGAACTGATAATGGTATAAGTATAAGAGTTTATAAAGGACCTGAAATACCCTGTTTACGAATCATTAAAAAGTGCATCAACATGAAAACGGCTAATGACCATGGCAGCACGAAAGTATGAAGACTGTAAAATCTAGTTAAAGTTGATTGTCCAACACTTTCTCCACCTCTAAGTAATTCAACCATAAAGTCACCAATTACTGGTATTGCAGCAGGAACACCTGAAACAATTTTCACGGCCCAATAACCAACTTGATCCCAAGGTAGAGAGTATCCTGTCACTCCAAAAGCAACAGTTATGACTGCCATAACAACACCTGTAACCCATGTTAATTCTCTTGGCCTTTTAAAACCTCCGGTAAGATAAACCCTGAAAACATGAAGGATTAACATCAATACCATCATTGATGCACTCCATCTATGCACAGATCTTATTAACCATCCAAAACTTACATCGGTCATTAAATAACTGACTGAACTATAAGCCTGTGTAACTGTTGGCTTATAGTAAAAAGTCATTGCAAAACCTGTTGCAAATTGAATTAAGAAGCATACTAAAGTTATACCTCCTAAACAATAAAAAATATTTACGTGAGGGGGTACGTACTTGGAAGTTACGTCGTCAGTTATGTCTTGTATTTCAAGCCTTTCTTGAAACCAGTCATAAACAGATGAAGAATTCGCCATCCAAAAAAAAATTAGCTTTGATAATAAGAGCTTACTTAAAATTCTTATACTTGGTGTTATCACTTAACCCAATGAATTCATCTTTTAACAAACTTTTAACATTCAAAATATTGATCATTGTATTAATGGTCAGTGTTTTTTCTACAAATTCTTTATTCATTGAAAGAGTGGATGCTCTCAGTGATAGCAGGCAATTAGTACTTGACGCCTGGACCTTAGTAAACGAAGGTTTTTATGATCCAGAAAAGTTTGATGAAATCCAATGGAAAAGAATTAGACAAAAAACATTACAGAAACAAATTGAAACAAGTGAAGAGGCTTATTCCGCAATTGAAGACATGTTAAGAAATTTAGACGATCCCTACACGAGGGTTTTACGCCCAAAAGATTATGAACTACTGAAAACAAGTAATTTTGGTAGTGAAATTAATGGTGTTGGACTTCAATTAGGTGAAGATGATGACAATAAAGTTAAAGTTATCTCTACTCTTGGGGGTTCGCCAGCTGAAGAAGCTGGAATAGTAAGCGGGGACGTGATAGAGAGAGTGGACGGAATCTCATCAGAAAAATTAGGGCTTGCAAGTACTGCCTCTAAGTTAAGAGGTGAATCAGGGACAAAAGTTTTAGTTGAAGTATCATCGGAATCAGGAGAATTAAGGGAAGTCGATCTGGAGAGGAGATCGGTAGATCTTAGACCAGTTAGAACAAAAAGATTAAGAGAAGACTCTCACACAATAGGATATTTAAGGATAACTCAATTCAGCGAAAGCGTACCCAAAAAAGTTGAAGAGGCACTTCAAGAGTTAAAAGAGAAAGAGGTTGAGGGTTTGATCTTAGATCTTAGAAATAATTCAGGGGGACTAGTGAGCTCAGGTATAGCAGTTGCAAACTCATTACTGAGTGAGAAACCTGTGGTCGAGACAAAAGATAGAAATGGAATCAAAGATGCAATTATTTCTCAAAAAGAGACATCTTTTGATGGACCAATGGTGACCTTAGTAAACAAAGGTACTGCAAGTGCCAGTGAAATACTTGCTGGTTCTTTACAAGATAATGGAAGATCAATTCTCATGGGAGAACAAACTTATGGGAAAGGTTTAATTCAATCCCTAAAAAGTTTGGGAGAAGATAGTGGTATTGCCATAACAGTGGCTAGTTACTTAACCCCCAAAGGTAATAATATTCAAGGCCAAGGTATGACTCCTGACAAATTACTTGATCTCCCGGATGCAAGTAATTATGGAAGTACTAATGATAAATGGGTGAGGAACGCAGAATTATTTCTGGGGTCGCTTCTAGAAAAAGAAGAAGTTTCAGTTCAAACTATTGAATTAAACAATGAAGAAATTAAATCTTGAAATAACTAAAGATTGAAAATAAAAAAGACTTAATAATATGAGTATTAAAAGAATTTTTCATGACCCAATTCATAAAGAAATAGTATTTGATGCAGGAAAGCCAGAAGAATTAATGATTATGGAATTAATTGATACAGTTGCTTTTCAAAGACTTAGAAGAATAAAACAATTAGGTGCGGCATCGTTACTTTTTCATGGTGCAGAATCGAGTAGGTTTACTCACTCAATTGGTGTTTTTTGCATAGCTAGAAAAATTTATAACAGATTAATTGAAAGTAAATCTTCATTTTGTGAAAATAAATTTGTTCTTTATGGAGCAGCTCTACTACATGATTTAGGTCATGGACCTCTAAGCCATACCAGTGAAAAAATATTCAAACATGACCACGAACAATGGTCTGAAAACTTAGTTACAAATTATTCTCCAATAAATTCAATCCTCAAAAAGTATGACAAAGAATTGCCGAGAAAAATTGGTGAACTATTTCAATCCAAACAACTATTTTCAAAACCTTTGAAAACATTGATAAGTAGTGAGATAGATTGCGATCGTCTCGATTATCTTTTACGCGATAGTTACAACACAGGAACAAATTATGGCTTAGTAGATCTAGAGAGAATAATTTCAGCTCTTACCTTTTCACCTGATGGGAATATCGGAATTAAACCAAAAGGAGTAATCGCTATTGAGCATTTCCTTGTACTAAGAAGCTTTATGTATAGAACAATCTATAATCACAGGATAAACGAAATATCAACATGGATTCTGGAAAAAATATTACAAACAATAAAACATAATGATGAAACGAAAATTTGGTTAGATAATTCTCTATATAAATGGATTTTTTCACCTTCAGAGGTTGATTTTGATGATTTCATCAAAAATGATGATGTAACTTTTCTTTATCATTTGATTAGATGGAAAGATGAATCGTTTGAGCCACTTTCTACGCTATGCAAAATGTTTATTGACAGAGATTTATTAAAGGCATCAGACATAAGTTTTTTAAATAAAATAAATAGATTAAAAATCCTTGCATTTGCCACAAAATTATGTGAAAAAAATGGTTTTAATCCAGAAATATTTTGCGGAATTAAGGAAAGGTCTTTTAAAGGTTTTGAATCTAACAATTCACTAAAAATATGGGACGGCACTTATCAAATCTCATTAGAAAATAGTTCTGCATTAATAAAAACATTAATGAGATCTGAGGAAAGCTCTTTTATTATTTATCCAAGTATCATCAAAGATGAAATTAAAAATGAAATTTCATTAACAAAAAAGAATTTCTAGATTAAAGCAATGGAAATCGTTTTAAAAAACACTAAATGTAAACATTTAGAAATTTTTTCTTTGTTAGATTTGGACCATATCAATGAAACTTTCAAAAGATTTTCTTCCATCAAGGGACCTCTAGAAGCCACAATTTTCGCAGTCAATGAGTCAATAAGTTCTCGACAATTGTTAAAATTAAAGAATTATTTTGACAAAATTAATATTAGTTCATTAAGCATTTATTCAAATAATAGAGATACAGTGTTAAGTGGGAAGTTTTTAAAAATAAATTCTGCTTTTATTAATGAGCAAGAGATTAAAAATAAGTTATTATTATTCCATTCAAAAAATAAAGACGATATTCTTCACTATGGAACACTGCGATCGGGCGAAAGAATATCTTCAAATGGAAACCTATGCATTATTGGAGATGTTAATCCAGGAGCAATAGTTTCCGCTAAGAAAAATATTTACGTTTGGGGCAAATTACTTGGGATCGCATTCGCAGGGAAAAGTGGAAATAAAAATGCCTCTATTGCATCACTTTATCTAAACCCATTACAGTTAAGAATTGCAGATGTTATAGCTATTGGTCCAAAGGATAAGCCCAAAAATAATTATCCAGAAATTGCAGTAATAGATAAACAAACTATAATCATCAAACCACACATAATCGAAAATAAAAATTAATCAATCATTTGCAATAAATTAGTTAAAACTATTTAAAATTTAAGAATTACTTAATCTTTAAAATATTTAACTTTCTGTAAGTGGTCTTATTATTTGGAAAATCTTTAAAATTTTGGGGAAGAATACTCGCACAATATTAATTTGCTCAGGTAAAGGAGGTGTTGGTAAAACAACTCTAACTGCAAACCTAGGCATAGCTCTTGCTAACAGCGGAGCAACAACTGCTGTTTTAGATGCTGATTTTGGCTTAAGAAATTTAGACCTTCTTCTGGGATTAGAAAATCGCATCATTTATACTGCTCAAGATGTTCTAGACAAGAATTGTCGTCTTGACCAAGCATTGGTTAGACATAAAAAGGAACCTAATCTTGCACTTCTACCTGCTGGAGATCCAAGGATGTTGGATTGGATGAAGCCCGAAGATATGAAAAAAATTAGTGAGCTACTTAGTGAGAAATTTGATTTCGTCTTAATTGATTGTCCTGCTGGTGTAGAAGATGGCTTTAAAAATGCTCTTGCAGCATGCAGAGAAGCTATTGTTGTTACTAACCCAGAATTGTCCGCAGTGAGGGATGCCGATAGAGTAATAGGGATTCTTAATACTTCTGATATTGATCCTATCCAACTTGTAATCAATAGAGTTCGCCCTAACATGATGGCTAGTCAAGAAATGTTATCCATCGAAGATGTTCAAGGCATCCTTTCTTTGCCTCTGTTAGGTATTGTTTTAGAAGATGAACAGGTAATAATAAGTACAAATAGAGGAGAGCCACTGACACTTTCAGATGGTAGATCTCCTGCAAAAAAATGTTATTTGAATGTTTCTCAAAGACTTACAAATAAAAATGTCCCAATTATCGATCCCAAGAAAGAAGGCAAAAGCCTCAAAGATAAATTCATGAGATTAATGCAAACAAAAGTTTTTTAAAATGATGACTCTCAGAGATCTTATAAATAAATTACTAGGCAGAGAAACGTCTAGTGCGAATACAGCTAGAGAAAGGTTACAACTGGTACTTGCTCATGACAGAGTTGATATGAGTTCCTTAACAACTGATCTTTTAGATAAAATGAGAAAAGAGATTCTTGATGTTGTTGCTAAATATGTTGAAATTGATTTTGAAGAGGTGGCAGTAAGTTTAGAGACTGAGGATAGAATGACTGCATTAGTTGCCAATTTACCAATAAAAAGAACTATTTCAGGAGAAATAAAATTCAAAAAAACTGATAAAACTGATTTAGCTAATAAAGATATCAAAAAGTAATAAATTTAAAAAAAGCTAAAAAAATACTGATAATTTACCCTCCCTAATTGTAGGATATATAGATTGCCGGCTTAGCTCAGCGGTAGAGCAGCGCTTTTGTAAAGCGAAGGTCATCAGTTCAAATCTGTTAGCCGGCATTTTGAATTTAATTTTGTTCAATATTATTTGCAGAAAATAAAAAGATTAAACTTATTAGAGCAATGATAGAAAAAAATCTTATTTCAAAAAGGTACTCTAAAAAAGATGCAACGGGTTCAAATATCCAATAAGTAAAAAATTGAATTAATAAAACAATAAATAATAATAAAAACATTAATACAATTCCCTAACTAATACTTCTCCTTTTCTAATCAACCTCCAATCTCCGCTTTTCTTCCAAAATATAATAGTGCTTGCTTTTCCACTACTTTTTTCCCAGGGTATAGGGCTTAAAATTTTTACAGAAGGGAAATCTAGAGCAATACCTTCAACTGTAATTGATCCTTTAAAACCTGAAATATTTGCACTTGAAGTTAACAATGGTCCTGTTTCTCTCATGAGAGATTGAGCCATATATGAATTTGGAATCCTTAATCCAAGAGTAAGATCATTGCTTGTGAGGATTGGATTCTGCTTTTCTGAAGCAGGAATAACCATTGTCAGAGCTCCAGGCCAATATTTTGAAGCTATATTTTCGTAATCTTCTTTAGCTGATTCATGAACATAATCAATTAATTGTTTATGTTCTGATCCCATAAGAATTAAGGGTTTATCTCTATCTCTTTTTTTAAAATCATAAATTATGTTTGAAAATTTCGGCAGGCATCCAATCGCAGGTAATGTGTCAGTTGGGAAAATTATAGGTAAACCACTTTTAAGAGTCTTCAAGGCGGATTTACAGTCTATTAAATTCATTTAAATTATGAACCTGTATTAATTCATTTATATCTTCCAATGGTAAACCTTCCAATACCTGAAAGATCTTTCACAATTTCTATTGATGTAAATTCATTTTTAATAAGTAGTTTTTTTACTTTTTCGCCTTGATCAAAATGATTCTCTAATATTATCCAGCCTTTCTTTTTTAAAAATAATGGTGCTTTTTGTATTATTTCTCTAAGATGTTTTAAACCATCTTCGCCGCCTAATAGAGCAACTTTAGGTTCGAAATTTTTAACTTCTTTTGGTAATTTTTCATAAGTATCTTTTGGAATATATGGCGGATTTGAAATTGCGAGGTCTAATTTTCCCTTGAAACTTTCAAGAGGTGACCACCAATTTCCACAATAAAATTTCAAATTTGACTGTTTTGAAGAATTAATAAAATTATTAGTTGCTACTTCTAGTGAATCTTGATCTACATCACTTGCTACTCCTTCACTAAAGGGATAAGCCAATGCCAAGGCGATACTTATAGCTCCTGATCCAGTACCTAATTCAGCAAAAAATAATTTCTCTGACTTATTTCGAAATATATTGAAGACAATATCTATTATTAGCTCTGTCTCAGCTCTGGGAATAAGCACTTTGTTTGTGACTTTTAATTTTAAGTCTCTCCAAAAAGTTATTCCACAAAGGTATTGAATTGGGCAAGATTTAAATAAGTGTTGATCCCATAGAGATTCCAAAAATTCTAGGTTTTCTTTTAAATGTAAAATTCCGCCAGGATTAATGGTTATTAAATTTATCTCACTATTAGATATACCACCTACACAGTCAAGTAAAACAGCAAAAGTTTGTTGATTTCCTCCTTTAGAAAGTTGCTTTTTTTTCCAAAATAAAAATTCTTCTCCTGAAATACTAAGCATTTATAGAAGCATCAGCGTTTTGGACCAAGCCTACCTTTACTTGAGTCAGAGTAGAAGCTGGATTTTTCACCGTCTTGGGTAGAGATAAATAAACCTATGAGGAATATTGTTGGCACCCCTACAAATAAAAGGCTAGCTACGAATCCAAAGTTAGTTGTTTCCATTTTTTGGCTATACTAAATATGTACTAAGACTATAGACATATAACTGGGAATAAAGTGGAAAAATAAATAAAAAATATAAACTGATTAACAGTCTTAAACAATTTAACGAGGTAATTTTTTGTTTTCACTAATTTTTTTTAATTCTTCCAAATTTGATGGAGGAGATTGTGGTTTTGTTAAAATTATTGCAGAAGATTTTATTAGTGTTTGGCATGCAAGTCGCCAATTTTCTGGTCTATTTTTGAGTTTTTCTTCTTCAACAGAAGTAAGTGGACTCAAAGAATTTTTGTTTCCTCCTTCAACTGAAATAAAGCAAGTACTACATTGTCCTGCCCCTCCACAATTTCCTAAAATCCCTTTTAATCCATAAAGTTGTAAGTTTTCTTTCATTACCAATTCCCTTAAATTTTCACCAGGATTACATTGAACTTCTAAATCCTCACGGATAAATCTGATAGTTGCCATTTTTTTAGTTATTTTTCTTATTTTGGCGTTTTACTTTGAGAATTGTGACCAAAATATTAACAATTTTTTGCTAAAAATTCCTTGTAAACTCAATCCTGTAAATCGATTTGCCCAATTTTTGCAAGAAAATAAATTTATTTACAAAAATCCCTCAAAGACTAAAAAACCCTTACTATCGTGATGTTTAGCTGTTTAATCAGCATAGTTACTAGAAATTAACCGATGGGATTGCCTTGGTATCGAGTTCACACAGTAGTTATTAATGACCCAGGTCGACTACTTGCTGTGCATCTTATGCATACTGCATTATTAGCCGGCTGGGCCGGTTCTATGGCTCTTTATGAATTAGCCATTTTTGACCCTTCTGATGCTGTTCTCAATCCAATGTGGAGACAAGGGATGTACGTTATGCCTTTCATGGCAAGACTAGGTATCACAAGTAGTTGGAACGGATGGGATATTACAGGTGCTACAGGAGTTGATCCTGGGTTCTGGAGTTTTGAAGGTGTTGCAGCAGCACACATAGTATTCAGTGGATTATTGATGTTAGCCTCTATTTGGCACTGGACATACTGGGATTTGGATCTATGGGAAGATTCAAGAACTGGTGAGCCAGCTCTCGATTTGCCGAGAATATTCGGAATTCACCTTCTCCTCGCAGGACTTACATGTTTTGGTTTTGGAGCATTTCATTGTGCAAACGTGGGGATTTGGGTTTCTGATCCTTATGGCCTAAATGGTCATGTAGAGCCTGTTGCCCCTTCTTGGGGAGTGGAAGGATTTAACCCATTTAATCCTGGAGGAATTGTTGCTAATCATATTGCGGCTGGACTGATGGGTATCATTGGGGGTATTTTTCACATTACCAATAGACCAGGAGAAAGACTTTATAGAGCTCTGAAACTTGGAAGTCTCGAAGGTGTTCTAGCTAGTGCTTTAGCTGCTGTATTATTTGTTTCCTTTGTTGTTTCAGGAACAATGTGGTATGGTTCAGCAACAACACCAGTTGAATTATTTGGTCCTACGAGATATCAATGGGATTCGGGCTATTTCAAAACTGAAATTAACAGAAGGGTACAGGCTGCTATAGACAATGGAGCCACTAAGGAAGAGGCATATGCATCGATTCCAGAGAAATTAGCCTTCTACGATTATGTTGGAAATAGTCCTGCAAAAGGGGGTTTATTCAGAGTTGGAGCTCTCGTTAATGGTGATGGTTTACCAACTGGATGGCAAGGTCATATTGCTTTTCAAGACAAAGAAGGTAATGAATTAGAAGTTAGAAGAATACCTAATTTCTTTGAAAACTTTCCTGTCATCCTTGAAGACAAAGAAGGTAATGTAAGAGCAGATATTCCATTTAGAAGAGCTGAAGCAAAGTATTCATTTGAACAGACTGGTATTACTGCAACTATCTATGGAGGAGATCTTAATGGTCAAACATTTACTGATCCTGCAGTTGTTAAAAGATTAGCTAGAAAGGCTCAACTTGGAGAAGCTTTCAAGTTTGACAGAGAGACATATAAATCTGACGGTGTATTCCGAAGCTCTCCAAGAGCGTGGTTTACATATGCACATTTATGTTTCGGATTACTTTTCTTGTTCGGCCACTGGTGGCACGCTTCAAGAACTCTTTACAGAAATTCCTTTGCTGGTATTGATGCTGAGATTGGCGACCAAGTTGAATTTGGTTTATTCAAGAAACTTGGTGACGAAACCACAAGAAGAATCCCAGGAAGGGTTTAAATTAAACTTTATCACTTAATATTATGGAAGCTTTCGCTTACGTTCTCATTCTAACTCTCGCAGTTGTTACCTTATTCTTTGCTGTCGCCTTTAGAGACCCGCCTAAATTTGATAGAAAATGAACTAAGAAAAAAAGCCTCTTTAACAAGAGGTTTTTTTTTACTTTTCATAATGTGAATATTACTCTACTATTGGGGTTGTAGTGCATCTTATTTCACCACATGCAGTGTCCAACCTGTCAAAACACAGATAGCAGAGTTTTGGAATCAAGATCTGCTGACAGTGGCAAAAGTGTTCGGAGAAGAAGAGAGTGCCTAAATTGCAGCTTCAGATTTACAACTTATGAAAGAGTGGAATCAATGCCAGTTTCAGTTTTAAAGAAAGACGGTAGCAGAGAGTTATTTGATAAAGAAAAATTATTTACTGGTATTTCAAGAGCTTGTGAAAAGACTAACTTCAGTAGTGAAGCAATTATTAATTTCGTAGATGGAATTGAATCACAAATCGTTCAAAACTCTAATAAAGATATTAAATCTTCACAAATCGGAGAATTAATACTTAAGAATCTTAGGAAAGAAAACGAAGTTGCCTATATAAGATACGCCTCTGTTTACAGAAAATTTAATGGAGTCAAAGATTTTATTTCTACTCTTGAATCTCTAAAAGGAAGTTCAAAAAACCAATTAGCTTCAATTTCATAAAATTCAGCATCTTAAAGTGTAGAATACATAACACAAATGTTTTTTGCTATTAGTTTGCAGGCCAATAGCATTCCTTTCTAACTACCTCAGGTAGTCTGCGATACAACAAATGAACGAAAATTCTTCCCAAACCATTAATGAAGTTTCTGAAGATCAAGAAATCAAAAATTCGTCTGAGTTAGATAATGATTCAGCATCTCAAAATGAGGAAGATTTATCATTCGAGAAGAGCGATATACCCACAGCAGATTCTTCTTCTAGCAGAACAAATACGGATTTTGACAACGCAGGATTCACACAAGAAGAATTCGCATCACTTTTAGGTAAGTATGACTATAACTTCAAGCCTGGCGACCTAGTTAAAGGTACCGTTTTTGCTCTAGAGCCCAAAGGGGCCATGATAGACATAGGGGCAAAAACAGCCGCTTTTATGCCAGTTCAAGAGGTTTCAATAAATAGAGTTGAAGGACTTAATGATGTTTTACAAACCTCAGAAAGTAGAGAATTTTTCATAATGAGCGAAGAGAATGAAGATGGCCAGTTAGCCCTCTCCATTAGAAGAATTGAATATCAAAGAGCATGGGAAAGGGTTAGACAACTTCAAAAAGAAGATGCAACTATATATTCCGAAGTTTTTGCAACAAACAGAGGCGGAGCTCTTGTCAGGGTAGAAGGCTTAAGAGGTTTTATCCCAGGCTCTCATATAAGTGCTCGAAAAATTAAAGATGACTTAGAAGGTGAATTTTTACCTTTAAAATTTCTCGAAGTTGATGAAGAGAGAAATAGATTAGTACTAAGTCATAGAAGAGCTTTGGTTGAGAAAAAAATGAACCGACTTGAGGTTGGCGAAGTTGTTGTTGGTTCTGTAAAAGGTATTAAACCTTATGGAGCCTTTATTGATATTGGTGGAGTCAGTGGTCTATTGCACATTTCTGAGATTAGTCATGAACATATTGAGACGCCTCATAATGTTTTAAATGTGAATGACCAAATGAAGGTTATGATAATTGACCTTGATTCAGAAAGAGGACGAATTTCATTATCTACTAAAGCACTTGAACCTGAACCAGGCGATATGCTCACTGATCCCCAAAAAGTTTTTAGTAAAGCTGAAGAAATGGCTGCGAAATACAAACAAATGTTATTTGAACAAACTGACGATAACGAAGAAATCATCACAACTTCATCAGAATAGAATAATTCCACTTATTTAGTTCACGAATATCGGAACTTAAGCCTCATTACTTTTTTACAAGTATTTTTTAATTTACAATAATTGATTTGTAACTATAGTCTAATTTAGGATAATATCTAATATTAAATATATATAAATGAGTGATTTCATTTTTACTTCGGAATCCGTAACTGAAGGTCATCCTGACAAAATATGTGATCAAATCAGTGACGCTGTTTTAGATGCTTTATTGACAGAAGATCCAGAAAGCAGAGTTGCATGCGAAACTGTTGTTAATACGGGTCTTTGTTTACTTACTGGAGAAATAACTTCAAAAGCAAAAGTCGATTATATAAAACTTGTTAGAAATGTAATTAAAGAAATTGGATATGAAGGCTATAGAGCAGGTGGTTTTGACGCAAATAGTTGTGCTGTTTTAGTAGCACTTGATGAGCAATCACCAGATATTTCTCAAGGAGTAAACGAAGCAGATGATGTTAACGATGATTTGGAAGATAATACCGGAGCTGGTGACCAAGGCATAATGTTCGGCTATGCATGCGATGAGACGCCTGAATTAATGCCCTTACCAATTAGCTTGGCACATAGATTAGCCATTCAACTTGCCAAAGTGAGGCATGAAGAAGTCCTTGATTATCTACTCCCTGATGGCAAAACTCAAGTAAGCATTGATTACGAAAAAGGTTTACCAGTCTCAATTAACACGATTTTAATTTCAACTCAACATAATCCTGAGATTGATGGAACGACAAATGAAGAAGAAATTCGTCAAAGAATAAAAGAAGATTTATGGACGCATGTTGTAATTCCTGCAACTGAAGATTTAGAAATCAAACCAAACATCAACAAGACAAGATTTCTAGTAAACCCTACAGGGAAATTTGTCGTAGGGGGTCCTCAAGGAGATGCAGGGCTAACTGGCAGGAAAATTATTGTAGATACTTATGGTGGATATGCAAGACACGGAGGAGGAGCATTTTCTGGTAAAGATCCCACGAAAGTAGATAGATCAGCCGCTTATGCAGCACGTTATGTGGCTAAAAGCATAGTTAAAGCAAAATTGGCAAAAAAAGCAGAAGTTCAATTAAGTTATGCAATTGGAGTAGCAAAACCAATTTCCATTCTCGTGGAAACTTTTGATACGGGTGTTATTTCACAAGCTAATTTGAATGAGCTAATTAGAGAGCACTTTGATTTAAGACCCGCAGCAATAATAAAAGAATTTAACTTAAGAAATCTACCTAAAAAAATGGGAGGTAAATTTTTTAGAAAGACTGCTTCATATGGACATTTTGGCAGAAGAGATCTTGATCTCCCTTGGGAAAATGTAGAAGAAAAAGCAACCCAATTAGCAGAAGCTTCCAAAATCTTTTTATAAAATA
The DNA here is from genome assembly GCA_902591865.1 of uncultured Prochlorococcus sp. Classification (GTDB taxonomy): domain Bacteria; phylum Cyanobacteriota; class Cyanobacteriia; order PCC-6307; family Cyanobiaceae; genus Prochlorococcus_A. The sequence continues at coordinate 59,856 of CACJCK010000001.1, forward strand.
TTTTTCTATGCCTGATAATTTTTATGGAGGGTTAGATTTTGGAACCAGTGGTGTAAGAATATCAATAATTAATCTTCATAAGAAATTAGTATATTCCAATTCAGTACCTTATTCATGCAGCTTTAAAAATCCAAATTCTTGGATCAATTCCTGTGAAAATCTCTTGGTTAATTTACCTATTGAGGTAAAAATTAATCTGTGTAAATTGGCTATCTCCGGCACCTCAGGAACTTTAACAGCATCAAATTTGCAAGGAGAACCGATAGGAGAAGCAATACCTTATTACCAAGCATGTAATAAACATAAGATTCTTCTTGAATCACTAACTTCTGGAGAAGATCATCTGCGAACTCCATACAGTAGTCTTGCTAAAGCATTAAAACTGATAGAAAAATATGGGACCAATATACTTTTACGACATCAATCTGATTGGATCACTGGTTGGTTTTTAAAAGATTGGAGTCATGGAGAAGAAGGTAATAATGTAAAACTTGGTTGGGATCTAAAAAAAGAATCATGGCCAATTAGCTATCTCAATACTCCATGGCAAAAATGCCTACCTCAAATAATAAAAAGTGGAAAAATTATTGGACAAGTAAATTTTGGTTTGGCAGAGAGATTTAAGTTGAATAAGAAATTAATATTAATCTCAGGCACCACTGACTCTAATGCGAGTTTAATAGCTGCAGGTTTAGGTAAAGAAGATGGTCTCACAGTGTTAGGGACAACTATTGTTGTTAAAAAAGTTATTGATAATCCTATAAAAAAACAAGGGATTACAAATCATAGAGTAAACGGCGATTGGATATGTGGAGGAGCATCAAACGCAGGATGCGGTGTCTTGTCCCAGTTCTTTTCTGATTTAGAGATAAAGGAGCTCAGTCGACAAATAAATCCATCAAAAAACACTTCTTTAAATCTTTTACCTCTTAATAGTAAAGGAGAGAGATTTCCTGTTAATAATTCTAATTTAGAGCCGATACTTGGTCCAAGGCCAGTAAGCGATTCACTGTATTTACATGCATTATTCGAGGGACTAGCTAAGATCGAATTGAAAGGATGGGAAAAACTAGGCGAACTAACAGGTTCACTTCCAAAAAAAATTATTACTATTGGTGGAGGTTCCAAAAACCCTCAATGGAGAAAAATAAGAGAAAAAATTATCAATATACCTATAGTTTCATGTAAAAAAACTACTTCATTTGGTACTGCCTTGTTAGCGATTAACTCAAAATAAAACTTTTATGGATATTTGATGAAGATATAAAATTTTTAACTAAAAAGGTTTCACAAACTACACATCTTAATTTAGAGTATATAGGTTAGAGCCGGGATAGCTCAGTTGGTAGAGCAGGCGACTGAAAATCGCCGTGTCCCCAGTTCAAATCTGGGTCCTGGCACCTTTAAAACCCTGTCTTTGTACAGGGTTTTATATTTTCTAGCATTTAAAAAATTAATTTTTTCTTTTATTTTAATTTAACAATTCAAAATTTTTAGTTTTCCACTCTGCAGACTTGACCAATAACACTCAAAATGAGTTTATCTCCATTTGGATCTTGCCAATCAGCTAAATCATTGAAATTACTATTTAATTCATCTATGGAGACATCAACGTCTCTAAATGATTTTTCAAAACAATTTATATCCATTGTATAGAGAATATCCTTAGTAATTTCACTTTTTGTTTTAGGAATAAATTTACTCAATACTCTCACTGAACCGTCTTCATTCCTTTTAATACTTTGCCTATCCCATAACTGTTCTCCATATTCACTTTTAGGGACTCCAACCCATTCATGAGGCAAAGCATCTGATTTTTTTACTGCGATAAAAAAGAAAACGGTAATGGAAAGTACTAAATAAATGATATTTCTAAAAAATATTGAATTAACTTTATTCTTAGAATCAATCATGACAACTTAAGTAATACAAAATTTTTAAAGAGGAAGAAATATAAGATTAAAAATTTATAAAAATATTTATTGATTAGTAATTCTATTATAGATAGAATCAAATATTAAAATTAAGAATTTACTTCCAATAAATTTATTAGAAAAATAATGAATAAAATAAAGAAATTTCTCACAGTAGTTTTTTTTATAGCAATATTTGTTTTATTAATTTATTTAATCCAAAATCATGGGATTGAACCTCTAAGGAACAAAGTAGAAGGTATGGGGATTTGGGCTCCTATTGGAATATTCATACTTAGAGGAGTAAGTATTATTCTACCTGCCCTTCCAAGTTCAGCTTATTCTCTGCTAGCCGGTTCATTACTAGGATTTCAAAAAGGTTACATTACAATAATCTTTTCTGATATCGTTTTTTGCCAAGCTGCTTTCTTTATTGCAAGAAATTATGGTCGAGTTCCTGTACGTAATTTAGTAGGCCCGAAAGCAATGAAAAAGATTGAAAGTTTTAATCAGAACCAACTAGAAGAAAATTTCTTTCTTATGACTGGTTTACTAATGACTGGCCTTTTTGATTTTCTAAGCTACGCAATTGGTATTGGAGGAACTCGCTGGAAAATATTTACTCCAGCATTATTAATAAGCCTTCTAATCAGTGACTCTATACTTGTAGCAGTGGGAGCTGGAGTTAGCCAGGGAGCAGGACTATTTCTAGGAATTGCTCTATTGGGAATGTTTGCCTTAGCGACTCTTTCAGGATTAGCAAAAAATAAAATGCCTAAATAACAAAATAATTAAAAATTCTGTTTTAAAAGGAATAGAGATATGACATTTTTGCAAACAAGAACTATATGAATAAGAATTCATGCAAGAATAGGAATCGATTAATTTTTAAAGTTCTTAGATGACTCCATTTAGACCAACTTCTTATGATCGCCCTGGAGAACAAATATCAACCACACCTTCTGGATTAAAAGTAACTTCTGCAAAGAGATTAATGGTTGATTCAATGGTACGAATGATTCAAAAAGCAGAAAATCATTCTGCAGAAGATAAACTTGACGAAGAATCTGACAACTATTAATCAATTTATCAATAAAAGTATAGGAGAGTGGAAATCTATAAGAAGCACTCATACTTTAGCTTTTCAGGAATTTGAAAACTCAACTAGTAAAATATACATAAATCATATCAGCCCGAAAAATAAAAAAGTTTTTGAAATTTTTAAAAATCACAAACTAAGTTTTAACCTAGAGAGCATAGCCATTTCTATAAAATGGCAAGCTATTAGTGATTGGGAAGATGATGGTATGAGTGAGGGAGATGAAACAATTTTGATATTTTTACCCAAGGATGAAAATTCAGGAATTGTTTTACGAAATAAAGGTTATGCAGAATATTTTATTTCATCGTCAAATTATTTCCTTGATGAACAAAATAATTTACACATTAAAACTTTTTACAAATCAACAGTTTCTGAAGAAAGAATTTCCTTTTTATCCACTCACATAAGATCCAGATTTTCTATTATTAGAAATCTTGAAAATAATGCAGTAATACAGACTTCCCATACTTCTGAAATAAGAAATTTAGCTAGTTTAAAAGATTAATTATCCTTTCGAATTGAAACTCTGTTTCAGAAATTAAATCAGGAAGGAAACATTTGTTTCCCCGCATATTATTAACTGTAGAATTTAAATCAGAGATTGTTGCGTCTCGCATTAATTCAATAACCCTTCTTGCATTTCTTAACGGCACCCCAAGCGCAAGATAAGTGTTTTTAAGATCCTTCAAACAACTTTTTTCTAAAACTGATTGGTCATTAGAGATTAAAAGATAAGCAACAATCCTTAGGATTATTTCTCCATCTCTTAAACAAACGGACATCTTATTAGTTGTATTTAAAGATATTTTTGAATTAACTGAATCTTGATTTTCACAAATCATAGCCGTTACAGCGTCTGCTGCAATTGCATGCGAATTTTTTGTTATTGAGGTTATTGAATCTAATCTTGAGTTTGCACTATTAATAAATTCTTTTATATTACTTAAATCATTTAATTTAATATCAGCGGACAATAGTTGATTATTCTTTGAAACTGACATTCCTAAAGTAAAAAATTTAAAGTTCGAATCTTAGAATAGTACAAAGCTAGTAAAAACAATACAATTTCAAAATTAACGCAACGCTTCTTAATTAATAACTTTATTCCAAATTGATAGTTGAAATATTTCAAATAAAAAATTTTTTTTCCGCTAATATAAGAAAAAGTTTAAAAAGTATTGGATCAACAAGATTTAAAATTTTCAAAGAAACTTATTTCCGCATATAAAAAAAGATTGGAAAAAGAAATTCTTGAACGAAGTATTAGATTAAGGATGCCTCAAAATAAAGTTGAAGAAATAATTAATAACAATAATGAACTTATAAATTTAAAAAAAGCGTTAGAAGACCTAGAAACGGAATCTGAACCTCATAGTAAAGTCTAAATTTTTGAAAAACCTCTCCAAAAGTGCCTCAAACCAACAATTTTCTTTTTAAATCTTTAAATAATGAGCAACTTCAAGCAGTAAAACATGTTTATGGGCCACTATTAGTTGTGGCAGGTGCAGGTAGCGGAAAAACTAAGGCTCTTACACACAGAATTGCAAATCTTATTGAAAATAACTCTATAGATCCTCATAATATTCTCGCAGTCACTTTTACTAACAAAGCTGCTAAAGAAATGAAAGCAAGATTAGAGGTTCTTCTAGCCCAAGAATTAGCTTTAAATCACTTTGGTCAGCCTTGGGCAACTCTCAAAGAAATTGATCAAAATCAATTAAGAACAAAAGTTTATGAAGAGAGGCTGCAGAACCTTTGGATCGGTACTTTCCATTCTTTATTTTCAAGACTTCTGAGATACGATATTGAAAAATATACTGATCCAGAAGGGCTAAAATGGACAAGGCAATTTTCAATTTACGATGAAACAGATTCTCAAACATTAGTAAAAGAAATTATCAGTCAAGATATGAATCTTGACCCTAAAAGATATGATCCCAAAAAGATTAAAAGATTAATAAGTAACGCTAAAAATCAATGCCTAACTTCGAATAATCTTTTAGAAAAAGCAGATAATAATTTTGATAAAACAGTTGCAGAAGCTTACAAGAGATATAGAATTTCGCTTTCAAAAAATAATTCTTTAGACTTTGATGATCTTCTACTTTTGCCTGTTTTTTTATTGAGGCAAAATGATATAGTCAGAGATTACTGGCACAAAAGATTTAAACATATTTTGGTTGACGAATATCAAGATACAAATAGAACACAGTATGAACTTATAAAATTAATTACTGCTGGAAATACTGAACCAAAAAAATTCTTTAGTTGGGAAGATAGGTCAATTTTTGTAGTAGGAGATGCTGATCAAAGTATTTATAGTTTCAGAGCAGCTGATTTCAGAATCCTAATTGGTTTTCAAGAAGATTTCAAACCTTCACTTAATGAAGATACAAAATCATCTTTAATTAAATTGGAAGTAAATTATAGGTCATCATCTAATATCCTTGATGCTGCAAATTCACTAATTGAAAACAACTCTGAAAGAATTGAGAAAGTTTTAAGGGCTACTAAAGAAAAAGGGGAACTTTTAAAGTTACTCAGCTGTGATGATGAAATTTCCGAGGCAGAAGCAATTACCAATAAAATTAAATCACTAAACAATTATAATCAGAAACCAATTTGGAGAAATTTTGCAATTTTATATCGAACTAGAGCTCAGTCAAGAGTATTAGAGGAATCTCTTGTAAGGTGGCGCATTCCTTATACAATTTTCGGAGGACTGCGTTTTTATGATAGAAGGGAAATTAAAGATGTCATAGCATATTTGAAAGTTCTGGTTAATTCTTCAGATAACGTTAGTCTTTTACGCATCATAAATGTTCCTAGAAGAGGGATTGGTAAGACTACTATTCAAAAACTTAATGAATTATCTAACAAGTTAAATATTCCATTATGGGAAGTTATCAACGATAAGCAAAGTCTTGAAGAAACAATAGGCAGATCATCAAAAGGAATTAATAAATTTACTGAAGTTATGAATGATCTACTGTGTTATCTAGAAAATTCAGGCCCTGCTCAACTACTACAACTTATATTAGAAAAAAGTGGTTACTTAAGTGACTTGCTATCTAGTGGAACTGAAGAATCTGAAGATAGAAGAAATAACTTACAAGAACTAATTAATGCAGCTACTCAATATGAAGAAGAAACAGAAAGTGGAGATGTAGAGGGATTTCTTTCTACCGCAGCCTTAACAACTGATAATGATACGAAGAAAAATAATCCCAACTCTGTAACTCTTATGACTCTGCACAATAGTAAAGGTTTAGAATTTCAAAATGTTTTTGTCACAGGACTAGAACAAGGCCTCTTCCCTAGCCATAGATCAATAGATAATCCCTCACTTCTTGAAGAGGAAAGAAGATTATGCTACGTAGGTATTACTAGGGCCAAAGAAAGAGTTTTCTTAAGTCATGCGAGAGAAAGAAGATTATGGGGTGGAATGCGTGAAGCAACAATTCCTTCAATATTTCTCTCAGAAATACCTGAAGATTTAATGGATGGCGAATTACCACAAACTGGTGGTGCTTCAATTAGAAGAGATTGGCATCTTGATCGTTTAACAAGAGTTGATCGAAACAATCCAAATGAATTAGTTAACAAACCAATAAATGCAGTAAGGAAATTATATTCAGGACCCAGTAAAGGGAAAAGCTGGATAGTTGGAGATAAGCTTATTCACTCAAAATTTGGAAAGGGTGAAATCATACATATTTTTGGGAATGGGGAAAAAATATCCTTAGCAGTAAAATTTGGTGATAAAGGAAGTAAAATTCTAGATCCAAGATTAGCTCCGATTCGTTATGTAAGTTAAAATTAATGAACGATATCACTGATTACATCCAAGAGGAATTAATCAAAATTCCATTTAATCTATATAGCATTATTACTAAATATATAGAATCTAATAATAATACTAAGGTAGCTTTTGTTGGCGGTTATCTAAGAGATTTATTAATTAGAAAATTCCACAAAAAATCTTTTTCTAAACCTTTAGATATAGATCTTGTTATTGAAGGTTCCTCTATTTCTCTAGCAAAATTTATAAAAAAAAATGTTGTAAATGTAGATTTATGTCTAATCAAGGAATTTAATTTATACAACACTGTAGAAATAAATATTAATAACCATAAAATTGATATTGCTTCTGCAAGAAAAGAAATTTATTCTGCTCCAGGGTTAAATCCCACAGTAACTAAAAGTACTATTGAGGAGGATCTTAAGAGGAGAGATTTCACTATAAATTCAATAGCTTTCGAGGTCTCGACAAAGAAAATCTATGATCTTTATGGAGGAATTTCTGATATAAAAAGTAAAAAAATAAACTTACTTCACAATAATAGTATTTCAGATGATCCAAGTAGATTAATTAGATGTGCAAAATATGCTTCAAGGTTAGATTTCAACATTTCAAATAATTCCCTTAAACAATCTCAAGAAACAGTTAGAAAATGGCCATGGAAAAGTTCAGAAACTCACCAGAAAATGATTTCCCCTCCTGCACTCGGCATACGAATAAGGATGGAACTAGCCGAAATATACAAACACGATAATTTGAATAATGTAATTTCGATAATTCATAAATGGGAAATTATCTCAATATTAAATGAAAATATTAAAGTCGATAAAAGGTTTTTAAGAGGACTAAATTGGATTAAGAAGTTGGATGGAAATTATATGCTTTACTTGTTAAAAGATGCAAAAGATTTAGAAACAGCATGTAAAAGATTTTTGGTAAATAATAGTGAGATAAAAATATTAGAAGATTATTCAAATATACAAAAGATATTAAAAACCAACCAAAAAAAATTCATGCATTTTTCTCCATCAAGTTGGACAGAATTTATTGAGGAAAACAACCTTAATGATGAGACAGTCAAATTATTAATTTGTGATGGAGGTCCATACTGGCGTAACTTGTTTAAGTGGTTATTTATTTACAAATCCATAAAATCTAAAAAAGATGGCGAAACATTAAAAAAAGAAGGATGGGATCCAGGGAAAGAAATGGGCATAGAAATCAAAAGATTAAGATATTTGGAAATTGATAAGCTTAATAGGAATTGATTACATTTTTACAACTTCTCCTACCTTATACCATTTATCTTTGAGAGCATTTTCAAATTTACGTTTGCAACTAATCAACAAGGGGCCACATGTTTGAGGATCTAATAGTAATGATATTCTCTCGTTAAAAGTCTCTTTATCTAATGCATTTTCGTTTAAAAAATTAATTATTTTTTTTTGGTGATTTCCTTTATAAATTTTGTCAAAAATTTCTTTATTAGATTCAAAGAAGGTACTTTTAACACCTTTTCTTATTAAATCAAATACTCCTGGATAAGCTTTAAATGCAAATAAATCTAATAAAACTTTTATGGGCTCTAGATTATTTCTTTCCCTGTATAAATTAGATGATTCAACCATCTCTTTAAGATGTCCAATAAAGCCATATCCAGTAATGTCAGTAGCAGCATTGACTAATGATTCTTTAAATTGATCTTGAAAAAGATAAATTTCATCAATCAAATATTGCTGACTCTTCACTAAATTATTAATTATTTCAGAAGAACTACCTTGCATATTAATACTTTGCATTTGACCGGCAAAGAAAATACCAACGCCTAGTGGTCTAGACATCATAAGAATATCTCCATCATTCATCCCAGATTTAAGCCATGGTTTTGCTCCATTTTTTAAAATGCCTTGAACAGTTAAAGAAATATCCATTCCTAATGAATAAGGTTTATTTACTAAACTTCTTGCCTCGAAAGTATGGCCTCCAAGTAGTTCCCCTCCATGATCCTCAACTGTTGATTTAATACCTTGAAGGGATTGAGAAAAGAGGTAACTCTGAAATTCCCTTTCAACTTTTGGTAATGAAATTAAAGCCTGCGCTGATGAAAGTTTTGCACCGCATGCCAACAAATCTGAGCATGCATGCAAAGTAGTAATTTTTGCATTAAGCCAAGGATCACTTATCAAAGCAGGAAATCCATCTACACTTTGCAAGATAATATCTTGACCATTTTGATATATCTCAACTGAATCTTCAGGTGATGAAGCAAAAGAATCTAAATTAGATTTTATTAATGATTTATTCAAAACAAACTGAGGAATTTTAGCTGCACATCCCCTGCAATCATTCAATGAAATATTTTTTTCACTACTTTTCATAATTAGTCTTTTTGATCTAAATTTGTTTATAAATTTCAGATCAATTTTATGCTTTAAAATCCAAAAAAGAAAAGAAGGGCCAAAAACAAAATTGCGATAAATAGCAAAAGCCTTTGAATGATGGCTTGGAAATGTATTAACTATTTGCAATCCGATCCTTTGAGGAAACCACTTTTTTAATGATCCCCCTTCTATATCCTTTTTTAGATTTTGGACTAATGTATTTACAACTTTTACTGCAAAAACTCCCGATGCTGGTCTTTTTGCTGAATCTACAACTGCGCAATCACCTGCAGCAAAAATTCCAGAAAAACTTTTCAACTGCAAATTCCGATTTGTGATTATTCTGCCATGAGAATCCAAATCTAATAATTTTTTTTGTGCCCATAAAGGAGATATATTTCCAGTACATAAAAGAATCTTTCCATAATCGAAATTAAGATTCTCAACTAAATCAATATTGGAATTCCATAAACTTTTTAGAATTCTTTTATTAATTTTTCTTGAATTACATAATAGTTTTAAAGGTCTATATCTCCATCTTTTTCTCAAAGCATATGATACTTCAATGGCAGCAAGGCCACTCCCAACAATTACAAATGGAAGTTCAGTAACTGAATCAAAAATGTACTCTTTTTGTATTGAGTCATAAGCACTTAAAAAAGGTTTGACTGAAAAAGCATTTCGATTTTTAACTAGTGACTCAAATTCTTTTGGAATTATTGTTTGACTTCCATAATTAAGAACCAACTTCGAGTAATTTAGTGAAGGTCTATTACTTAAAATAATTTTCTTTAAATTGAAATCAATATCCTTTACTTCTTCTTCTATAAAAGATACTTTTGCATTTTTTGCTAAAGATTTTATATCAATTAAACTCTCTTCTAAAGTGATTGATTTTGAAATCACTGATGGGAACATCGCCGAATAAACCAAATGAGAATCTCTAGATATAATTGAAATAGGAATTTCTGGCATTAATTTCGGAAACATTAACCATTTCTTCAATAAAAGAACGTTTGTGTGTCCTCCTCCAATTAGTACTAGATGATTAAAAGTCATTTACATCACTATGAATAAAGAACATTTATTACCAATTGAAAAATCAAGATTAGGAGTAATTGGTGGGAGTGGATTTTATTCAATGGATCAAATAGAGTACTTAAGAGAACTAGAAATCGATACTCCCTATGGTAAACCTTCTGATTCAATAAAAGTATATAATCTTGGAAATCTAGAAATAGCATTCATTCCTAGACATGGCAGCACACATAGATTAAATCCTTCTGAAATCCCTTACAAAGCCAATATTTGGGCTCTAAGATCAATAGGTGTAAGATGGATTATTGCTCCATCAGCAGTTGGTTCATTACAAGAACAGATAAGGCCACTTGATATAGTTGTTCCAGATCAATTTATAGACCGGACAAAAAATAGACCTGCAACCTTCTTTAACGAGGGAGCTGTGGCACACGTAACTATGGGAGATCCCTTCTGTACAAATTTATCACGTATATTAAGTGAAATCGGAGAAAAAAATATTCCTGGAGGTAGACAATTGCATAGAGGTGGTACATATCTAGCAATGGAAGGTCCTGCTTTCTCAACTAGAGCAGAATCTAATTTATATAGAAGTTGGGGATGTTCAATAATTGGAATGACGAACCACACAGAAGCAAGATTAGCTAAAGAAGCTGAAATAGCTTACTCCTCATTATCTATGGTTACTGATTATGATTGCTGGCATCAAACTCATCAAGAAGTTTCTGTAGAGATGGTTTTGGATAATCTTAGATCAAATACTGAAGTGGCTAATAAAATAATATTTGAAGTAGCAAAATTAATTGAAAAAGAAAGACCAAAAAGTAAGTCTCATTTTTCCTTGAAAGATGGATTGATCACCCAAAAAGAAAATATCCCTAGCTCAACAAAAGAGAAACTAAAGATATTTACTGATTCTTATTAGGCTTATTAGATATAAGTGATTGTCAGGTTACGGTAAGTATTTGTTAACCTCCAGCTCCAACTCCTTGGTATGAGCCATAGAAAAATATTCCTAAAACGAAGATAACTGCAATTCCACCTGCTGTAGCAACAAGCCATAGAGGCAGAGTCCCTTCTGTCCATCTTCTTTCCCATGCAACTGCTGGTCTACCGTCGGGAAGTCTATCTGGAATTCTTCCATCAGGTCCTTTTAATTTACTCATAGTTTTAATTTAATTGAAAAAGTAACTGGAAAATAAAATTCCCAATACAAAGACTGATAATAAGCCTAAATAAAGACTTGTACGATTAAGTTCAACTGGAACTTTGTTAGGATTTTCGTTTACTTGCATGATAGTTAAATTTATCGGGCTACGAATTGCATAGCAGCAATAGAACCTAAAAAGAATACTGATGGAATAGCCAGAGCATGAACTGCCAGCCAACGAACAGTAAATATAGGATAAACGCGGACTTCCGCAGCCTGCATTGGAGCTTGAGAATTAGTCATGGTTATTTTGTTCTTAAATCTAGTTGAGATTTAGCTTCATATCTTTGTGTTACGACAGGCGCTTTAGATTCAGATGATTGGAAATAACTATCCGGACGAGGAGTTCCGAAGGCATCGTAGGCTAAGCCTGTATATACGAATAAGAAGCCTGCTATAAAAATAGCTGGTAATGTTACTGCATGAATAATCCAGTACCTAATACTGGTAATTATTTCAAAGAAAGGGCGTTCACCCGTTGAACCTGCGGCCATAATCACAAATGTTTACTTTATGATCTTACAGTGTAAAATCATAAGTTCGCGAAGAAATTAACAGGTTGGTTACAGTCAGTTGCTAAATCTATCAAAAATTAATTTTTTTTTTACTATTTGCTGAAGTTATTCAAATTTGGCTATTCCATTTGAGGATATAACCTCGCTCGCCAAGTACAAATCCCTTTTTATCATTTAAATCCTCCTTATTAAGAAAAACTATTTTAATGTAGTTTGTTGGCAATTCAGAAGCCAGAGGATCTTTTTTCCAGGTTTTACCTTGATCTTTACTTACAATTAGAGTTCCATTGCCCCCGCCAGCCCATATATCGCCATTTGGATCCCATCCCATGTCTAAATAATTATATCCATTAAGAATAGGTATAATAGGCTTTGACCAATTTTCAAGGTCATTAGTATCTTCATTAAATCTAATTTCTGCTCCTCTAGAGAGCATCCATAAACTTCCCTCTGGGTTAAAACCAATACTTTGAACCCTTTTGCTGCTTGCTCTTTGATGAGCTATCCATGAATCACTATCGTTTTCTAAGGTAGAAAAGAAATTACCCAAGCTACTTACGCTGACATAATCACCTTCATTAGTTCTTCTTAAATCTCTTACACCTCCAGAACCAGATGCATCTAAAACTTTTGCATTCCATGATTCACCACTATCTGATGTCTCATAAATAGCACCTGCAGTGGTAGCCAATTCTGCAATACCAGCATCGACAGTTGTTATTAGGAATGGTTGGCCTGGTAATTTATTACCTAGGGATAAACGTGTCCAATTCTTTCCCGAATCAAGTGTATGCATAACTAATGATGGCTGACCGATTAACCATCCCTCTTCACCTTTAAAGTCAATATCCAGAAGACGAAAATTCTCTTCACTAGGTAAATCTAGATTTCTTTTTTCCCAAGTTTCCCCTCCATCATTAGTTTCCATAATAAGTCTATTGGAACCTACTAAAAATCCTTTTTTATCATCTATAAAATCAACATCTAAAGCATTAGCTTGGTCCTCAAATTGAATTGTTTTCCAAGGGCTACTATCACTCATCTTTACTCCTGTAGATGAACAACTGCTCAACACAAAACAAAGAAAAATAGATAAAAGAAGATTGGGAATACTAGTAATAATTTTTTTCATTTTTATATACTAATGCAAAGAGTACAAAGAAAGGAACATAGCCGCAGCAAACGCAAGGCCACCAAAAATCAAAATATTTTTTTGTCCGGGAGGTAAACTATTAAAACCAAACCCATAAACTAAATTTTCTTCAAAACCGCTAGGTTTAGATTTAGGACCTATATCCTTATAGAAATTTTTACCAGCTCGACAAACGGGACAAGCGAAGGTGTTCCCATCTAACTCTGAAAAAGGCGTATTTTTGGGTATGTTTAGTTTCTTATTTCCTTCAGACGGATCATAAATATATCCACAACTTCTACATTCGAATCTATTTTGTTCTAGATTAATTGTAGATTGTTCAACATTTACTCCCAAGGAGTTTTCAGGAAGTTTTTCTTTCTCAAAATCTTCAACTATTTTGTTTTCCTCAGAAGCTGGTTGAATGTTTTCACTCACGGTTTATTATTGTTCTTTAAGAACTTTAAAAGATTTTGCCTAATTAAGCGACTTTTATTCAAAATTATTTTTTAAGATGTTTTTATTAACTGGCTACGAATATTTTTTAGGTTTCCTTCTTATCGCAGCAGCCGTTCCGGTTTTAGCTCTAGTTACTAATCTCATCGTTGCCCCGAAAGGCAGAACAGGAGAAAGAAAACTTACCTACGAATCTGGAATGGAGCCTATAGGAGGGGCATGGATTCAATTTAATATTCGTTATTACATGTTTGCCTTAGTTTTCGTTATATTTGATGTTGAGACAGTATTCCTTTATCCTTGGGCTGTTGCCTTCAATAGATTAGGCTTGTTAGCTTTTATTGAGGCTTTAATTTTCATAGCAATACTTGTTATTGCTCTAGCATACGCATGGAGAAAAGGTGCTTTAGAATGGAGCTAAAAAATTGAATCCACAATTATCCCCAAAAGCAATAAGAGAAATCCGAGAGGGAACTTGCAATCCTCTTGGTGCACCGCAAGTTACCACAGATTTAAGCGAAAATATTATACTTACAAGTCTAGACGATCTTCATAACTGGGCTAGACTAAGCAGTCTGTGGCCTCTCTTGTATGGAACAGCTTGTTGTTTTATAGAATTTGCTGCCTTAATCGGATCTAGATTTGATTTTGATAGATTTGGATTAGTACCTAGAAGCTCGCCAAGGCAAGCAGATTTGTTAATAGTTGCAGGAACAGTTACGATGAAGATGGCTCCAGCCCTAGTAAGACTTTATGAACAAATGCCTGAGCCAAAATATGTGATTGCCATGGGTGCTTGCACAATCACAGGGGGAATGTTCAGCGCAGATTCTACAACTGCTGTAAGAGGCGTTGATAAATTGATACCAATTGATTTATACCTTCCAGGATGCCCACCAAGACCAGAAGCAATTTTTGATGCTGTAATTAAATTAAGAAAAAAAGTTGGTAATGAATCAATTTTAGAGCGCACAAAAACAGAGCAAACTCACAGATACATAACATCTGATCATGAGATGAATCTCGTTTTTTCTGAAAATACTGGTGAATATCTAAACAAAACTTCCTCCAGAATTATTCAATCCTCCCAAAAAGAAAAAATAACTGAATTACCTGAACAAAGCGAAAAAACTGAAATTATTAATACTTTAGAAGATTAATGGAAAAAGACGGTTTAGCGAAATCCTCGGATTCTTCAATAGAAAAAGAAGGTTTTATAAGTCATTCTTTGTTTAAAGATGGAATTCCAAATCAATCTTTATCTGATGATCACATAGGAATTGAAAATATTTCTGTGGAACCTGACAAATTATATAAAGCAGTATCTGCCTTAAGAAATTACGGTTTCAATTATCTCCAATGTCAAGGTGGCTATGATGAAGGGCCTGGTAAAAATCTTGTGAGTTTCTATCATTTTATAACTGTTGATGACTTACAAAAGATTGAAAAGATTAAAGAAGTCAGATTAAAAGTTTTTCTGAAAAGAGATTCTGATTTATCAATCCCTAGTTTGTATAAAATTTTCAAAGGAAGTGATTGGCAAGAAAGAGAAACTTATGATATGTATGGAATTAATTTTATTGATCATCCTAATCCCAAAAGACTCTTAATGCCTGAAGACTGGAGAGGATGGCCTTTGCGAAAAGATTATATTCAACCAGATTTCTATGAACTTCAAGATGCTTATTAGCTTAATTTTTTTAACTTGCGGTATAAAAACATTACTGCTCTTGCCAGCCTCCTTGGATCATGTCTAAGAGTTGGTGTTATTCTTTTTGAATATAGTGGTGCTTGCAAAACATAATAACCCTCAGATAACAATTTTGGTTTATTACATTTGACAGGCTCTGCCCCTCTGCTTTCGTAATAGTCTACTAGTGGAGACTTTTCAAATTGAATCTGAGATAAGATTGAGTTAAAAATTCGCGAATTAACTCCAAAATTTGATAACTGTTTTTCTATTGCTTTGATATGTTGATAAACATCTAATCCATCTGTTTCTCCTGGCTGAGTCATCAAATTACTTATATAAATTTTAGGAGCACTACTTTCCAATAAGGCATCTACTATCTCTGGTACCAAAAGGTTAGGCAATAAAGAGGTATATAGACTGCCTGGGCCAAGAACAATTACATCAGCTTCTTTTATAGATTCAAGGGCACTAGGAAGAGCTGAAGGATTTTCAGGCAAATAACCAATCCTCGAAATTAACTTCTTAGATTTGCTGATCTTGCTTTCCCCAAAAATCTTTTCACCGTCTTCTAATTCGGCCCATAACATAACGTCAATATTAGTTGCAGGTAAAACTTGACCTTGTACCGCCAATACCTTACTAGAGGCTTGAACTGCTTTTTCTAAACTCCCCGTAATTGTTGTTAAAGCTGACAAGAAGAGATTTCCAAAACTATGGCCTTCAAGACCACTTCCTCCTGAAAATCTATACTGAAATAATCTAGTTAAAGTAGGTTCTTCATTTGATAAGGCTGCCAAACAATTTCTTATGTCTCCTGGAGGTTGTACACCTAATTGTTTCCTGAGAATTCCACTACTTCCGCCATCATCAGATACAGTTACGATTGCTGTAATATTGCTACTGTAATTTTTTAGGCCTTTCAGCAAAGTAGATAAGCCTGTACCGCCCCCAATCGCAACAATATTTGGGCCTCTGTTAAGTTTACTTTTAACTCTTAATGCATCAACTAAAAATGTATCTTTTTCTGGAACAAGTGCTTTTTGAATAGAATTAATACTTCTATTTTGTCCAATCCCTATTAATAATATTCCAATAACAAAAATCAATGGGCCCATCAATGAAACAGGTAAAATACTAGTTAAACCTGCCATAACCGAAAAAAAGATTTCAATAAGCCAATAGAGCGGTCTTAAATTTGTCCAAATTGCAACGCCTAATAATGTAGTCAAAAAACCTATTGCAGATGTAAACATCCATCTTTTTATTACCAATCCTGGCAAAAGCCAACTCAAAATTCTTAAGATTTTTGTCAATAAGTCAAAATTAGACTTTTTAAAATTTTTATAATATCCTCTTACTCTTTTTTTACGCTTATTCATTAAAAAACCTCTTAAATTATTTTTCGCAAATTAAAAAAATATATAATCATTATAAATCAAATTCATACATCCTTTTTTTATCTCAAAAAATAGGCAAAATAAAATACATAGATGCTCTTTATATAAGTTTGGAAAAATCAAAACATGCAGTGGAAACAAAAAACCTCTCAATAAGCTGGGGCGAAGTTAATGTGCTTAATCAAATAAATTTTGAACTAAATTATGGAGAGAAATTAGCTATTGTGGGGCCCTCAGGTTCTGGGAAATCAACCATTTTAAAAATATTAGCAGGACTCATTTTACCTACCAAAGGAGAATTAAGAATATTTGGTGAGAAGCAAACATATTTGAGATTAGATCAAAATAATCCTCCTGATGTAAGACTAGTTTTTCAGAACCCGGCTTTATTAGGATCTTTAACTATTGAAGAAAATGTAGGTTTTCTCCTTAAGAGAAATAAAAACCTATCTAAAAAGTTAATTCATGAAATAGTATGTGAATGCTTAGCTGAGGTAGGTTTATTTAATGTTGAAAATAAACTTCCAAATGAATTAAGCGGAGGTATGCAAAAAAGAGTTAGTTTTGCTAGAGCATTAATTAATGATCAAACTCTAAATGCAAAGTCTAAACCTTTATTACTGTTTGATGAACCAACTGCCGGCCTTGATCCAATTGCCTCATCAAGAATTGAAGATTTAATTAATAAGACAAATGATAAAGCTAGCGGATCATCTATTGTAGTTAGCCATGTTCTTAGTACTATAGAAAGGACTTCTGATAAAGTTTTAATGCTTTATGGAGGTAAATTCAGATGGGCAGGCTCGACTGATGAATTTAAAAAGAGTAAAGATCCCTATGTATTTCAATTTAGGAATGGGAAACTTGATGGTCCAATGCAACCCAAAGACATTTAGCAATTATGCGTAGAAGCTTAAGAGATTCGATAGTTGGTTTTTCCTTATTAGGAGGAATTTTAATATTTACATTTTTTTCTTTTTGGCTAAGAGGAGTGAGATTATCTTCAAAAAATTGGTACCTCTTTGCTGAATTCAATAACGCAAGCGGTTTATCAAAAAAATCTCCAGTTACTTATAGAGGAATCTTAGTTGGATCAATAGAAGATATCTTGTTCACTAATGAATCAATTAAAGCAAAAATAGTTTTAAATAATCCTGAAATTATTCTTCCAAGGCCAGCATTTGCAAGGGTAGTAACAAATTCTTTCCTTGGAGGTGATGTACAAGTTGCTTTAGAAACTAGCGACAAGACAATTCCTAAAAACATTGCAAAACCTATATCCGAAAAATGCGATACCAAATTAATTATTTGTCAAGGAGACACTATCACAGGTAAACAACTATCAAGTCTCTCAAATATAACTACTAAAATAAGTCAACTTTTAAAAGATACAAATCAAGAAAATTTAATTGAAAACATCGTTAACTCAATTGATCAATTTGATAGAACACAAGAAAATCTTGATGAATTAATTTATATATCGAAACAAGAACTAGAGAGAGTTGAACCTCTAATTAAAGAAATTACAATTGCTGCTAATCATTTAAATAACATTTTGTCTACTCTTGATGATAAGGAAACCCTAAATGACATTAAATTGACACTTAATGCTGCTAGGTCTATCTCAACCAAAATAGATGATATGAGTGATGATTTTGAAAAATTAACACAAGATAAAGAATTAACTAAATCTATAAGAGATTTAACGATTGGACTTTCAAAATTCCTCAACGAAATTTATCCATAAGAAATAATTAGAATTCATTGATAGCATTTAAAGCCATAGCTGCGATAGCTTTATCTGTAGCTTTTGGCAATTGGACGTATTTCCCTTGAGCAGCCTCTGCTAATTCTTTACCAAATCCACTTGCTATAAATTTTCTCTCTGTATCAATTACTAAGAGTTTTATCCCAAGCATGGGATATTTTGCAGCGATATCTAGAACCTCCTGTTTTAAATTTACATTTTCATTATCTTTTCCCTCAACCTCATTTTGTCCTAGAGATAATCCTAATGGTACATTTCCTCGGCCATCAGTGATACCTACAACAATAACTTGACCTATATCTCCTGTTGATAGAGCATTTTTTGCTACTTTTGCTGATTGTGTTAGTCCATGTGCCAAAGGGGATCCTCCACCACAAGGCATTGTTTCCAACCTTCTTTTTGCAGCAGTTATTGATCTTGTTGGAGGTAAAAGCACTTCAGCCTGATTACCTCTAAAAGGAATAAGAGCTACTTCATCTCTATTCTCATATGCCTCTGTTAAAAGTCTTATCACAGCACCTTTGGCACTTTGCATTCTATTTAAAGCCATAGAACCACTTGCATCAACAAGAAAAATTACTAAAGCTCCTGCCTTTTTTTGAAGAAGCTTTGCCCTAAAATCATTTTCTTCAATAACTATTGATTTATTAGGGTTCCTTAGTCTTCTCGATTTTTGATAAGGAGCAGCAGCACGAAGGGTAGCATCTACAGCAATTCTTTTTACTTTCCCTCTTGGAATAATAGGTTTTACATATCTTCCTCTACTGTCACTAAATATGACTGATCTACTCCCGCTATTCCCTGCTTTAGCTTTAGCTGATGAAAAAAGCAATAAATCAGGATCAACCATACATGCCTCAGGGTCTAATATGAATTCTTCAGGTATTTCGGGAGTCGATTCTTCTTCACCATCAGAATTATCTTCTTGTTGTTCTTGCTCATTATCATTTTCACCAGTATCAGGTTCAGACTCTTCATTGTTTGATTGAGGTGGGGGTGGGGGGCTTTGATCCTCAGGAGGGGGTGGTTGAATATCATCATCTTCTGGAGGTATTTGCATCGCTCGTGGAAGAATAACTAACCTCACTGCAACTTTTAGGTCTTCAGAATTTACATTCTCATCGCCTCGAAGAGCTGCATTAGCCTTTGCTACTTTTACTGCAAATAATTCTGACCTATGCCCTTCTACTCCTCCCCTAAGAGCTTCATTCACTAAATAAGTTATTTGCTCTTTTGTTATCTTGACACCCTTTAACCATTGCCTTGCCAAAATTAACTGAGTAGATAAATTATCGGATTCTTCCGACCATTTTTCTGAAAATTTAATATTATTTTCTGCGTGTGATAAAACAGATTTTGTAATCTCAACTCTTTGAGCATTATCAATAGATTGATCTGCGGAAAGCACAATAGCAAAACGATCTAAAACATGATCTCTTAAAGCACCTTCTTCAGGATTATAAGTTGCTATTAAAAGGGACTTACAAGGATGAGAAAGGCTCAAACCATCTCTTTCAATATTATTTTGCTCTCTTCCTATAGCTTCAAGAATTAAATTTACAATTCCATCATCCAATAAATTTATATCATCTACATAAAGAACACCTCTATGAGCTTCTGCTAAAATTCCAGGCTGAAACACTTGTTCTCCCGTACTTAATGAGGCAGCCACATCAATTGATCCAACAAGTCTATCTTCAGTTATACCAATGGGAACTTGAATAAATGGTGCCTCTTTTACTTTTTTTGGAATTTCATCAATTTGATTCAAATAATCACTTCCAATTACCTCCTCTAACAATTTATTGGTACTAATATCCCATTCCTCTGGTTTATCTGGATCTAGGTTCCTACCAATAGGTCTTAATGAAGTATTTCTATTTCTCTTAGATAGTGTTTCCAGTATTGATTCATTATCTAATACTTCTACAGGAGGGAGTAAAGTATGCAAACCCCTTGCTAATACTGACTTACCAGTACCTCTTCCGCCAGCGATAATCACTCCTCCTAAACTCGGATCAACAGCTGCCAAAAGCAAAGATAATTTCAATAAGCTATGACCTGTTATTGCCGCCAAAGGAAAAGCTCTAAAAGAATCCTTTGAGTTCATTAAATCTTTTATTTCTCCTTTTTCTTTAAACTCGGAGTGCAAAATCACTTTAAATATGCCTGATATAGAATTTATCCAATAACTTTGTTTTTTGTAGTGGAATTATCAAATCTTAATATCAAAAATGGACTATGTATATCCCTCGGTGCAAATATTGATAGTAAATTCGGAAGCCCTGTTGAGTCACTATTAATTTGCAAACCAAAAATAGAGGAAAGAATAAATGAGTGGGGAGATAGTTTCAACAATAAAAAAGAAGAGAAAAGCAAATTTCATGCAAACTTTTTTTGGTCTTCAATTTATGAGACATCACCACATGGTGTTGAAAATGTGCAGCCAAATTATTTAAATACTATCTTACTTATAAAAAGTAATTCTTTTCCTAAACCATCAAATAAAAACGCGAAATTACTTTTAAAAGAGCTAAAAGAGTTAGAGAGATTTTTCGGACGAGAAGAGACGCCAAAGGGTAAGAAATGGCTATCAAGATGTCTCGATTTAGATATTCTTTGGTGGGAAGATTTTTATACGGTTGATGAGGAATTAACATTACCTCACCCTAGATTCATGAATCGGAATTTCGTTATTACACCACTATCTGAAATCTTAAGTAGAGGACAAAAGATCACAAAGATTGATGTCCCAAAATGGTCTATGTAAATGATTTACAAAACCAAAAAATAACTGCTAGGATTTTTTTATTTAAAAATTATGGGCAACAAAAACCGTATAAAAAGATCCATTTTTAAAGAAAAAATATCTGAATTAAAGTCAAAAAAATTTAGTTTCGAAATAAATAGAATAGAGCTTCCAAACGGACATGAGGGTGAATATGGATACATTAAGCATCCTGGGGCAGCATTAGCCGTCCCTATTACAAAAGACAATAAAGTTATTATTCTTCGGCAATATAGATTTGCTGTTTCGAGGTATTTATTAGAATTTCCAGCAGGTACATTAGAAATAGGTGAAACGCCTATTGATTCAATTCAAAGAGAAATACAAGAAGAGACTGGATTCAGTGCGAATAAATGGGATGAGCTAGGAACTCTTGTCCCTGCTCCAGGTTATGCAGATGAAGAAATTTATTTATTTTTAGCTCGTGATTTAAACAAACTCAATTCCGAGGTTAAAGGAGATTTAGATGAAGATATAGAAGTATTAATTTTAGATCCCGACGAACTAGATAATCATATTTCTAGTGGAGATGAAATTCTTGACGCAAAAACTGTGACGGCTTGGTTTAGAGCTAAACAATTTTTAGATAAATTATGAATAAACCTAGAATACTTTTTTGGCATAGAAAGGATTTAAGAATATTTGATAATCAAGCTTTAATCAAAGCATTTTCATTATCAAATGCTATTACTTCAACCTATATATTTGATAAAAATTACTCACACGATTTCAATGCAAGTTCAAGAGCTTGGTTTCTAGGAAATTCGCTTCAAGAATTAGGAAATAATTGGAAAAAAATGGGTAGTAGATTAGTTATGGAAAAAGGAGATCCGGTATTAATAATTCCTCAATTAGCGAAGAAAATAGATGCTAAATTTGTTTTTTGGAATAGATCAATTGAACCTTATGAGATTAATCGCGATTTACAAATAAAAAAAAATTTAAAAGAACAAAATATTCAAGTTATTGAATCTTGGGATCACTTATTAGTAGAACCCTTAAAAATATTTTCAGGAACTAACAATCCTTATTCAGTTTATGGACCTTTTTATAAAAACCTTAAATCAAAAATGAATTCATTAGGTTCATATAACCAAGATAAAGTTGTTTTCCAGTTTCAAGATATTGATAATAAACTCAAAGAAAATAAGACAATACATTCATCTGATTCGGTTCTAGAGAAATTTATCAAAAATATCAAATTTCCTGGTTCGCGTATTTGTCCATGTAGACCTGGAGAGAATGCTGCAGAAACATTATTAGAAAACTTCATTAACGAAAAAAAAATATATTCTTATAATTCTGCAAGAGATTTTCCTTCCCATAATGGGACATCATTTCTAAGTGCATCTCTCAGATTCGGAACCATCAGCATTAGAAAAGTTTGGAACGCCACATTAAATTTAAATTCAGATTTTGCAAATCAAGAAAATTACCTATCAATTGAAACTTGGCAAAAAGAACTTGTTTGGCGTGAATTTTATCAACATTGCTTATTCCATTTCCCAGAGCTAGAGAAAGGTCCATATAGAAAAAAATGGGATAACTTTCCATGGCAAAACAATAATGAATGGTTTCAACAATGGACCAACGGAGAGACCGGAGTACCTATAGTTGATGCTGCGATGCGTCAACTAAATAGTACTGGCTGGATGCATAACAGATGTAGGATGATAGTCGCTTCATTTCTGGTAAAAGATCTTATATGCAGTTGGCAAATGGGCGAGAAAAAATTTATGGAGACGTTGGTTGATGGAGACTTAGCTGCAAATAATGGGGGATGGCAGTGGAGCGCCAGCAGCGGTATGGATCCAAAACCACTTAGAATTTTTAATCCATATACCCAAGCAAAAAAATTTGATCCTATTTGCGAATATATAAAATATTGGATTCCTGAATTATCTAAAGTGTCAAATTCAGAATTATTAAACGGGGAGATATCTAATTTAGAAAAAAATAATTATTCAAGACCCATTGTCAATCACAACATACAACAAAGATTATTTAAGTCACTTTATACTGAAATTTGAATTTCCTCTATACAATTCTTTAAAACTTTATTTAAATTTTCTGCTACATAAACTTGCTCTCCATAAGAAATCTCAGGAAACATTGGAAGACTAAGAACTTCAGTACAAATTCTCTCTGTATTTATGAGTTTTGTTCTAGAAAAATTTTTATTTTTGTAAGCTATTTGTGCGTGTATTGGAATTGGATAATAAATAATTGAATTAATACCTTTTTCAAAAAGTTGTTGTTTTACCAAATTCCTTAAGGAATAGTATTTTTTGCAATCAGTATCAAATAAATTTGAGAAATCTTCATTTAAAAAATATTTATCGTTTCTTAATTTGATGACGAATTGATTCCAAGAATGAGAAATTGAATCAGAGCCAATTTTTGGAAAACTAATAAATGGATTTTTTTCTAATAAATCGAGGTAATTTTTCGCAATTTTTTGGCGATTATTAATCCACTTAGAAATATATTTAATTTTAATATTTAATATGGCAGCTTGAATGGTATCAAGTCTGCTGTTATATCCAATTTGGGTATGGTGATATCTTATTGGGCTGCCATGAACAGAAAGCTCTCTAATTTTTTTGGCAATCTTCTGATCTGAAGTTGTTACTGCTCCACCATCTCCAGCAGCTCCTAAATTTTTAGTAGGGAAAAAGCTAAAACAACCTATATCACCGATACTACCAACTTTGGAATCCTCCCACATTGTGCATGTTGCCTGGGCACAATCTTCGATTACTTTTAAGTCATATTTGTTTGCCAAAGATTTTATTAAGGTCATATTCACTGCATTACCAAATAGATGAACTGGCATAATTGCCTTGGTATTAGAATTTATTTCTTGTTCTATTAGTTCAGTATTAATGAGATAAGTTTCTGGATCTATATCTACCAAAATAGGATTAGCACCAACTGCACTAATAGCCTCTGCAGTCGCAAAAAAACTAAAAGATGAGGTAATAACTTCATCACCAACACCAATATCCAATGCGCGCAAAGCTAATACTAAAGCATCAGTTCCACTATTACATCCAATAGTATTTTTTACGCCAATCAGATTAGAAAAACTCTCCTCAAATTTAGCAATTTCTTTTCCGCCAATATACTGACCCCCTTTTAAAACTTCAGAAACCTCTCTCTCAATTTCTGAGCCAATTTCTTGGTACTGCCTATTTAAAGTAAATGGAGGTATCTGCATAGTGAATATATTAACCCTAAACCATATTTCTATGGGTAAAAAAAATTTTTAATTCATTTAAACCAACTTGGTTCATTACCGGGAGTCCATTTAATATTGCAACCTAAAGAAGGCATCTGATTTGAAGGATAAGAATTATCTTGATTCAAATCTCTTACAGCAGAGCGCAAATCTTTTCCAGACGGAGGGATATTATTACCTGGTCTACTATCGTCTAATTGGCCATGATAAAACAATAAAAAATCACCATCACATTCATTTGAAAAAAGATAAAAATCCGGGGTGCAAGCCGCTTTTAATTCCTTAGCAAAATTTTGATTTTCATCGTATAGATAAGGAAAACTCCATCCCTGTGATTGTGCTTGTAATCTCAAATTTTCAGGAGAATCTGAAGGATGATTGATAATATCATTACTTGAGATTGCAACTGTTTGAACTGTATTTTCAATTTCTTTACTTAAGGAGAAAATTTGATTCTCAATATATTTTACAAATGGGCAATGGGCACAAATAAACATTAAAAGTAAATGCCGATTATCTAGATTATGAGAATTAAAATATTCATTTTTTGAAGAATTAGCATTTAACATTTTGAAATCAGGTAATTGAAAACCTAATTCCAAAACCATAGAATTTGTTCTGACCATGTTCAATTTAAAAATTCTTTATTATTTGAAAATTATTGTATATTTTCCATTAATCCGTAAAGATAGGGACTTTTATATAGGAGAATAATAGAAATAATAAACAAAATGCTTCTAAATCTAACTGGCAAAAAAATTCTTGTTACAGGAATTGCCAATAATCGTTCAATAGCATGGGGTATTGCTCAACAACTATCAAAAGCTGGCGCAGAACTTGGAATCACATATTTGCCTGATGATAAGGGAAGATTCGAATCTAAAGTTAGAGAACTAACTGAACCGTTAAACCCAACGTTATTTTTGCCTCTTGATGTTCAAAATCCAGCTCAAATTGAAGAAATCTTTAAAAATATAAAAAACAATTGGGGGCAAATTGACGGATTAGTTCACTGCCTAGCATTTGCAGGACGCGACGAATTGATTGGAGATTATAGTGCTACCACTTCGGACGGTTTTGATAGGGCTCTCAATATAAGTGCTTATTCATTAGCACCTTTATGTAAAGCAGCAAAACCACTTTTTAGTGATGGTGCTGGAGTTGTCTCATTAACTTATTTAGGATCTGAGAGGGCAATTCCTAACTACAATGTGATGGGAGTTGCAAAAGCTGCTTTAGAAGCTTCAGTAAGATATCTTTCTGCAGAACTTGGCCCCGAAAAACAAGTCAGAGTTAATGCAATAAGTGCTGGACCTATAAGAACACTTGCTAGTTCTGCTATAGGTGGCATTTTAGATATGATTCACAATGTTGAAGAAAAGGCTCCTTTACGCAGAACAGTCACTCAAACAGAAGTAGGTAATACTGCTGCTTTTTTATTAAGTGATCTCTCTAGCGGTATTTCAGGCCAAACAATTTACGTTGATGCGGGTTATTGCATTAATGGAATGTAAACTAAATTTTTTGCATAAAAATGTCATCTTTAAGGCAATCGGAAATAAAAAGAAAAACGAATGAAACAGATATTTCTGTATTTATAAACTTAGATGGAAATGGGATTTCTGAGATTGAAACCGGGATACCATTCTTAGATCATATGCTTCATCAAATATCCAGTCATGGTTTATTCGATTTAAAAATAAAAGCAATTGGAGATACCCATATTGATGATCATCATACAAATGAAGATGTAGGAATCGCCTTAGGCAAAGCATTTTCAAAAGCCTTGGGAGAAAGAAAAGGAATAAGTAGATTTGGACATTTCTTTGCCCCATTAGACGAAGCATTAGTTCAAGTGACTTTAGACTGTTCCGGAAGACCACATTTATCTTATGATCTTCAATTAAAAGCTCCTAGAATTGGCAATTATGATACTGAACTAGTAAAAGAGTTTTTTATTGCCTTCGTAAATAACAGTGGTATTACTCTGCATATTAATCAAATAAGAGGTAGCAATTCACATCATATAGTTGAGGCCTGCTTTAAAGCTTTTTCGCGAGCAATGAGAATGGCTACCGAAATAGATCTAAGAAGATCTGATTCGATTCCAAGCAGTAAAGGAATGCTAGAAAATCAATAAAATAGGAATTTTTGCGAATCAGCCACAATTCACTTGATTTTTGGCGAAGATAGATGTAGTAATTATTTTCGTTGTGACTAATCTACAAGAGAAAAAAATTGATAAATTTAAAAGTTTTAATAAAGAAGATTGGTCAAGTGCGTATCAAAATGTAGAAAAGGAGCTAACCAAGGAGCCTCTAAAAATTAGCAAAGGTAATAATATTAAAAATTTAAATGGAACATTATTAAAAAATGGACCAGGAATATTAGAGAGAGGCGGACAATGGGTTCATCATCCATTTGATGGTGATGGAATGATAACATCCATAAAATTCGAATATGGACAGCCATTCTTAACAAATAGATTTGTTAAAACTAAAGGCTATTTAGAAGAAGAAAAAATAAATAAATTCCTTTACAGAGGTGTTTTTGGGACGCAAAAAAATGGAGGAATTTTAAATAATGCATTAGATCTAAAATTCAAGAATATCGCAAATACTCATGTCATTAAATTAGGTGATGAAATTCTCGCATTATGGGAAGCAGCCGGTCCACATGCAATGGATCCTGATAGTCTTGACACTATTGGTTTAACAACATTAAAAGGAGTACTCAAGCCTAACGAAGCATTCAGTGCCCATCCCAAAACAGACCTAAACTCAAATGCATCTTCGGAACTTTTAGTGACTTTTGGAGTGCAAACCGGGCCAAAAAGTACCATTAGATTAATGGAATTTAATAACGCTGGTACAAATTCTGGAGAGCTTATTTTCGACAGAAAAGATACTTTTAATGGTTTTGCATTCCTTCATGATTTCGCAATTACAACTAATTGGGCAATATTCTTACAGAATGCTATTGATTTCAATCCTCTTCCATTTGTAATGGGTCAAAGAGGAGCAGCACAATGTCTAAAGTCAAACCCAAATAAAAAGGCAAAGTTTTTTATCATCCCCAGAGAAAGTGGATTATTTAGAGGTCAGCCACCGTTAACAATAGATGCTCCAGAAGGATTCGTTTTTCATCATGTAAATGCATTTGAAAAAGATTCCAAAATCGTATTAGATAGTATTTTTTATGATGATTTCCCATCAGTTGGTCCAGACGAAAATTTTAGGGATATTGACTTTGATAAATATCCAGAAGGAAAACTGAAAAGATCAATTATCGACCTCAAGAGAAAAACTTGTGAACTTGATACTTTAAGTGAACAATGTTGTGAATTTGCTGTTGTTAATCCTAAAAACTTAGGATTAAAAGCAACTTTTAGTTGGATGGCAAGCACATCTCAAAAGCTGGGGAACGCTCCACTTCAAGCAATAAAAAAAATAAATTTAACTTCTAAGGAAGAGATTTCTTGGTCAGCAGGTCCAAGTGGATTCGTAAGTGAACCAATTATGGTTCCATCAGAAAACTCTTCAAAAGAAGATGAGGGATTTTTATTTATACTTTTATGGAACGGAGAAAGAAGAGGGAGTGATTTAGTGATTCTAGATGCAAAAGACTTAAAAGAATTAGTTGTTTATGAATTACCCATTTCAATTCCTCATGGCCTTCATGGATCTTGGGTTAATTGAATTTAAGAAAAAATAGCAATTAAATCTGGAATAATTTTTTTTAAAGCTTTACCTCTATGACTACATAAGTCTTTAATATCATTATTCATTTCTGCAAAAGTTAATCTGGTAGAACTCTCCTCAAAAATTGGGTCATACCCAAAACCACCTTTTCCTCTCGGGTTTAAAATAATATTGCCATGACATTTGGCCTCAGATTCAATTATCACTTCACCATTTGGGGAGCAAACACAAATATTCGCAATAAAGAAAGCACTTCTATTTTGAACTCCATCAAGTTCTTTTAAAACTCTTTCAATTCTCTTCTGATCATTTTCTGCATATCTAGAAGAGTAAATGCCAGGCTTACCATCTAGTGCTTCAATACAAATTCCTGAATCATCTGCTATTGAGAAATTATTTGTTTTTCTCGAAACTTCACTCGCTTTTTTAATTGCGTTATCTCTAAATGTAATTCCATCCTCTTCAACTTCTAATGATTCTGGCTGGAGTAATAATTTACAATTAACTCCAGCAAGCAATTTCTTATATTCTTCAATTTTACCTTTATTCTTACTTGCTAAATATAAATTTTTCAACCTTATTTTCCTGCCAAATTTATAAATACTTGACCCCACTCTAATAACTCTTCTAAATAAGATTCTTTTGGTGCTTCACAATATAGCCTTAAAAGAGGTTCCGTTCCTGAGAACCTAAAAAGAAGCCAAAAATTTTGATTAATTCTCAACTTTATTCCATCTATTTTTGAGATACTTTTTAACTTGTGATTATTAATATTCGCAGGAATATTATCTATGATAAATTCTTTTACGTTATTTTTTTCAGACTGATTTGGAAATTTAATATCAATTCTTTTATAAAAACTTGGCCCAAATTCTTTTTGAATTTCATCTAAGGTTTCATATAAATATTGAGATTTTTCAGCAATTCCATTCAATAAAACCATCGCTGCATATAGAGCATCTCTTTCAGGCATAAATTCACCAAAACCAACTCCCCCAGATTCCTCCCCTCCAATAAATATTTTCTCTTTTATCATTTTTTCAGCAATATATTTAAAGCCAACTGGAAGTTCAAAAACATCTCTATTTTGACTCTCTGATATATTTTTAATAATATCTGAACCACTAACAGTTTTTAAAACTGGATAAGAATTATTTTTAATTTCGCCCAAATAGCTAATAAAGTATGGGAGTAAATCTTGAGTACTAGAGTATCTTCCTTTTTCATCAATTGCTGCAATTCTGTCACCATCACCATCAAATATAATTCCTAGAGTTTTCACTTCCTCTGTTGAATTTTTTATTAGTACTTTATTTAGATCATCTACATAATTTAAAAGAGGTTCAGGAGGTTTTCCCCCAAAAAAAGGATCAGCATCTTTCCTGATTTCTGAAATAACTTCTAAATTGTTAGAAGCAAAAATCTCGGTAATACAATTTGCAGCTGAACCATGCATAGAATCCACAAAAATTCTCAATTTCATTTTTTTCAATCTATTGGAAATAAAGTCAACATCAAAAAGGGATTTAATTCTATCTAAATGAAATTTCTTAATATCCACCAATTGATTAATACCATCTATTTTTTCAATTGAATTTCCAAGCATTAATCTTTTTTCAATTTCACTTGTAAAAGATTCGTCAACAGAGCATCCATTAAAGCTCTTTATTTTCAGACCTAGCCAATTATATGGATTATGACTTGCTGTAATTACTAACGCTCCAAGACAACCGACTTCCTTGGCATAGAAACTACAAGAGGGCGTTGTAACAAAGCTATTAGATAAGATCGGTTCAAAACCACATCCTCTTACAAAAGGCACTATTTGCTTGGCAAATTCACAAGCCATAAATCTGCGATCATAACCAATAATAATTTTCTTTGAATTAACTTTTTTATAGTATTGATAATGTAACTCCTGGCATGCAGCAACAACAACTCTTGATAGATTAGATAAATTAAAATCAAATCCAATAATTCCTCTCCACCCATCAGTTCCAAATTTTATTTTATCTAATTTATGAGCTGTCAAATTTAAAAGTTCCTTGATTTCTTCTAATTATCTATACTAATTTAAATGAGTAAATTTTAAAACCGCCCTTAAAAAAAAAATTTGAATTCTCTTCATTTAAAAAGTTTTATAAGATGCAAAAGAAAAGCATGGCTAGATTTTAAGGGTAAAAAATCTTATGAAGTGTGGTCTCCGCATAAAGCTATAGATAAAATTAAACAGTTTCAAATTTTCTCTGAATTTTGTAATAGTGAAATATATACAGGATTAAAAGCATGCAAAAATGGTTATCAAGGGGTAATTGGATTAAAAATCAAAGCGAATCTTTTCCAAAATATTAACGCAGAGATACGTCCACAATTACTTGTAAAGACTAAAGGTAAAAGTAAATGGGGACAATATAAATATTTACCTGCTGTTTATAAGTTAGGCAACAAAACCACTAAAGAACATTTATTCGACTTATCTTTTAGTTCTATTCTATTAGAAACTTTTCAAGAATCTAAAATTGAAAAAGGATTAGTAATTTCAAGTTTTGATAAAAAAGTTAAAGTTGAAGAAATTTATGTAAATAAAAAATTAAGAAAAAAAGTTTTGAATGTTTTATTAAGTTTGAATGAATGCTTTGAGGGATTTATACCAGAAATAACTCAAGATAGAAAAAAATGTACTATTTGTTCATGGCAAAAATTTTGTGATAAAGAAGCAAAAGAAAATGGATATCTGACAGATATAGATGGGATAGGATCCAAAACGGCCTCATTATTCATAACAAATGGAATATCTGATACCCAAACATTAGCTTCGTATAGCGAAAAACAACTTGGAGAGAAATTATCTAAATTCAATCATCAAAAGTCTGAAAAAGCCATCATATTTATAAAGCAGGCACAAGCTTATATTTCTGGGGAACCATATCGAATTTACAACAAAAATGATACTAACGATTTACTAGAAAAAACATGTTCGGGATGTTATATATTTGATATTGAGTCAAATCCAGATGATAAGCATGACTTTTTATATGGTTTTTTAAAAATAAATAATTTGTTTACACAAAAAGAAGACATTATTTATAAACCAATTTTAGATCTTAAAAACGATAAAGGAGAATCTTACAGGAAAATTATTGAAATACTTTTTTCACACAAAGAATGGCCAGTTTTACATTACGGCGAAACTGAAAAGATAGCAATAATTAATATTGCTAAAAACCTAAATTTTAGTTTTGAAGAAATTGATTCACTTGCCTCAAGATTTATAGACTTACATACCTTAATACGAAAGTCTTGGATATTACCACTAAAAAACTATGGCTTAAAAACTGTTTCTAATTGGCTTGGATTTGAATGGATGCAGAAAAATGTAAGTGGCTCGAAAGCCCTTTATTGGTGGATTCAATATCAAATTACAGAAAACGAAATATTTTTAAAAAAAATTATCCAATATAACAAAGATGATTGTTTGGCTACTCTACAAATTGCAAAATATTTAATCAAAAATCAATTAAAGAAAAATTGATCCTACAGATTTATTAATTATAATTTTTCCAAAAATTTCTGAAAAAAAATAATTTCCTTCCTCCAAATATTTTCTTTTTATCATTGCTAAACCTTTTATTTGAGAATTTGACTTAAAAAAACTAGTAATTTTGCCTACAGAAATATCCTTAGAAGAATTAATGTATAAATTTTTATCTTCAGCGTCAAAATTCAAACTATATTCAAATGATTTCCAAATTCTTATTTCCTGTTTTAATGAAGAAACATTTTTTATTTTTGACATTGTTTCTTGTCCTAAATAACAACCTTTATTAAAATCTATAAGATCTTGTAATCCAAGCTCAAGAGGATTATTTTTTCCGTTTATTTCCATTTCTAATGATGGTATTGCCTGATTAATTTTCCAAAGTTTTAAATCATTAGAATTCAGCAAATTTAGTTTATCTTTATATATTTCAAATTCTTTATCTTCTGTTTTGAAGAAAATAGGCTGGTAAGTTCTCCATGAACTAGATTCATCAATTTCCTGAATTCTATTTATCAAGAAAGGTTCACTTAGAAGTACATCGTCCGCTGGAAAAATAATTTGATTAAAGTAATCAATTATTTCATTAGTGTTACCCGCCAAGATAATTACTTCTAAATTTCCTTCTAAAAAAATAATTTCAATTAATGACCTTAGAACTCCATTTGGAGTTAACCAACAAGTTTTGATAACTTTATTTTCTGAATTAAGAATATTACCAGTTGTTATTCCATTCAAAAATTTTCTGGCATCTTTCCCAGTAATAGAAAAACAATCAAATTTTTCAAGCCAAAACTTTTTTTTTATATCTTGCATTTTGAGATCATTATAAAAAGTCTTTTATTGTAAAAAGACTCTTTAATTTTACATTTTCATCTTCAAGGGCCTCTAATCCCCCTTCTTGCCTATCAACTATAGACAAAACTTCCTCAACAATATAATTATTTTCTCGTAATTTTTTTATAGCTTTTATTACTGAACCTGCAGTTGTAACAACATCCTCTAAGACAGTTACTAAAGTTCCTTCTTCTAATGTAGGGCCCTCTATTCCAGCTTTGGTACCGTATTTTTTAATTTCTTTCCGAATTATTAGACCATCAAGGTCTAGGCCATTCAAAGCTGCTTTAACTATTAATCCACTTACAATTGGATCTGCACCTAAAGTCAATCCTGCTACAGCTTTTGACTTTGCGTCCTTTAACTCTAAAAATAAATCACTTATTAAGTTTAGGCCTTCCCCATTTAATGACACCGGTTTACAGTTCAAGTAATGACTGCTTTTTTTTCCTGAAGATAAAGTGAAGTTTCCTTTCTTGTAAGATTTTTCAATTAACAGTTTTAACAATTTTGCTTTATTTGAATCATACTTATCCGAGAATTTGGCCATTAGTAAAGTTAAATTTATATTTAAAGATTAGAAGAAAAAAAAGAAATCTCACAAAAACTTCCTAATGAGATGTTTTTTGAAATATTATTTTTATATTGTATATTGAAATTCAATGTAATTAAAATTACATAACTTCCCTAAGGGGGTGTAGCAATCTGGTGAATGCACCAAACTCATAATTTGGCTAAGGCGAGTTCGATCCTCGCCACCCCCATTATTAATTTGTCATTGAATGAAAATAACTCTACTTTTATTTCTTTTATTTTTACCAGCTTTTTTCGCAGCGAGTGAACTCTCGTTTTTGTTAATAAGGCCCAGTAAAGTTTTAAGATTAATAGAAGAAAAAAAGAAAGGAGCATTTTCAATTTTAAAAATTCAAAAACGCTTTAGATCTTCATTAATTGCTTCTCAATTTGGAGTAACAATTTCATTAATTGCAATTGGATGGCTCAGTAATAACCTGGCTAATGATTATTGGAAAAGCAATATTTTATCAAATAGATTTTATGATCTTCTATTATTTTTATTTGTTGTTTTACTTGTTACTCTTGTTTCTGGACTAATACCGAAAGCCTTAGTAATTAACAATCCAGAATCTGCTGCATTAAGGTTAACCACAATATTCGATGCCGTAAGAAAAGCTATGAATCCTATAGTGAAAACAATAGAATTCTTTGCTAGCGCCTGTTTAGGCCTGTTCAATTTAAATAACAAATGGGATTCTTTAAACTCGGGTTTATCCGCAGGAGAATTAGAAACTCTTATAGAAACAGACAATGTAACAGGTTTAAAACCAGATGAGAAGAATATTCTTGAAGGAGTTTTTGCTCTGAAAGATACACAGGTTAAAGAGGTAATGATTCCAAGATCTGAGATGGTAACTTTGCCAAAAAATATAACCTTTTCAGAACTTATGAAACAAGTAGATAAAACTCGACATGCTCGCTTCTTTGTGATTGGTGAGTCTTTAGATGATGTATTAGGTGTATTAGATATGCGTTATCTAGCTAATCCAATATCAAAAGGTGAAATGGAAGCAGATACATTATTAGAGCCATTCCTATTACCGGTGACAAAAATAATAGAAACATGTTCACTAGCAGAAATATTTCCAATAGTTAGAGACTACAATCCTTTCTTATTAGTAGTTGATGAACACGGTGGAACAGAGGGGCTTATAACTGCAGCTGATCTCAATGGCGAAATAGTTGGAGAGGAAATGCTCAACAATAGAATTTATTCAGACATGAGAATGTTAGATAATTTCTCTAAAAAATGGTCAATAGCTGGAAAATCAGAAATTATTGAAATCAATAAGAAGTTAAGATGTTTTATTCCAGAAGGTTCAGATTATCATACCCTTGCTGGATTTATTCTAGAAAAATTTCAAATGGTTCCAAAAATTGGCGACGTTTTAGATTTTAATAACATTAAATTTGAAGTTACTTCTATGTCAGGTCCAAAAATTGATCGTGTTAAAATAACTCTTCCCAAAAGCTAAATGTGACTTCTATAGAGGATAATGATAAAACATATATGGATTTAAAATTATGCAACCAACCTCATCACCAGTAAAGGTTGGCGTCATAGGTATAGGGAATATGGGCTGGCATCATGCTCGAGTACTAAGCTTACTTAAAGATGCAAATCTCATAGGAGTAGCGGATCCAAATGAAGAGAGAGGTAAATTAGCAATTGAGCAATTTCAATGTGAATGGTTCAAAAATTATAAGGACTTAATTCCAAAAGTTGATGCTATCTGTATCGCTGTTCCTACACTACTTCATCAAAAAGTAGGACTAGATTGTCTCAAGGGAGGTACTAACGTTCTCATTGAAAAACCAATTGCAGCTAACGAGTTGGAAGCCAAATCTTTAATAGAGGCCGCTAATGCAAGTAACTGTGTATTACAAGTTGGGCATATTGAAAGATTTAATCCTGCTTTTAGAGAATTAACTAAAATAGTAAATAATGAAGAAATTGTTGTTTTAGAAGCAAGGAGGCACAGTCCTCATGCAGACAGAGCAAATGATGTATCTGTAGTAATGGATTTAATGATTCATGACATTGATCTTGTTTTAGAGCTTGTAAACTCAAAAATACAAAAATTAGCGGCTGTTGGAGGAAGAAATAGCGAAGGATTAATAGATTATGTCAATGCTACTTTAGTTTTTAAAAATAATGTTATTGCAAGCTTAACTGCCAGCAAAATGAGTCACAAAAAAATTAGAAATTTAAGTGCTCACTGCCAAAATGGCCTAGTAGAAACTGATTTCTTAAATCACTCTTTACAAATCCATCGAAAGTCACATGAATCATACACAGCAGCTCATGGAGAATTAGTTTATAGAAATGATGGATATGTCGAAGAAGTTAGTACAACCTCCATTGAACCTCTTTATGCAGAACTGGAGCATTTTCTTAAATGCGTTCAAGGGCAAGAAACACCTGAGGTCGATGGTGAGCAAGCCTCAAGAGCATTAAAAATTGCTGATTTTATAGAGAGTGCTGTGGATAATTCTGGAGATGCGATTTTACTTGAAAATCCCTTCTAATACTAAAAATCTAAAATTAAAGAATTTTATTTAAATCCAACTGCAGCTTGCCAAACAAATACCAATAAAAAGAAAAATAAAGGAATAAGTGGAAGAACATCAACAGTTGGAGCAAAGGCCTTATAAGCCTCGGGCAATTCAGCAAATGTATTAAATAGAATGAGCACCTTTTTTGATAATTTAGTTAATTATGATAAGACGTTACCACGTATGGTGAGCAATAGAGGATGTTTTCCAAGGAGCGAAATCATTTGTAAAACAATTATCTCTAATTGCATCAGAAATTGCATTGGTAAATCTTATTAAGTGAGCTATATTATGCAAACTTATGAGTGTGAGGCCTAAGATTTCGTCATTTCTAATTAGATGATGCAAATATGCTCGAGAATAATATTTACAGGCCTCACATTTACAAGTTTTGTCAATAGGAGAAAAATCATTTCTAAATCGAGCATTACGCAAATTCAATCTTTCATCATTAAAAAATGCAGTCCCATGTCTTCCTAGTCTTGTAGGCAAAACACAGTCAAATATATCGAATCCATTGGCAACAGCTAATGAAATTTCTCTTAAAGAGCCAATACCCATTAAATATCTTGGTTTATTTAATGGTAAGAATTTAGGTACGTAATTAATTACGCTATGTATTTCTTCGACTGCCTCACCAACACTTACACCTCCGACTGCTATTCCGGGTAGATCAAAAGAACTTGTATATTTTGCGCTATATTCTCTCAATCTTGGATACTTACCACCTTGAACTATACCAAATAATGCTTGATTGGATTTCTGATGAGTCTCAACACATTTTTGCAACCATGAATGAGTTCTTTGCAAAGAGTCCTCAATATCATTTTCGTTAGCTGTATGCGGAGGACAATGATCAAAAGCCATCGCAACATCCGATCCAAGATCCATTTGAATCTTTATTACTTTTTCAGGTGACAAAAATACATGATTACCATCTCTAGGATTTTTAAATTCCACACCTTTGTCAGAAATATTATTTAATTTAGCCAAACTAAAAACTTGATATCCCCCTGAATCAGTAAGTATAGGCTTAGGCCAATTCATGAACTTATGTATTCCGCCAGATTCTCTAACTAATTTTTCTCCAGGTTGTAAATGAAGATGAAAGGTATTTGAGAGAATCATTTCTGATCCTGTGGAGTTTAACTGCTTTGATGAAATTCCTTTAACCGTTGCCAAAGTTCCAACAGGCATAAATTTTGGAGTGTTTACCTTACCATTTGGGGTATAAAATATACCAGTTCTTGCCTCTGTATTACTGCAATTCGATGTAATTTCAAATTCAAACACAATAATTTATAAAATTTTTTGATCCTATTTCATTAATCTACCCTATTATTTAAAATTGAGTCTGATTTTATCTCATCAAAAAATATTTAATAAAAAATTTTGCAGGATCTTGGATTTTCTATACGACATTTCCAAAGATACCTTTAATTAATCCCGAATTTAAAAATATTGCACAATTTGCGCCGCCTATAGGATTTTTTATTGGATTAATACAGAGTTATATTTTTATTTTTTTAAATACACACTCTTGGTCAATTTATGCATCTGCATTAATTTGTTTGGCTTCAGGATATTTAATTACTGGCGGTCTACACCTCGATGGTTTAATGGATACTTTCGATGGTATTTTTGCGGGTAAAAAGAAACGTTTAAAAGCAATGAAAGACAGTAAAGTTGGGTCGTATGGTGTCCAAGCTTTGGTTTTTATAACTTTAATTCAAATTGCTTGCATAATTAAAATTAAGAATCTAATAATTTTTGTTTTACCTATATGTTTATTTTGGGGAAGATTTTCAAATTTATTTTTTATAGAAAAGTTTAAATATATGAGTTATAAGAAAAAATCTATTAGTCACAAAAAATTTTGGAATGGATTTAAAAAAGAATCTTTGATCTCCATTATCTTTCTGTTAATTTTCACTACATACCAATTGGTTTCAATTACATCCAAAGCAATATTAATTAAATTTTTAATTCTTATTTTGATTGGTATTTTTCTAAGTTATACCATCCCAAACATACTGGGGAATAAAATTGGAGGCTTCAATGGAGATGCCTGCGGTGCAAGTGTTGTACTAGTTGAAACTGCAATGTTGTTTATGAATGCAATTCTTTTATAGGAAGTTCTAAATAGAAAATATTTGTCTTGTTAATATTTTTTGATTTCTCAGTATTATCAATCGAGTTATTTTCCAGCAATCTCAATTCTCCTCCAATTTGTTTTGCTAATTTCCTTGCCAAAAAAAGTCCCACACCAGTGCCGTCCTTCTTCTTAGCGGCAGATCCTCTAAAACCTTTTTCAAAAATTTTCTCATTTTCATTTTTGGCTATTTTTTTACCATCATCAAATATACAAAGTCCATTATTCGTAATTGCGAGTCCAATTTCAGCATCTTTTTGGGCATATTTAAACGCATTTTCTAATAAATTAGCCACAATTTCAGCAATTACAGCATATTTTGCCTCTAATGGCGATAAAGTCCAATCTGGCCAAAGAGAAGGTTCAGACCAATCTCTATTCTCTAGGTTCGCATTAGCTTTACCCCTTTCTAATATTGGCCTCAACAAACTCTGAACAGTTATTAACTTTTTATTATCTAAATTTGGTGGTAATAATAATCTTTCCTCTCCAATTGCTAGAGGAAGTTGAACAGGTGAATTTAATTGCGCTAAAGAATCCATATATTGATTAATTTGTTTTTGCTCTATTATCATGCGTTCGACTATTTCAATAGAATCATCATCTGAACCAAGTCTTTTTATTAATAATTTTGCATATGTACGAAGAGCAGCCAATGGATTCCTTAATTGATGAATTATGGCATTGACCTGATTTTTTAAATAATTGATTTCTTCATTTTTATTTTGACGTTCTAATTCTATAGAGACGCATTTAGCTAAAGATATTGAAAGCGCTTTTAATCTAGTATCGAGAGATACTGGCCAATTCCCCCCTTTTAAATCAATTTCAACCCTAAGAACACCGAGTAGAATATCGTTTTCTTGAAGAGGGTACCATCTTCTATTAGGAGATGAAACTTTTAGTGAAGGATCATCTTCTATTGATAATAGTAGCCTATCAATTTGTGGCCATTGACCAATCATTTCAAAAGATGCTTTAGTGCCTTGCTTAGCTGAAGCAAGATACAGAACTAAATTAGTAACCCCCATTGAGCAGCCAAAACTCTCTAGCTGTTTTATTATTAATTCTTCAAATTTTTTTGAGCGATACATAATTAACGAAATTTTGAGAATTTTAAGAAAAAATTCGAAAAAAGGCTTGTAAAATATGAAAAAAGTATTAAGATATAAAAAGGTCTGACTTAAGCCAGCCTTAAATATACGTTCAACCATATTTTAAGCTACATAAGGGGTTGATGGGTTCCCTATGTAATTTGAAATGAATTTAAAATCACATATATAAGATTAGTAAATTTAATAAGACTAATCTCATTAATAATTTCAGGAGTACCAATCAATGTCAAAAAAAAGAAAAAGAATCAGTAGAAGAAGATTGGCTGGGCAAAGAGTAATGGCTCACGTACCGATTTATCATATAGAAACTGGCAAACATAAACCAGTTACAGCAGCAAGAAGATTCATAGCTGAAAATGGTCTCTCTGCGCCTTCAGTTTTCAATGTCAGAAGAAATGAACATACCACAGATAGGTTTTTTTGGGGTGAAAAAGGCTTATTTAGCGCCCAATATGCTGAAGAAAATCATTTCTTATTTCCATCACTAAAAGTCGTAGTTGAAGGAATAGGTGAAGAAAAAATATTTGAAGGTCTAGAACTTACTGCAGATGATTGGGAAGAGATTGAAGAATACGAATATGCTTTTGTTTAAAAAAAATTACTTATATTTGAACTTATAAAGTTAATTAAATTTGAATCAATTTGATGAAACCCATCGAATTCTAAAAATTCACAAAATTTAGGAGACTTACTCTTCACCTTTTCATAAATAATCCTAGAAGCTTCTATAGGCACGACGTCATCATATAAACCATGACTAATAATAAATGGCGAGCATTTTTCTTCCGGAACCCAATTGGGATGAGGATAACCACTACAAGCAACAATTAATCCAAAATTTAATTTAAATCCTGCATCAATTGCCATTGCCGCCCCTTGAGAGAACCCCAACAAAATTGTTTTTCTTAGTGGAATCTGATCAGTGTCAAATTTTTTTAATGAAACTAAAAGTTTATTTACTTCAACCTCAGCTCCCCTCCAATCATGTGGGTATAATCCATACCACTGTCTTCCCTGACCACTTGGATGTGATTCAGGAGCCCTTAAACAAATTATCTCAAAGTCAAGATTTATTTTTTCTGTCATCTCCTTTCCAAATATTAAAAGGTCATCTGAATCGGCTCCCCAACCATGTATCAAAATAATTCTATGAGTTGCAGTTTGAGAGCTAATCGAGACAAATTCATGATTGATGGCGTATTTCATGTTTATATTCTTAAGTAAGTAATCTTTCTCATAATGTCACCAATAGCTCTAGTAAGTGTCTCCGATAAAAAAAATATAATCCCATTTTGTAAGGAATTGGTAGAGCAATTTAATTATAGAATTCTATCAAGCGGAGGAACTGCCAAACATCTAATAGAGGCAAAAATTCCAGTTATTAAAGTTGCAGATTTTACTAATTCTCCAGAAATTCTTGGAGGAAGAGTTAAAACTTTACATCCAAAAATACACGGAGGAATATTAGCTAAAAGAACTAATGAAGATCATAAAAGAGATATAGAAGCTAACGATCTTGAGTTAATTGACTTAGTAGTTGTCAATTTATATCCTTTCAAAAAAACAGTAGCGCAGGGAGCTAAATGGGAGGATGCTATTGAAAATATCGATATCGGAGGGCCCTCAATGATTCGTTCAGCAGCTAAAAATCATAAAGACGTTTCCGTTTTGGTGGATCCTAGTCAGTATCAAAATTTTCTTGAAGAAAGGAAAAAAGGCGAATTAAAGGAGTCATATAAAGCAGAATTAGCTCTTGAAGCTTTTCTACATACAGGAGACTATGATACTGCAATATCTAATTGGATAAAAAAAGAAAGAGGGCTACAATCTT
Source organism: uncultured Prochlorococcus sp. (assembly GCA_902591865.1). Lineage (GTDB taxonomy): Bacteria > Cyanobacteriota > Cyanobacteriia > PCC-6307 > Cyanobiaceae > Prochlorococcus_A. The sequence goes on from CACJCK010000001.1 coordinate 100,598, forward strand.
CCAAATATATTGAATCTTATCCACTAATAAAAACCTTAAGATATGGCGAGAATCCTCATCAAAAAGCCTCTTGGTATGGTTTAAGTAACATTGGATGGAACTCAGCAGAACAATTACAAGGTAAAGATTTGAGTTATAACAATCTGTTGGATCTTGAGTCGGCACTTTCAACAGTTTTAGAATTTGGCTACGCAGAAAAAGATAAAATTACAACCGACAGATTTGCTTCCGTTATCCTAAAACACAATAATCCTTGTGGTGCCTCTATAAGTAATTCAGCTTCTCAAGCATTTTTGAATGCTTTAGATTGCGACTCTATTAGTGCATTTGGAGGCATAGTTGCTTTTAATTCAAATGTTGATAGTGAGACCGCAATTCACCTAAAAGATATTTTCTTGGAGTGTGTCGTCGCCCCATCTTTTGATGAGAAAGCTTTAGAAATTTTAAAAATTAAAAAGAATTTAAGAATATTAAAGTTATCAAAAGATCAATTTCCAAAAAAGAATCAAACCTCTAGTAAATCAATAATGGGAGGATTACTCGTTCAAGACACTGATGATAGTGAAGAAAAAACTGAATGTTGGATTTCAGTAACTAAAAAAAATCCTAGTAATCATATTAACCTTGATCTAAATTTTGCATGGAAAATTTGTAAACACGTTAAATCTAATGCCATTGTTATTGCAAAAGACCAAAAAACTATTGGTATTGGAGCTGGACAAATGAATAGAGTTGGAGCAGCAAAAATTGCATTAAAAGCAGCTGGAGAGTTATGCTCTGATGCAGTCTTGGCCAGTGATGGGTTTTTTCCATTTTCAGATACTGTAGAACTTGCAAATGAATACGGGATAAAGGCAATTATCCAACCTGGAGGTAGTATAAGAGATCAAGAAAGTATTGATATGTGTAATTCGAAGGGAATGTCAATGATATTTACTCAAAAAAGGCATTTCTTGCATTAAGTTATGTTGATTTTGGATAATATGTAATTTTGTTAGTTTTTCTAAATAAAGAGAGCCTACCAGGACCCGCGCATAGAAAGTAAAGAGAGATAGCCCCATATATAAAAGACAATTCGAAAGCATAATTGTGACCCTCAACCACTGCTAGAGGAAAACCTTCTAGTCCAGTGTCTAGTAGATGAAAATATACTGCAAATGCCATTGTTGAAAATAAACCAAGAGAAGAAAGCCTCGCAAAAATCCCTAAAGCCAATCCTACTGGGCATATCAATTGGGTAATCGCTGCTCCAAAAGTCCAAATGACTGGATCACCTGGCAAAAATGGAAAGTACTTACCAACAACAAACTCAGCGAAACCTTGAGGATCTTGAAGTTTCTCTAGGCCATGATGAATCATCAAAGCAGAAAAACCGACTCTTAAGATAAAGATTGATAGTTCTCCAAGGATATTTACTTCTGTCCCTGATGATGAATTAGCAACTACAACTTCAACTTTTTGGGGAGCTTTTGTTCTATTAAGACTGGCAGTTTGAACTTGGTTAGTTTGCTCTTTGTCTTCCATACTTCATTATTTTTTTATTATTCTAGTTAATAAAGTAGATATTTTGGAACTATCTGAATAATAAATTAAAAAAACTCATTAAAGCTATAGATGAAATAAATTCAGGAAGCAATATCTATTAATTTTTCAATAACGTCAGCAACAACCTTATCTGGAGTAGATGCACCTGATGTAATTCCAACATTAATATTTCCAGTAGGTAAAAAATTATTTTTAAGTTCTAAATCTGATCCAAGTGGTTTATGTAATATTGAATTTTGTTCAACTAATATTCTTTCTGGAGTATCTATATGAAAAGAGGAAATATTCTTAGTAATTGCTATTTCTTGTAAATGAGTAGTATTAGAGGAATTGAAGCCACCAATAACTACAAGAATATCAAGATCTTCATCAACCAAAGAAAACATTGCATCTTGTCTTTCTTCAGTTGCATCACAAATTGTATTAAACGCTAAAAAGTGACTATTTAGGTTTTCTGGTCCAAATTTCCTTAACATTGTTCTTTCAAAAACCTTACCAATTTCTTCGGTCTCACTCTTAAGCATAGTTGTCTGGTTAGCAACTCCCACTTTATCTAAATCTTTATCAGGATCAAATCCATTAGAACAAGCTTTAGCAAATTTATTCATAAATTCATTTCTATTTCCTCTACCCAGAATATATTCAGATACATAATTTGCTTCATCTAGATCAAGTACAACTAGATACTTACCAGCAAATGAGCTAGTAGCAAGAGTCTCTTCGTGCTTGAATTTTCCATGAATAATAGATGTGAAAACATGTTTTTTATGTTTCTCAACAGTATGCCAAACCTTAGAAACCCAAGGACAAGTTGTATCAATAATATGACATCCTTTCTCATGAAGGAGTTTCATTTCTTGAACAGTAGCTCCGAAAGCAGGCAATATAACTACATCCCCATTAGCAACTAACGAAAAATCCTTAATTCCATTTTTAGCTGAAATAAATTTTACATTCATTTTTCTTAAATGATCATTAACAGAGGGGTTATGAATTATTTCGTTTGTGATCCAAATATTCTCATTAGGATAATGTCTCCTAGTCTCATAAGCCATTGCTACTGCTCTTTCAACTCCCCAACAGAAACCAAAGGCTTGAGCTAACTTAATATTCAGTCTGCCCTTAGTGTAAGTAAAACCATTATCCCTTATAGAACTTATCAAATCACTTTGGTAAGCTTCTTCTAATGCTTGAGCTCTTTTTGTTGGAGAATCGAACCCCCTTCTATTGTATCTATCAGAATGGTGAAGGGATCTTCTAAAAGCTTGGGTATCCATTTTTTTATATTACAACGTTTTAAATAATTTTTCGAAAAAAAAAAGAAACCTGACATAAGTCAGGTTTCTTAAATCAATTTTTAATTAGATTATTTAGCAGATGCAAAGTCTGGATATGCTTCCATTCCATGCTCCCCTATATCTAATCCTTGAGTCTCTTCTTCTTCAGATACTCGGATTCCGCCGAATAGTCCTCCAATTACAGACCATGCAATCCAGCAAGTAACTAGTGTCCAAATAGCGTAAGCTGCGGCACCAAGAGCTTGAACTAGAAGAAGGGTAATACCTCCACCATTGAACAATCCCATACCTGCTCCATCACCTTGTACTGCTGTACCCCAAAGACCGATAACTAAAGTACCCCATACACCGCAAACTCCGTGAACAGAGAATGCACCTACAGGATCATCGATTTCTGCGGCATCAAGTGCTGCAACAGAAAATACAACGATAATTCCCCCAACTAGTCCTGCGAACCAGGCTCCAGCAAGAGTCATATCACCACAACCAGCAGTAATACTAACCAAACCAGCAAGGATTCCGTTAATTATCATTGTAAGATCAGGCTTACCAGAAGTTAATGTTGAAACAATAGTTGCACCAATAGCGCCCGCTGCTGCTGCTAAAGTAGTTGTTACAGCAACATATGGAACCCATTGATCCATAGCAAGTTGAGAACCGGGGTTAAAACCATACCAACCTATCCATAGGACTAATGCACCTAGAGTAGCTATAGCCATATTATGTCCTGGCATAGCCTGTGGTTTCCCATCGGAGTATTTGCCAATTCTTGGTCCAAGAAGCATAGCTCCTACAAGACCAGCCCATGCTCCAACTGAGTGAACAATTGAAGAACCAGCAAAGTCAACAAAACCCAAAGAATCAAGCCAACCACCATTCCATTTCCAGCTACCAGCAATTGGATATATAAATGCAGTTAATACAACAGCAAAAACAACAAATTCTCCAAATTTAACTCTTTCAGCAACAAGACCGGATACGATAGTTGCTGCAGTTCCTGCGAATGCAGACTGGAACAAGAAATCAACTGTTGGGACTAATCCAGCATCAGTTACCATATCTGCGGTAACTGTTGGATCAAAAAATAAGCCGCCAAAATAAAGCCATCCGTCAGCTACACTACCTCCGTACATTAATGAATAGCCGATAAACCAATAAGAGGTTACAGCTAGAGCAAATACGAATAGGTTTTTAGCAAGGATGTTTACTGCGTTCTTAGAACGACACATACCTGCCTCAACCATAGCGAAACCAGCGTTCATAAAGATCACTAAAATAGTAGCGATCAAAAGCCATAAATTGTTAGCAAGAAAAGCTGCATTCAACTCAGGTAAATCAGCCGCGTGAGCTGAAAGATTAAAAATACCTAAACCAAACAAAGCTAAAGGAACAGTCGCAAGCCACAACATAGAGCGGTTTGAACTAAATCCTCGAATACTCCTCAAAAGGAGCATAGGTCCATTTACAAGACTTGCATCTTGTAATTTGGACCTAGAGCGCCTTTGAGGCGTTTGCAAAGCAGTGGTCATAAAAAAAAATTAGATCTGCAAAAAAACAGTTTGTGCTGTTTCCTTTCATATTCAATTTTGCTCAAAAAACTTATTAGTGTCTAGTAGTCATTGTTACCAATTTTATAGTTGTATCCTAAAACTATATCTGTTAAATTTAAAAATCTTTTTTTTAAGATTTTCAAATTATCAAGATTTTATTTATTTCAAAGGTTTAATTCCTTTCCATGATACGTGGTCTTTATGAAATTCAAAGGAACATGGGATAGTTATCATTCCTGCACTTAGAGATTCTCTAAAAAGACTGCCGTACAAGGGGTCTGCCTCATCTCCAGGAGCAAAAAAACGAGCGTCTTTTCTCGTAATACAAAGTACTAAAACACCTTTACTTTCAGGAATTAATTCCTTTAATTCCGTAAGGTGTTTTTGGCCTCGTTTCGTTACTGTATCTGGGAATAGAGCTACATTTTCTTTAATCCAAGTCGTATTTTTAACCTCTATGTAAATGTTACGTTTATCAGGATTTGAAGATTTTGGGGTTAAAAAAAAGTCAATTCTGCTTTTTTTATCTTTTCCATAGGGAAATTCAGATTTAATTGTCTCTATTTCGCCTATGATTTCGTTTAACAGATTTTTCTCAATAACCTTTTTGATTAACTTATTTGCAAATAGAGTATTAATACCTACCCATACCTCCCCTTTTTTTTCATCAGAAACACATATCTGTTCCCAAGTAAAAGGTAATTTTCTTTTTGGAGAAGGGGAAACGCTTATTCTTACTTTTGCTCCCTCGCTCAAAAGTCCCCTCATTGGGCCTGTATTAGCGCAATGAGCAGTTACTACCTCACCGCTTTTTAACTTAATATCTGCAAGAAACCTTTTATACCTCTTGATTAAAAACCCTTCAAGCAATGGATCAAATTCAATTATCCGATCATTCATAAATATGTCGTTAGTTTAAAAGCAAATATAATTGAAACTTAATCTTCTTGAAAAATTTAGACAGATCCAAATGCAATCATTTTTAAAAAATAATATTTTTTCAATTTCATTTGGTACTACTCTAAGTAAGTTAGCTGGATGTATAAGACAAATATTTATAGCTGCTGCATATGGGGTTGGGGTAACATACGACGCGTTTAATTATGCCTATATAATTCCTGGTTTTTTGCTAATTATAATTGGAGGAATTAATGGACCCTTACATAATGCAGTTGTTGCAGTTTTAACTCCGCTTAGCAAAAAGAATGGAGGAATAATTTTAACCCAAGTAAGCATAAAACTTTCAATATTATTATTGATTTTAGCCATATTGATTTATTCTAATTCCAGCTTATTGATTGAATTATTAGCACCCAATTTAAATTCGGAAGCTAAATATATTGCTACTTACCAATTACAAATACTTACACCTTGTATCCCTTTATCTGGCTTCATAGGTTTAAGCTTTGGCGCCTTAAATTCCCAAAGAAAATTCTTTTTATCAAGTATAAGTCCAGCAATAACAAGCTTAACTACTATTTTTTTTATTTTATTAAGTTGGATTGTCAACCAAAAAAATACATCTTCTCATTTCTTTACTTACTCGGGATTATTAGCTTTTGCAACTTTGGCAGGAACTTTGATTCAATTTGTTATTCAAATTTTGGCAATAAATAAAATTGGTCTCTTGAGATTAGGATTAACCTTCAATTTATTTAAAGATGAAGAGAGGAGGATTTTCAAACTAATTATTCCAGCATCTATCTCATCAGGTCTAAGTTCAATTAATGTTTTTATCGATATGTTTTTTGCTTCAAGTTTTCAAGGGGCAGCATCTGGACTCGCATACGGAAACTTTCTTATACAAGCTCCCTTAGGCATATTATCTAACTCTTTGATTTTGCCATTACTTCCAAAATTCTCGAAATTGAGAAGTGATAAAGACGATAGAGGTCTCCAAAAAAAATTGATATCTGGGATAGAGTACTGTTTCTTGACAGCTATTTTTTTAACAGGATTTTTCATAACATTCAATAATCAAATCGTACAATTAGTTTTTCAAAGAGGATCTTTTGATTATTCAGCCGCTTTAAAAGTAAAAAATATATTAATTGCTTATTCAATTGGCATTCCTTTTTATCTGTATAGAGATTTATTAGTAAGAACTTACTATTCAATAGAAAAAACAAACTTACCTTTTAAGTCTTCATTTGCCGGGATTATATTTAACATTTTTTTTGATTGGTTTTTAATAGGTGCTCCAATTAAGAATTTTGGGAATCTTTCTCCATATAATTTTGGAGTTGTAGGAATAATTATATCTTCAGTAATAGTCAACTTTATAGTTTGTATTTTACTTTCCTTTAATCTGCGAAATGAAAATATCCATTTACCTAAATTGGTTTTGTCGAGGAAAATCAGCCTTATGTCATTAGCAGTGTTTATAGATAGCATATTTTGTTTTAATATTCTCAAAACAACGAATAACTCCAATTCAAATCTAGGAGAATTGTTTTTATTAATATTTGGATTTTTAACTTTTTTTGTAATTTATTTTTTACTTACAAAATACTTGAAGGTAAATAAATATAAAGTTTTTTAAAAAAAGATTTAGTTTTCAAAAAAACTTTCCAAAATTTCCTCCAATTCTAGAATTTGTGAAGTAGTTATTAAATTAATCAGTGCAATACTGTTAACACCATCCCCTACTTTTACATTTATTGCTTTCAAACTTATTTTTGCAGCTTCCAATGGACCTTGATCTTTATTTCTTATACATTCAATAGCAAGATTTCTAGCTAAGCCAGCATCTCCAAGATACAAATTCCACTTTTCTATTTTTATAAAAACCTTTTCTGAAATAACATTTTCTAGATCGCTTATTCGTATCTGAGAGTCCATAAATATAAAATTAATTTAAGTTGATTGTTTTGAAGAATCTTTAGGTTTTTTTATAAATACGTAAAGTAAATGGGAGGCCAAAAGAACTGACCAGAAAATAGCAAAATTATTAAAAAAAGCTATTTCATATTTAATTTCTTTTAAAAGCCATGTTCCACTTACAATCGCGGTAAACATCATACAGTGAATAACAAAATTTACTATTCGAGAAAAATGTTTATAGGTAGGATCTTCTAAATCACCATTTCCGTACCACTTTATAGGCATATTAATAATTAGATTGTTAATAATAGATATTTTACCCGAAATCTAGTTGACTAAGAGACCCTGAAACAGAGATATTACATAATTATGCGCCTGTAGCTCAGTGGATTAGAGCACCTGACTACGGATCAGGGTGTCGGGAGTTCGAATCTCTCCAGGCGCGTTTAAAATTATGAAATATTCTTTTTATATTTTTCTAAAAATATCGTCTATATTATTAGTATTACTTATCAAATTCAATGAATATCCTTCAAAATCTTAAAGTAAGTGATCCAGTAATATTCAATTTTATCAACTCTGAAAAAAATAGACAGGAAACTCATCTTGAGTTAATCGCAAGTGAAAATTTCGCATCAATTGCCGTCATGCAAGCTCAAGGATCCGTCCTTACAAATAAATACGCCGAGGGATTACCTCAAAAAAGATATTACGGTGGATGCGAATTTGTTGATGAAATCGAGGAATTAGCTATACAAAGAGCGAAAAAATTATTTAATGCAAGTTGGGCAAATGTTCAACCCCATAGTGGAGCGCAGGCTAATGCTGCTGTTTTCCTAAGTCTGCTTAAACCTGGCGACACTATCATGGGGATGGATTTATCCCATGGTGGACACCTAACTCATGGATCTCCAGTCAATATGAGTGGCAAGTGGTTTAATGCAGTTCACTATGGTGTAAATAAAGAAACAAGTGAATTGAATTTTGATGAGATAAGAGAGATAGCACTTGAAGCAAAACCAAAATTGATCATATGCGGATATTCTGCTTACCCAAGAACAATCGATTTTGAATCATTTAGAAATATTGCAGATGAAGTTGGTGCATTCTTAATGGCTGATATTGCACACATCGCGGGTCTTGTAGCAAGTAAACTTCACCCAAATCCGATACCTTATTGTGATGTAGTAACTACAACTACTCATAAAACGTTAAGAGGGCCTAGAGGTGGACTTATCTTGTGTAAAGATGCAGAATTTGGAAAGAAATTTGATAAATCTGTTTTCCCAGGAACTCAGGGTGGTCCTCTAGAACATATTATTGCCGCTAAAGCAGTTGCATTTGGAGAAGCCTTACAGCCAGATTTCGTTAATTATTCCCAACAAGTAATAAAAAATGCCAAAGTTCTAGCTTCAACTTTAATAAATAGAGGAATAAATATCGTGAGTGGAGGCACTGATAACCATATTGTCTTACTAGATTTAAGAAGTATCAATATGACTGGTAAAATTGCTGACTTGCTCGTAAGTGAAGTTAATATCACTGCAAATAAAAATACTGTTCCATTTGACCCTGAATCACCTTTTGTGACAAGCGGTCTAAGGTTGGGTACTGCCGCTTTAACTACTAGAGGTTTTAATGAGAATGCTTTTGCTGAAGTTGGTGAAATTATTGCTGATAGATTACTGAACCCAAACGATGCACTAATTGAAAGTCAATGTAAAGAAAGAGTATTGTCCTTATGTAATCGTTTTCCTCTTTATGAAGGCATACTTGAAGCATCAATTAAATAGTCCTAATGCCAAGGGAGTTGAAATTCTTTCTATTGGAACAGAGCTACTTTTAGGAAACATCATAAATACAAATGCTCAATGGATTTCTGAGCAGTTATCTCAATTAGGCTTAAATCACTTTAGGCAATCAACTGTAGGTGATAATTGTGAACGAATTATAAAAGTAATTCAAGAAATATCGAAAAGAAGTGATCTTCTAATTACAACAGGTGGTTTGGGGCCCACCCCAGATGACTTAACTACTGAAGCAATAGCCAAATCTTTTAATGTATCTCTTTTTGAAAGACCGCACTTATGGGACGAAATCAAACAAAAACTTCCAAACTCAAAGCTCCAAGAGGATTCCTCTAGCTTAAGGAAACAATGTTTCTTCCCAAAAAATGCTCAAATTATAAATAACCCTGGGGGCACTGCTCCAGGAATGATTTGGGAACCAGTAAAAGGATTTACTATTCTCACTTTCCCTGGAGTACCTAGTGAAATGAAAACTATGTGGGAAGAGACGGCCTATGATTTCGTTAAAACCAAATTCTCTGTTGGTTATTCCTTTTTTTCAAATACTCTTAAATTTTCGGGCATTGGAGAATCTAGCGTTGCAGAAAAAATTAACGATCTATTAAATCTTAAAAACCCGACTGTTGCACCATATGCAAACTTAGGAGAGGTTAAAATCAGAATCACAGCACGAGCAAAAAATGCCCTTGAAGCAAAAAATATAATTAATCCTATTAAACAAAAATTAAAAGAAGATTTTTCTAGATTTATTTTTGGAGAGGATAACGATACTCTTCCTAGCGTTTTAATAAAAGAATTAACCAAGAGGAACCAAACTATTGTTTTTGCTGAATCCTGCACTGGAGGCCTTCTATCTTCATCACTAACCTCAATATCAGGCTCTTCTCAAGTTTTTCAAGGTAGTATTGTTTCCTATAGTAATGAAATAAAAAATTCATTATTAAACATTTCTGAAGAAAAGCTTACAAAATATGGAGCTGTGTCTGAAGAAGTTTGTGAGGCCATGGCAATTAATGTAAGAGATAAATTAGGAGCAGATTGGGCAATAGCAATTAGTGGAATAGCTGGTCCTAATGGAGCCAGTCAAGATAAACCTGTTGGACTCGTCTATATCTCAATTTCAGGACCAAATAATTACAAAACTAATATAAAAAAACTATTTAACTCAAACCGAAGTAGAAAAGAAATACAAACACTAAGTGTAAATGTGTCTTTGAACAGTCTCAGATTAATCCTATTATCGAATAGTAAGTAACTATTTTTACAAATTGAGTCAAAATACCCTATTTGATAAAGTTTGGGATTTACATAAAGTTGCAAGTCTTCCTGGAGGATCTGATCAGGTATTTATTGGTCTTCATCTTATCCATGAAGTGACTAGTCCCCAAGCATTTGGTGCTTTAAAGGACAAAAACTTAAAAGTAAAATTCCCTGAAAGAACTGTTGCTACTGTTGATCATATTGTGCCAACAGATAATCAGAGCAGGCCTTTCAAAGATAATCTCGCGGAACAGATGATTGAAACACTTGAGAAGAATTGCTTAGAACATAACATAAGATTTTTTAACATTGGTAGTGGTAATCAAGGAATAGTTCATGTAGTAGCACCAGAATTAGGGCTAACTCAGCCAGGAATGACAATCGCTTGCGGTGATTCTCATACTTCAACTCATGGAGCTTTTGGGTCAATTGCTTTTGGGATAGGTACAAGTCAAGTAAGAGATGTTCTTGCTACTCAAACAATAGCTATGAACAAATTGAAAGTAAGGCAGATTTGGTGTGAGAAAAAATTATCTAAAGGTGTTTTTGCTAAGGATTTAGTACTTCATATAATTAATGAACTTGGCGTAAAGGCAGGAGTAGGTTACGCATATGAATTCACAGGACCTGCGATAGCTGAATTATCAATGGAGGAGAGGATGACTATATGCAATATGTCTATTGAGGGAGGAGCAAGATGCGGCTACATTAACCCTGATGAAAAGACATATAGTTACATTAAAAATAAATTTTGTGCTCCAAAAAATGAACATTGGGATAAAGCGATCACGTGGTGGGAATCATTAAAAAGCGATGAAAATTCAATTTATGATGATGTAATTAAATTAGATGCTTCTAAAGTGGAGCCAACAGTAACTTGGGGGATTACTCCTGGCCAAAGTATAAGTATTAACCAACAAATCCCTACTTTAGATGACTTATCCCCAAATGATAAATTAGTTGCAAAAGAGGCTTATGAATATATGAGTTTTAAGCCTGGGCAATACATCAAAGATACTCCTGTTGATGTTTGTTTTATAGGTAGTTGCACAAATGGAAGAATCAGTGACTTAAGAGTTGCAGCTAAAGTACTAAAAAACAAAAAAGTATCCAAGAATGTCAAAGCATTTGTAGTTCCAGGTTCAGAAAAAGTAGCCACTGAAGCAAAACAAGAAGGTCTTGATCAGATATTTAAGGATTCTGGATTTCAATGGAGAGAGCCTGGCTGCTCAATGTGTTTAGCAATGAATTCAGATAAGCTAATAGGCAATCAAGTTAGTGCTAGTTCTAGTAATAGAAATTTCAAGGGTAGGCAAGGATCTCCAAGTGGAAGAACACTGCTCATGAGTCCAGCAATGGTTGCTGCTGCTGCAATTAATGGCAAAGTCAGTGACGTTAGAGAATTTATCAACTAATGAAATCAGAGTTTACCCAGCCAATTGGAAAAATTTCAAATATTAACGGTCAATGTATCCCGTTGATTGGTAATGACATTGATACTGATCGAATAATTCCAGCGCGTTTTTTGAAGTGTGTTAACTTTGATTTATTGGGTGAATCTGTTTTTGAAGACGATAGAAAAACTTTAAAAGGAAGGCATCCTTTTGATATTGAGGAAAACAAAAATGCCTCGATACTAATTGTTAATAGCAATTTTGGATGTGGTTCCAGCAGAGAACATGCCCCCCAAGCGCTTATGAGATGGGGTATAAAAGCAATTATAGGCGAGAGTTTCGCCGATATTTTTTACAGTAACTGTATTGCAATCGGAATTCCATGTTTTACGTTACCTAAAAAATCCATAGAAGAAATGCAAAACTATTGCGATAATCAATTTTTATTTTTAGAAATTGATCTGAAAAAATCCTTAGCAAAATCAAAAGATTTAAAAATAAATCTTGAGATTAAGGAAAGCTCAAAAAAAATGTTTTTATCAGGAGAATGGGATGCTACTTCAACACTACTTGAGAATGAAGATTCAATAGAAAATAAATTTACCCAATTACCCTATATAAAATTTAATACTAATTTGTTATAGCTATTTAAATCCAAAGAGACTAAAAGAAATACCTCCCGCTTGATTATGAGGTTGATAAAAAATACCAACTTCATAGGATCTTTTTTTCCAATTTAAAGAAATTTTAGAATCTATAAATTCACCATAATCATTTGAATCGTTTGTTAAGTTCAAAATCCCAAAACTTTTGAGAATAATTGGTCCATATAATTGCTGATCATAAGAAATATTTAAGGTTAAGTCCTCATAATTCTGATCAAATTTAAAAACACTTTCGCCACTATCTAATTTATAGAAAGGTAAAATACTCATTCGAGTATAGTCAAAAGTTTTATTTTTAAAATTACCAAATATTAGTTCTGGGCCAACACCTAGCCCTACATATTCTTGATGATCTCCATTTTCATAGAAAGAATATGATGCTTCTAATCTTGTATTAAGACTTAATCCATTAGAGATTGGTTCAGGAATGTATTTATATGAAATATCAATAGATCTCTTTTTAGGATTTACAATGCTAATTGGAAATTTCTGATCAAGAGAATAAAACAAATTACCTTTTAGTTTAGTTACAAGATTTTTTGTATTTAAAGCCTCTGCTGTTATGTTGGCCAAACCTAGAGATAAAAATTCTGACTTTATGATGCCATCAGTAATCCAAGTATTTTCTTTTTGCAATTTTGAACCATAACCAAAGTAAATTTCTGATTCACCCAATGAACCATTCCAAATCCTCTCTCTATAAACTGCATAAAAACTTTTTTTCCATACGGAATTTAATAAATTTATTTCTTTACTCAATTTAGTGTTAAATCTAAATGCATCTGAAAATTTATTAATATCAAGAGAATTAAAATCCTTTTCTATTTCTAAATCCCAGCTTTTAATTGTACCTTTTATCTGGGACTTTAAAGCAAAATAATCTTCAAAACTTGAATTTCTCTTAACCCTATCTGAAGTTATTGATTCCCCCTTATTTACAAAACTTTTTGTATACCCTTTGAGTGAACGTTGAATCAAGAATTGAGGCTCTAAATCAAGAACAAAATCATCATTTATTTCTATTGAGTTAATTCTCCTTCCGATAAAATAACCATCCTTATCTAAAGTTTCATATCCAAAGTTCCATGTATTTGCAGTTTGGAACTTTTTAAAATCAAAATTTCTACTACCTAACCAAAAGGGGATTGATACTTTTTCGTCAAGTATTAAATAATTTAATGAGGATTTAAATCTAAGTTTTTCATTAATAAGAAAAACTTCTAATGAATTTACTGCTAATTTTGCTTGTTTTAATTCAAGTAAATCATTACTAAATATAGCCTTATTACTTTTCCATTTATCGCCATCTATGATAATTTTTTCTGTAAAAAATAACCAATTCTGTACATTGTCAGGAGTATTTATAACTTCCTTTTTATTAAAATCAATTAAGTACTCTAACTTTTTAGAATCTGATAAGCTGAAATTTGAAAATATGTCCTCAATCAAGGTATTGGTATTGATAACACCCTTAACATCTAATAGATAACCTTTTTCACTAATAAAGCTGTATTCAAGTTGTGAAACTCTAAAGATTTGATCTCCTAATATGAATATTATATTTCCTTTTGCTTCAATTTTTTTATTTAACTTGTCGTAAATTAATTTATCAGCTTTAAGGAGTTTGCCTCTATAAGAAACAGACACATTGCCCTCTGCATAAATAACATCACTTATTTCGGACTGTTTATCCGATTGTATTATTAACTCTTGTTTATTTTCGACTTCAGCAACCAAAAGTGGGTCTGTTTTTTTTTTAAAAAATTTTACATAATCATTATTAAGTATATTACTGACAGGGTTATTAAGTGATTTTGATGAAGATACTAGATTATTGGCATTTGATAAAATAGATTTGATGTTACTATTATTAATTCTTGATAATTCAGCTGATTTTGATGACTGAATAAAATTAATAAAGAGAAAAGAGAAAAATATTACTTTTTTCGATATTCCTGAAAACAATTTAAGAATTTAATTGACAAATTAGTCTTGAGGACTTTCTAGGTCTTTTCTGTTTGGGGTTCTTGTTGGGTCACTTGCTAAAAATCCAAAAAGAAATATACCAATAAAGAAAAAGACGATAGTGTAAACAGAAATTTTTAGGGCGAGCATGGAAATACTTGTACTAACAGATTTATATCTTATTAAATTTATAATTAAACTATGGGTAATTGTTTACTTTTTGTATTTTTGGTAAATTTTGAAATACTTTAAGAGAGATTAATCGTCATGATCATCCCATGGATCAGTAAGCTTTGCTGCTTTAGGTCCAAAGGCAGTCCAAAGACCAAAACCGGTCAAAGCTAAAAGTAAAGCCAGAATTGTTACAGCTATTGAAACAGCAGGATCTGGAGCTGATGATAAAGTTTGCATCAATTTTGATAAGTTTGTAAACAATTTATGTATGAATTCTTATACAATAGCGAAATAATATCCGATTTTGTGAATTTAACATGGGTCAAAAAACAGCATTAGGAAGTCTTTTAAAAGCAATTGGCAATTCAGGGCAAGGGAAAGTTGTACCTGGTTGGGGAGCAGTTCCTGTTATGACAGTAATTGGTCTACTACTTTTGGTTTTCTTAGTTATTCTTCTACAAATCTATAACCAATCTCTACTACTACAAGGTTTCTCAGTAGATTGGAACGGAAACTAAATTTCTGATATTTTCTCAAAAAGTTATTTGGTTAATGTGAAAATTGCCAAATAACTTTTTTTTTTGATTTTTGTTTTTATAAATTAGTTATAGTTTGTACATTCATAATTCTCAAACAAAAAGAGATTTAGAAATAAAAAAATGAAAGAAATATTTTTAATTGGATTAGGAAATCCTGGGAAAAAATACTCTAAAAGTAGACACAATATAGGTTTTTTACTGCTTGAAAATTTTTCTAAAAAATATAATTCAAATTTTTTATTAAAAGATAAGCTTAAAAGTTCCTGCTCAGAATTTCAAATCAATGATTCTAATTTCAGGTTATTTTTACCAAATACGTTTATGAATAACAGTGGTGATGCTGTCAGAGCAATAGTTGATTGGTACAAAATAAATTTAGATCAGATCTTCATAATAGTCGATGATAAAGATCTTCCCCTTGGAAAAATAAGATTTAGGAGAAAAGGAAGCTCGGGTGGACATAACGGGCTGAAAAGTATCATTGAACAATTACAGACACAAAACTTTAAGAGAATAAGAATTGGTATTGGGTCACCTCCTTTAATAAAAGGAAAAAATAATTTCAATACCATTTCACATGTATTAGGAAATATTTCTCTAGAAGAAAAATCAATATTGGATAAAGTGTATAGCAGAGTAATTAAATCCCTCGAACAACTAAATACTAAAAAAGAAGAACATATAATTAATGAATTAAATTCTTTTGACAAAGTCCAACCTTAAGAAATGGGTTCAAAACCTGAAACTATTGCAAATATAAGTATTAAGGAATATTGCTTCTCAAAAAAGCAAATTCAGGGGGTTGTGGAAGCTAGTCAATTTAAATGGACTTTTACATACTGCTTTAATAAAGGTCTATTAAAAGTAAATCCCTCTTTAGGAAGAGCATTAATTGAAAATGCATTGTTGAAATTTTTACTGAAAAAAGATTATGAACTAGAAACAGGGAATGAATATAAGTTCACTATTTCAGCCAAGTTTTAAAATCTATATTTTGATTTAAAGTAAACTTCGTTTTGCAATAATCTTCTAAAATTATCAACGCTGATATCGCATCAAGGTTTTTATTAAGAATAAAAACCTCTCTAGGAATTAAAAACTTCAGACCACTAATTGGGAAAAGTTCAAAATATCTTGCTTTAGCCCTGTAGGTGGTATTTTTTTCCTCAAAAGTTATTATTCCTTTTTTAAAAAAATATAGTTTTTCTCTAATTTCTCTACTGCTAGTACCATTGCCAATAATAATTTGTGAGATGTTCTCAGCGGAAATTAAACGTCTGACATAGTTCTCTAGTAATTCACTTTTAAGAATAATCGCTTTATAAACTTTTTTTTCACTAATTTCAGCTAATACTACACCGCATTTACTTTTCCCGGGATCAATAGTTATAACTCTAGGCATTTAAGATGCAATCTTTAAAATATTGATTTCAACGACTATTGGTTCTACAGTTTTACTATCTCTCAAAGATACTACTTCTAACTTAAATTTGATATTTTGATTTTCTTGAAGAAAGTCTCTAATTTTTTTTACAAAATTTCCATTTGTTTTTATTTCACTAACTTGTGATCCTTTTGACTTAATTTCATCCCTTGTTTCTCTAAGCAATGATTTGATTTTTAAATCTATTGATTTAAGATTCAAATGACTTTCTCCAAGAATTGAACTTGTAATAACATCCCCTTTTTTGACTATAAATTTATTCTTTAATAAATCGGGAGATACAAAAACATAATTATCACCTTTTAAAACATTTGTTGCTGATTTGATTAGTAAAATCCAGTTACCACCCTTATCTGCTGTACTTTGAATTTTTGTAATATCACTAGGTCTCCACAAAAGAATATTTTTTGCTTCTTTATTATTTGGAATAACAATTTTCCTAACAAATTTATCAGCTTCATTGTAGATTTTTGTAAAGTCTCTTTTTAAATTTGAGCTAGGTTTGATTTCAGCTATAAATAAAGTTTGTCCTCTTTTAATAACAACATTTCCTCTCCTAAATTCTTTAATATTATTTTTTAATTGATTTAACTCCTTTTCTTTTTGAATAATTTTACCTTCAAGCTCCTTTTGTTCTTCCTGTAACGGAATTAAAGCCTTTTTACTTTCATCTAAAGTTTTTTGCAAAAAAGGAATATCAACAAAAAGCCTTTGTCTGAATTCTTCACTTACTAAAATCAATAACCCTATTGATATTGAACTAATGAACCCACCAGTTATGATAGTTATAATAGTTGCTGTTTTTTTTGGTCTTAATTTTAAAATACTAAATCTTGCTTTACCAATCTTTGTTCCAAGAATATCCCCAAATGGTGCAATTAATCCCCCTAGCAATATTAAAAAGACAATTAAAATCCAAGCCACATTTTTGCATATATTCAGTACATCATAATTTATGATGAATCAATTAAATCTTTTTGCAAGAGCAATTGGATCAAACACTGTGATCTTTTTTCTTTCAATATTAAGAAGCCCTGAATCCTTTAAATCTCCCAATAATCTTGTAATGGTTACTCTTGTAGAACCTATCGCTTCAGCAATTGCCTGATGTGAAAGCCTTAAATCTATCGTAATACCTTTTTCACCTGCAACTCCAAAGTCTCTACAAAGCACCATTAAAAAACTTACTAAACGAGAAGACATATCTCGATGTGTAAGAGTTTCTATCATTGTTTCAGTTTGCAGGATCCTACTTGAAAGCCCCTGTAAAAGTAATAGTCCTACTGATGCATCTCCCTCTATAGCTCTTAAAACAGAATTTGCAGGTGCAGTTATCATTTCAACTCTTGTGAATGCTATGGCATGGTAAAAACGATCTGATCTATGGCCTGTCAAAAGAGATAGAACACCAAAGAGACTATTCTCTCTTAAAAGAGCAACAGTTATTTCTTCCCCTGACTCATAGACTCTTGAAAGTCTTACTGCTCCTCTTCTTATGAGATAAACCCTTTCAGCCGGATCCCCAGGGAAAAATATTGTTTTAGATCTCTCAACCATTTCTGTGCTTGCACCATCTAGACCTTTAATAACTTCCATTAAGGTTCTATTGATTGGAAAACGTTCCCCAACTGAGTTAGTTTTACTTTGTCCGGAATGCTGCGAACTAAAGCGGTTGAATCCTCTTGAAGCAGGTATCATAAATATCTTAACTATTAAAAAATTTAAGGAGACACCCTGAAATATCTTGTATCAACAGTAACAATTTTCAATTCTTATCAATTTATCAATAAGCTCCTTTCAGTCAGTTTCAAATTGCTTAACCCTTTTTTAAGTAAAATTACACTATATGCAGCGTCAATAGATTCTATTTATACTTCATGTAGAAAGAATTTAAATAATGGTAATTAGTTCGTCCCATATCTATTCCAAAAGTAATCTTGATTATGTAAATATAAAAACTGCTAATACAATTAACGTAAAAAAATTTACACAAAACGGACAAATTCAAATTTATCAATCTTCATATCGAGGTAGCTACTCATCTATCATTAGAGATTCTCTAAGAAATGCTGCTCTTGGTAGGAAAGTGTTATTAATACAATTTATGAAAGGAGGGGTAAAGCAAGGAGTTGAGAATCCAGTAAAGCTATGCAGTAATTTAACTTGGGTAAGATCATCACATTCCTTTGATCAATATAATTCTGAAGCAATTGAAAATAATAAAAATTTAAAAAAATCTATTCATGAATCTACTATTGAATTATGGAATTTTTGTAAAAAAGAACTACAGTCTGGAGAGAATGACCAAATCATACTTGATGAAATTTTTTTAGCTATTGACATGAAAATTATTGATAAAGATGATTTGATTTCAACACTTGATAACCGATTTATATCAGGAGACGTAATTCTTACTGGAACACATATACCTAAAGATTTATTATTAATGGCCAACCAAATTACCGAACTTCGCTCATAAAACAATGCTAAAAAATGATCTCTGGATAAATCAAAAAGCTTCGGAAGGGATGATAAATCCTTTTCAATCAAAGTTGGTTAGACATCTTGAGCCTGACAATAAACAAAAGCCAGTTTTGAGTTACGGATGTTCATCTTATGGCTATGATTTAAGACTTTCATCAAAAGAATTCCTAATTTTCAGACATATCCCTGGGACTGTGATGAACCCCAAAAAGTTTAATCCTAATAATTTAGAAAAAACTGTTCTTCACCATGATAATGATGGGGACTTTTTTATTCTTCCTGCTCACTCCTATGGTTTAGGAGTTGCTTTAGAAAAGATGAAAGTTCCAGAAAATATAACTGTTATCTGTATAGGTAAAAGTACTTACGCACGACTTGGAATTATTGTTAATACAACGCCCGCTGAG
>CACJCK010000002.1 GCA_902591865.1 uncultured Prochlorococcus sp.
CAATCTTACAAAATAATATTCATCTTAAAGGATGTAGATCCAAAAGATCCTACGGAAGATTTAAGTTCCATATTAAATAATTCTGAGGTAAATTTTGAAATAGAAAAGATTGAACGTATCTTAGATTCAAACAATAAAAGTATGAATAAAAATTAATTAAAAATATTCAATAAAATAATGAAAATAACAACAAAAACTGAAGCATTAAATATCGTTGAGACTTCATATTTAGCATCTCTTTCTTCTTTATTATGGGTTGCATTATATTATTTGCCCATTGGGGGAGCTTTATTAAGGTTGATTTTACCTCTTCCAATTATCCTGTTGCACTTGAGAAGAGGAACTAAAACTGCATTGGAGGGACTCTTAATACAATTTCTACTTTTATTCATAATAATGGGTCCTGTAAGAGGAACTTTATTTTTATTTCCTTATG
This sequence comes from uncultured Prochlorococcus sp., assembly GCA_902591865.1. Lineage (GTDB taxonomy): Bacteria > Cyanobacteriota > Cyanobacteriia > PCC-6307 > Cyanobiaceae > Prochlorococcus_A. Next base: position 437 of record CACJCK010000002.1, read on the forward strand.
GGATCTTGGCTTTTTGGTTGGGTTGGTGTTGGTTTAAAGAAAAGAGTTGGAAACTGAGTTTAAGTGTAGGAGTTTTTATTGGAACCCTTGGCTTCTTCCTAAGAGTGATAGCATTATCTACTTTGGTTGGAGATAATCTTTGGGTGTTAATTACTAGAGCGAGTTATGGTCTAATAGAAAAGATCATTGGATTATTTAATTTACCTGTATCTCCCTCAATTTTGAGCATCCAATTAGGTGCAATTTTATTAATAATTTTTCAAGAAATAGTTTATGTTCTAACGGTACACATTGTTGCCTATTCTCTGTTTCCAAGATTTAAATTAACTATCCCAGATCCTCCAAGATTATTAAATAGCTTGGTTAATTTAAATAATTGAACAAAGAAAGAATGTATATTACAGAATTAGGGATAAAATTTTTTGGAAATGAATCCAATAAAAAAAGTCAGATTAATAAGATAGAAATACTGAAAAAGAATTTAAATAATTTTAAAATATTTCTTGTAATTGCAGGAACTAACACTTCGCAAATTCCTGGAATTTCAGCTGCAGGTATAAATGCAAAATCAAGAAGAAAAACTGCCCTCGCAGATGCCGAATTTTTGCTTGAGGGCGCTTCAAACGATCATAAATATAAATTGCCTCTCCTTAATGCAGGAGTAACTCCTGCTCTAATAAGTCATGTTTGTTCAAAGCTTATAAAAATTTATCCAGTCATTGTTCCTCTGGGAATAGGAGTAAAACCCTACTTTAAGCATTTGGTTGTGGAAGATGGAGATTTTGGTCCGTCAAATTGTCTTACTACTGGTAAATCTATGTCCAAAGAGAGAGTTATAAATCTCTATAAAAGCGGTCTTGCGATAGGAAAATCCTCAAAACAGCCCATCTTAATTTCTGAATCTGTACCAGGTGGTACCACAACTGCTCAGGCAGTAATGGAAGCTTTTGGTTTGCAGGTATCTAATTTAGTAGGTAGTAGTTTATTTAAAGCGCCAAGAGAACTAAGAAGAAAAGTAGTTCAAAAAGGACTTTTAAATGCAAATCTCAAGACTGATTTTGACTCTTTTGATGTCGTCGCGGCGGTAGGTGATCCTTTCCAAGCTTTCTCAATGGGTCTACTAATTGGTGCTAGGTTAGTAAAACAACCTGTCATATTGTCTGGCGGAAGTCAGATGTTAGCGGTCATTTTGCTTGTACTAGAATTCTTAGAGGTAAAAAATAAAGATGACTTTATTGAAGATGTTTTTATTGCAACAACTGGGTGGCTTTTGAAAGATAATTCTCTAAGTGATTTATTAAATCTAATTAATGAAAAATATGATGTCAAATTATTAGGTTTAGCAAGTCCTTTAAATTTTAAATCTTCAAAATACAAAGAATTGAAGGATTATGAATTAGGGCATGTAAAAGAAGGTGTAGGTGCTGGTGGGATATCATTGCTTGCGTTCTTAGATGGATTTAAAAATGAAGAAATAGTTGCATTGTGTCAACAAAATCTGGAAATGATGAAAAGCCTAGGTCAAATTTCTTTAGAGAAGGATTGCTGAATGTTTTCAAAATTTGTTTCTAGAAGAGAATTTTTAAATTGTGGTAAACTTTCTCTTTTATTCCTCTTAAACTCTTGCAGTTCTACTCCTAATAAAGTAAAAATTGCATTTCAAAATTCTTTTTATCCAAAATCTTTTAAAGATACGATTCCAAAAGATTGGAAGCAGGAAAAAATTAATTTTAAAAGTATCCAGCAACAAAAAAATAGAAACACAATTTTCGATTCTGACTTTACTTTAATAAACGATGGATGGGTTAATAGTATAGATTTCGCAAAATTTGAAAAAATAATTGATTACCCACTGATCGAAAATTTGGATAAGAGATCTAAAGATTTTTTGGGAAGTTTCAATCAACTTCAGAGAAGTAAATTATTTCCTATTGGCGTAGTACCTTTTACAATTATTATAAAAAATAATAAAGAACTAATAAATTCAGCAAGAACTTCTTGGGATTTTCTTCTTTCTAAAAAATTAACTGGGAAAATTATTTTTCCACAAAGTCCTAGAATAATTTTGTCAATTGCTCAAAGAATTAATTCATCTAATTCTTTAAAAAAACTTAAAAGCCAAGCAATGTTATTTGATGATAAAAATATGCTCAATTGGCTGATTAATTCTGATGCTTGTGTTGCAATAGTTCCTTATAGTCTTTGCTCAAAATATTTAAAAATAGATCCAAGACTTTCTTTAGTTTTCCCAAGTCAAGGAGTACCTTTAATGTGGCATTTTCTACTTAGTCGATCAAATCTAAATAATGCAATATTAATTAAATGGATCAAATCTTTAGAAAATAAATTAACTGTAGATAAATTAGTAAGCCAGGGATGGTATTTACCATTCAGTAGTGATTATTTACAAAGTAAATACAAAACTGAAATGTTCCCCATCTCAGGGCCTTCTGAGAAATGTTGGGAAAATAGTTGGTCTTTTCCTGTCCTAACAAATGAACAAAAAGTTAATCTTAAAAATTTCTGGAATGAATCTTTAACCCCATAATCTTTTTGTCGGAGTTTCAATTAATAAGTTATGGGTTTGCTTTAATAAATCAGGTATATCTAATTTACTAGGACATTTAGGAACACATTCATTGCATTCTTGACAAAATGAGGAATTTTTTTCTTCCCACCAGTGGCCAGCTTTTCCTATTAAATTGTATCTTTCTTTTGAAAATTCTAATTGGCCATAACCAATAGATATATTCCTTAAACGAAGTATTTCTGGAATAGGTATTTCATTTGGGCAGGGTAGACAACATCTGCATTGTTCACATTTAGTTGAGCTTAATCTTTCATTAGCAACTTTCTCAATTTTATTCAGGGCGCTTTTTTCAAGTTTTGTAAGCTTCTCTATGGAGTTTTTAAGTTTTTGAGCAAATTCAAAATCTTTTTTATTTGTAGCCCCCAAAGATAAAGTCGTAATGCCCTTTGCCAAGAGAAATCGATATGCTAATTCTAATGGATGAAAAGGCTTTGAGGCCTCTAACAAAATATCACTTGGAGAATATAATCTACCGCCTTTATCAGCAGGAGATATTGCTAATACTCCCATACCTTTTTTTATAGCTTCCTCTGCCAAAGTAATTTTAGATTGATCTAAATAATGTAAATGTAGACTACAAAAACTAAAAACTTCACAGTTAATTGCTTCTTTAATTAATGAATAACTTCCGTGTGAACTAAAACCAACTTGATCAACTAGTTCCTTCTCAAGTATCCATGATATGAATTTCTTACCCTCTCCAGCTAGAACCCAATCTAGATGTTGTTTTAAGTTGAGTCCGTGAATTGCAAGATTATTAATTTTCTCGCGATTTAAATTTTTAAGAGACTTTTTAAAATTATTTTTTAAAAAGTCAAAATCTCCCTTTGGTAAAACTTTGGAAGTAATCACCCAATTTTTTTCTTCTATCTTCTCTTCTATTGCTAGTTTTTTTATTGAATTTCCAATAAGTGATTCAGCATCACCATATGAAGGTGCTGTTTCTATATGGTTAATTCCTACATAATATGCATTTTTTATTATGCTATACATTTTTTCCAGACTTTCAGTTGCCCGCATTGTCCCTAAAGTGAATAAGCTCACCTTCGCCCCTCTACCAAATGATCTTTTTTGTGAATTAATAATCATCCAAATATGATCAATTTCTTTTTATTTACTCTTTAATTTATTTATAGTTTAAAATGATTTAAAGTAAATTAAAGTAAATACAAAATTTTGCAAAAATATTTTTCTTAAATCTATGTTCACAGGAATAATTCAATCAATTGGAAAACTAAAAAAAGAAAAAAATATTTTAGAAATTGAAATTCTAGATAATTTATTTGATATTGCAATAGGCGACAGCATATCTATTGATGGCATTTGTTTGACAGTTAAAGAGATTTTTCAAAATAAATTTACTGTTGATGTCAGTGAGGAAACATTAAATAAAACAACTTTAGGAGTAAAGTCGAACCTGAATCAGATTGTTAATTTAGAGCCAGCTCTTAGGGTGTCTGACCGTCTAGGAGGGCATATAGTCAGTGGACATGTTGATGGCATTGGAACAGTTGAGAATATAGAAAAATTAGAGAAATCTTGGCTTTTATCTATAAAGTGGAAAAATAATAATTTTTCAAAATATGTAGTTAATAAAGGCAGTATTTGTGTAAATGGTATTAGTCTTACAATTGCAAAATATAAGCAGGAAGGAGAAATATTTACTATTGCGATAATTCCTCATACTTGGCATAATACAAATCTGAATAAATTAAATGTCGGTGATAGCGTAAACCTTGAGGCAGATGCACTAATTAAATATGTAGAGAAATTACTTTTATTTAATAAAAATAGTAATCAAGATTTATCTTCAAATAATATTTCTTCGGAGTGGCTTAAAGAAAACGGTTGGTAAAGATATGTTTTTTTAATTTAATGGAATCAGATAAATAGTTTTTGACTCTTTTTTAAGATCGATTTTAAATTCCTGACCAGGCTCTAGACCTAATTTTTTTGTGTAAGCATGACCAATTAATAGGTTCCCATTGCCATGAACTTTAGTTTTGAATTCTGTCTGTCTGCCTCTGGAAGATCTATTACTATTTTTCCCCTGACGACGATTTCCTATTTTGTAACCCTTAGCTTCGATAAGCGCCCTATAAAAACTTTTTTTTAATATTCTTCCGCTAGGACTTATGTACCCACAACCTTTTGCTATCTCATCTTCAGATTTTTTGCTTAATAATTTCGTTTTTTCAAGAAGTTCTTTTCCTTCTAGCATTATCTGACAAATTTATAATTATATATTCTTACTAAAAAGGAGAATAGTGGCAATATAAATTAATAAAAAATATATTTATTTTTTTAAATTTAGTTGTTTATAAAAGATATAAAATAATAAATAAAATAATCCATATTCCATCTACAAAATGCCAGTACAATTCTACAGCTTCCAATGGGAACATATTTTGACTACTTAATCTTCCGCCATTGATTCTCGATTGCCAAGCAATAATTAAAATCATTAAAGTGCCTAAAGTGACATGTAATCCATGAAAACCAGTAAGAGCATAAAAAGTACTTGCAAATAAATTATCGGTTAATCCAAAAGGTAAATGAAAATATTCAAATAATTGACAAATTAAAAATATAATTCCAAGAAAAGCAGTGAAAAATAACCATTTTCGGGAATCTGATTTTTTATCTTTTAAAAGTGCTTTGCCTGCTTTATGGAAAGTTGCACTACTCACAAGTAACAAAATTGTATTGAGTGTAGGTATTGGTAGTTCTAATTCATAAATCGCACCTTCAGGCAATGGATTTACTGCTTTATAAGTTAAATAAGCTGCAAAGAATCCAGCAAAAGTCATTCCGTCAGCAATTAGGAAAGTTACAAGACCAAACATTCTGAAGTCTTCATGTGTTTCATTAACTTCGGAATTATTTTTTTGAATTTCTTTTGAGCTATCTAGAGTTGTCATTTGTTTTTATTTTTGTTCAGAAATTTCTTTACCATATCCATAAGGTTCTTCAACTAATGGAGCTTCTCCTTCCCAATTTTCAACAGGAGGTGGAGAAGATGTTAACCATTCAGGTGTAAGAGCATTCCAAGGATTATTTCCAGCATCTTTTCCATGTCTCACACTAAGGAATACATTGATTAAAAAAGGAATTGTACTTATAGCCATCAAAAGAGCCCCAAGGCTACTAATTTGATTAACAAACTGGAATTGAGGATCATATTCTGCAACTCTTCTTGGCATTCCATTTAAACCAAGCCAATGTTGAGGAGCAAAGCACAAGTTGAATCCAATAAAGGTAATGATAAAATGTAAAATTCCTAATTTTTCATTGAGCATTTTGCCAGTTACTTTGGGGAACCAATGATAAATTGAAGAGAAAATAATAAAAACAGTTCCTCCATAAACTATGTAATGAAAATGGGCTACAACGAAATAGGTATCATGTACGTGAATATCGAAAGGTACCTGTGCTAAAGCAACTCCTGTAATACCTCCAAAAACAAAATTTATAATAAATCCGCAAGAGAATAACATTGCACTATTGATTGAAATTTTACCTCCCCATAATGTTGCAACCCAATTGAAAAATTTTATACCTGTTGGAACAGCAATAAATGCTGTGGCGATAGTAAAGAACAATCTCATCCAAGGAGGAGTTCCACTCGTAAACATGTGATGCGCCCAAACAACTAAACCTAAAACTACTATCCCCATTATTGAAAAAACCATTGTTGTATATCCAAAAAGTGGTTTTCTAGCATGTATAGGAAGTATTTCACTAACTAAACCAAAGGCAGGAAGGACCATAATGTATACAGCTGGATGAGAATAAAACCAAAATAAATGCTGATAAACTACGACATTGCCACCTAAAACAGGATTGAAAAAACCTGTATTAGCAATTATATCGAAGCTAAGAAGAATTAAAGTACCTGCTAAAACAGGAGTAGACAAAACAACTAATAGACTTGTTCCAAGCATTGCCCAGCAATACATTGGCAATTGCATGAGTTTTAATCCCGGCCTTCTTAATTTGATAATGGTCGCTATAAAGTTTATTCCACCAAATATAGAACTGCCTCCAAGTAATAGAACGCTCAGAATCCAAATAATTTGTCCCGATTGAGGAGTAGTTATGCTCAAAGGTGGATAAGCCGTCCATCCGGCCTGAGCAGCACCCTCAACAAAATAGCTTGCTACCAGCATCAAACCTGAAGGAGGAATTAACCAAAAAGCTACGGCATTTAACCTTGGGAATGCCATATCTCTCGCACCTACATAAAATGGAATTAAATAATTTCCAAAAGCACCGTTTACTACAGGCACTATCCAAAGGAATATCATTATTGTTCCGTGTAAAGTTAAAACTTGGTTATAAACATCTCTTGGCATAAAATCAGACATTGGACTTGCTAGTTCAATTCTTATAGCGCTCGCTAAGGTTCCTCCTATTAAATAGAAAAGAAAACCGCAAACTAAGTATTGTATGCCAATTACTTTATGATCAAGGCTAAAACTAAAGTATCTAAGCCATCCTTTAGGTTGAAGACTTTCATTATTCGTTTTTTGTGGATCAATTGATATTGTCATAAATTCACCTCTGGTTTTTTATTTTTGTTAAACCATTTGTTGTAATCAGATTCTTCTTCAACAATTATGGAGGCTCTCATACCTCCATGATAAGGACCACATAATTCCGCGCAAATTATCGGATATTTTCCTATTTTTGTAGGAGTGAAATTTAGAATAGTGGGTTGTCCAGGAATAATATCCTGTTTAATTCTGAACTCTGGTACCCAAAAAGCATGAATGACATCTTTGGATTCCATTTTCATTGATACTTTTTGATCAACAGGAACGTGTAGTTCTCCTGATATGAAATTGCCATTGGGATAATTGAATAGAAATGCAAATTGCATAGCTGAAACTTCAATTGATAAATTATTTATTGCTTTTTCACTATCAGAAGTTTGACTTATTCCAGCCCATATTTTTTCAGTGTTAGAACTCATCATTTCGTGGCTATGATTTAGTTCTTTCATTCCTCCCATTCGATCGTAGATATTGTAACTATATAAACCTATTAGTAAAACAATTATTGAAGGGATAATTGTCCATACAATTTCCAAGCTTAAATTACCCTCTAAAGCTATACCATCGCCAATCTGATCATTTCTTTTCCTAAACTTAAATAAGCTGTAAACAACTGCTATTGTCATGCCTATAAAAATAATTAATCCAATGATGAAAAGAATTTGAAAAAGTTCATCGTAAATTGGTGCATTAATACTTGCTTCTGCTGGTAGCAAATTTACATTAAAACCAATCCAAAAAGATATAGCAAAAACGAGCGAAATAACGAGTATTAAATAAATGTTTTTATTTAACAATTGATCTCTAAGATTGAATTTATATTCTAAAGATATTCAATTTTTTTAATCCTGCATCCTTTGTTAAAAGAAAATCATTTAAATTCACAACTTCTTAAGATTTATGAAATAAAAGGCGTATTTTTAATAACTTTTTAGAGTTAATTGTCAGGAAAAAAAGATTAAATTAGTAAATTATTTTTTAAATTAAACATATTAATTTTTAATTAATGTTTGGTTTTTGAATCTAATTTATTATGCAAAATAATAGGTTTTATCCATTTGATTAACAACCAATTATATAAATCAAAATATCTGACAATTTTTAAAAGGTTGGGAAGTCATAGTGTATTCGCACTTATAGCACTAATCGTAATTGGAGGTGCTACGAGAGTCATGGAGGCGGGACTTGCCTGTCCAGACTGGCCATTATGTTATGGATCTTTTTTGCCTTTTAAACATATGAATCTAAGAGTATTTCTAGAGTGGTTTCATCGTCTAGATGCTTTTCTGGTTGGAATATTAATTCTTTTTAAATTTGCGCTTTCAATTATTTGGAAAAATAAAATTCCACATTGGTTACCTAAAACTTATTCATTACTACTTTTTCTCGTTATTGTCCAAGGATCCTTTGGAGCTTTAACAGTAATAAACCTGCTTGATTCATATACTGTTACTAGTCATCTTTTAATAGCTTTTCTACTTCTCATTACAACAATTTCAATAAATCAAAATTTAGAAAATGACGACATTGAAGAGCCATTAATTTGGTGGAGATTATTATTGTTTGTTCCTCTTTTACTTACTCTGATTCAATCTTTTATTGGCGTAAGGCTTTCATCAACTTGGTCATCACATATTTGCTTATCTTTTAAGAAACAATGTCTAATTCTAGATATTCATAAATTATTTGCTTTTCCAATTGCATTCTCAATTTTATTGATTATTGCTATTGCAATTTATAAGAGAAGTTTGCTTAATGATAATTGGAAATATCTCACAACAATTATTTTTCTCTTCTTTTCCCAAATTACTTTGGGTGTTTTAAGTCTTAAAACAAATTTGAATGAACCTATTTTTATTATCGGTCATCAACTTAACGCCTCTTTATTTATTGCGATATTAACAAAATTAATTTTTAGAAATCCTTTTACCAAAAAAGGTCTAAACCACTCCCTTAATCCCCAAACGGTCGGTATCAACTCATGAACAGTAGTAACTTAGAAAACTTAAACTATAAATCTTCAATTAGGGATGAAGTTGTACCTTCAAGAAAAAGATTAACTTTGCCGCCTTGGCTTGAAGTAGCAAAACCCAGATTAATCCCACTTTTACTGGCAACAACTTTGGGAGGAATGGCTTTAACAGAAGAATGGCCTTTGTCTTCCCCGAAACTTATCTGCACTCTAGGAGGAGGCGCTTTGGCAGCAGCAGCAGCAGGAGCTCTTAATTGCTTGTGGGAAATGGAATTAGATAAAAGGATGACAAGAACTAGCAAAAGAGCTTTGCCTGCAGGAAAGTTGTCATCTGAGACTGTATTTTTAGCCGCCGTTTCATGTACTTTGGCAGCTTCGATGCTTTTAGTAAGTGGTGTAAATTATTTGGCTGCGGGTTTAACTCTTCTTGGTTTATTTAGCTACGTAATCTTATATACAGTTATTTTGAAACCTCGTACAACAAAAAATATTGTTTTCGGAGGAGTTGCTGGTGCGATACCACCCTTAGTTGGAGCCTCTGCTGCCACAGGCCATGTAGGTCTAAGTGGTTGGTGGTTGTTTGGTTTAGTAATATTATGGACTCCAGCTCATTTTTGGGCACTTGCAATTTTATTGAAGGATGATTACGCATCCGTTGGTATTCCTATGCTCCCTTCTGTTAAAGGATCTGTTTTTACTGCTAAAGCGATTTCCCGTTACGGATGGGCAACAGTTTTAATGAGTATTATGGGAATCTTTGCTCTACCTGAAGGGGGTCTCTTGTACGGAATTATGTTATTGCCATTTAATGGAAGACTTTTGCAATTAATAAGTGAATTAAAGAAATCTCCTGATGATCTTTCAAGAGCAAAGTCTCTTTTTAGGTGGTCTATTCTCTACATGTTTGGCATTTGTCTTTTGTTATTAATTTCCAGAACCCAACTATCCGTAGAATTTGAGCAGCAATCTATGCAAATATTTTTATATATTATATCCCTACTTAGTAATTAAATTAGATGTAAAATGTTTTTTAAATAAATAGTAAGTTTGATGAATTATATAAAAGTTAAAGGACTCTCAAAATCTTATTCAGATATCAATGCATTAAAAAATTTATCGATGGAAATTGAAGCTGGCACATTATTCGGAATACTAGGTCCAAATGGTGCTGGCAAATCAACACTTATAAAAATACTCGCTACTTTAATAGAGCCTGATAGTGGAGAAGTTTTTATAAATAATATTAATCTGATAAAAAATTCAAGGAAAATTAGAGAATTAATTGGTTATGTTGCCCAAGACATTGCACTTGATAAAATATTAACTGGACGAGAGCTTTTGGATTTTCAATCAGATTTATATCACATCAACAAAAATAAAAAATTTGAAAGGATAAATAAATTAATAGATCAATTAGAAATGAATGATTGGATTGATCGTAAGTGCGGAACTTATTCAGGGGGAATGAAAAGAAGAATAGATCTGGCAGCTGGACTTTTACATTTGCCCCAAGTATTAATTTTGGATGAACCTACAGTTGGTTTAGATATTGAAAGTAGAAATATTATATGGCAACTTTTGAAAGATTTGAGAAATAATGGAATGACCATTATTCTAAGTAGTCACTATCTCGATGAAATAGATAAATTGGCAGACAGATTAGTGATAATTGATGATGGAAGAGTTATAGCAAAAGGGACTCCCTCAGAGCTCAAAAATAAATTAGGAGGAGATAGAGTAACTTTGAAAGTAAGAGAATTTAGTAATCAGGAAGAAGCAAATAATATATCTAAAATTTTATCTTCAATAGATGGAATTAGTCAGATAATCATAAATGAAGCTCAAGGTTTTTCGATAAATTTCGTATCAGATAAACAAAAAGATTTACTTACGAAGCTAAAAGTGGAATTGGCTTTCTCAAAGTTTGAAATTTTTTCTCTTACCCAAAGTCAGCCAAGCTTGGATGATGTATATCTTCAGGCAACTGGGAAAACATTATTGGATGCTGAAATTTCTATGTCAGGGAAAAGAGACCTAAAAAAAGAATCAAAGCAATCCATGCGATAAAAAAAACTTTTGGTTAACTAACTATAATGAATACTAATTACTGCTAATTATGGAATTACAACAGTATAATTTATTTTTTTTATATCAAGAAACATTTGCCTTAACAAAGAGATTATTTATTCAATTAAAAAGAAGACCATCAACTCTTTTAGCAGGAATATTACAACCAATAATTTGGCTTTTTTTATTTGGGGCATTATTCTCTAAAGCTCCTGAAGGTTTTTTACCAGGAGTTGATTCTTATGGGAATTTTTTAGGAGCAGGACTTATTGTTTTTACTGCTTTTAGCGGAGCCCTAAACTCTGGTCTTCCTTTAATGTTTGATAGAGAGTTTGGATTTCTTAATAGATTACTTGTTGCACCTTTAACCAGTAGATTATCCATAGTTTTATCTTCTTTTTTTTACATAACAATCTTGAGCTTTGTTCAGAGTATTGTAATAATGATTGTTTCATACATTTTGGGTTATGGATGGCCCAACTTATATGGTTTAGGAATTGTATTTACAACACTAATTTTATTAGTTCTTTTTGTGACATCAATAAGTTTATGTTTAGCGTTTGTTTTGCCAGGGCATATTGAATTAATCGCTCTTATATTCATAACAAATTTACCTCTTCTATTTGCGAGTACTGCTTTAGCTCCAATCTCTTTTATGCCAAATTGGCTTGGCTGGTTAGCTTCATTAAATCCATTAACTTTTGCTATTGAACCTATTAGGACTGCTTATACTCAAACTATGGATTTAGATTTAGTGGCTTTACATGCCCCATATGGTGATTTAACTTGTAAGAGTTGTATCTCAATTTTATTTTCTTTAACAGTTTTTTCCTTGATTATTATAAGGCCTCTGTTAAATAGAAAGTTAAATTAAAAATTTTATGCTTTTAAAAAATCATTTAATAGAAGTTTTTAAACAAGCCTCTTTAGAAAATAATTGTTTGCTTAAAGAAAATGTTGTTCTTAAGTGGGTCCATAGATTTGGGATTGATTCATTAACTGATTTATTAATCCATAGTTCACTACAAAAAGAAAATCAGCGTGAAGAAGAAAATCAAGAACAGATCTCTTTAATTGATGAAGTGCATAAAGAAAATCAAGGACAAATTAAGCTTGAATTATCAAAAACTTTTGAAAATATTGAAGAAACAAAGTGGGAATCAAATGGCCTGAAAACTACTAGCAACAATGAAACACCTAGCAAAAATAAAAATTCTAATAAAATAAATCAATTTACTGAAATCCCAAAATTACCCCTACCCTATATTAAAAATTTAAGAAAGTGGATTAATAAGGATAAAAAAGCTAGTTAGCTTTTACATCATACCCGGCATTCCCATACCACCCATTCCCGGCATTCCCATGCCACCCATTCCCGGCATTCCCATGCCGCCCATTCCCGGCATTCCCATGCCACCCATTCCCGGCATTCCCATGCCACCCATTCCTCCCATTGGATCTCCACTTGGTCCTCCGAGGGCTGCGGCTTCAGGCTCTGGAATGTCTGCCATCGCAACTTCTGTTGTGAGGAGCATAGCTGCAATAGATACTGAATCTTGAAGAGCTAATCTTATTACTTTGGTTGGATCTAATATTCCTGAATCTTTTAAATCCTCATATTTTCCTGAATTAGCATTAAAGCCTTTGTTAAGTCTTTTAATTTCAGCGACAACTACATCTCCATTAAAACCAGCATTTTTTGCTATTTGTTTGGTGGGTTCCAAAAGGGCTTCTTTGACTATATTTATCCCTGTTCTTAAATCATCTGAAGATGTTTCACTTAAATTTAAAAGGTCATTTGATATCTCAATTAAAGTTTGTCCTCCTCCAGAAACAACACCCTCTTCAATAGCAGCTTTCGTAGCATTAAGAGAATCTTCGATTCTCAACTTTTTATGCTTCATCTCTGTTTCTGTAGCAGCTCCTACTTTGATAAGAGCTACTCCTCCGGCTAGTTTGGCTATCCTTTCATTGATTTTATCCTGATCATACTCAGATTCAGTTATATTAACTTCTCTCTTTAATTTCTCTACTCTCGCTTTAACTAAATCTTTAGTGTCTTCGAAGGCAATAATTGTAGTTTTATCCTTTGTGATAGTTATTTTTTTTGCTTTTCCTAAATCATTAATCGAAACTTTATCAAGTGTCATCGATTTGTCTTCGCTTATCAACTTAGCCCCTGTAAGAATTGCAATATCTTCAAGGGCAGCTTTTCTTCTTTCACCAAATAACGGAGCCCTTACGGAAGCAACATTTAAAACCCCACTATTCTTATTTAAAACCAGAGTGGTTAAAGCCTCTCCTTCGATATCTTCAGCAAGAATTAGAAAAGGTGAGCTTGACTTCTGAATTTCTTCAAGTATTGGAACTAGATCAACTAAAGTTGAGACTTTTTGATCAGTTATTAATATTTTAGGATTTTCAAGTTCACAAACTTGTCTTTCTTGGTCTGTTACGAAATATGGAGAACTATAACCTCTATCAAAAGACATACCTTCAGTTATATCTAATTCTGTTTCTAAGGATTGAGATTCTTCGACAGTTATTACACCATCTGAAGTAACAATATCCATTGCTTTCGAAATCATAGATCCAATTTCTTCATCACCTCCAGCACTAACTGTTGCAACTTTTTGGATATCAGAACCACTTAATGAAATACTTTTGGAACTTAATTTTTCTAAGACAAAAGCTAGGCCTGCCTCCATACCCTTTTTTAACTCCATAGGGTTGGCGCCAGAAGCAATATTTTTTAATCCCTCCTGAACCATTTTCTGAGCCAAAATGGTTGCTGTTGTTGTTCCATCACCAGCACTCTCTTTTGTCTTGGATGCAACTTGTTCTATTAATTTCGCACCTAAATTAGAAATAGGGTTTTCAATCTCGATCTCTTTGGCAACTGTAGATCCATCTCTTACTATATCTGGTGAACCAAATTTCTTTTCTATTACAACGTTTTTTGCCTTCGGCCCAATAGTAACCTTTACCGCATTAGCTACGAAATTCACACCTTTTTCAAGCGCTTGTCTTGATTCATTAGAAAAACTTAACTGTTTAGCCATGTTTACTCGATCTTTTGTCTTATTCTAATCTCCCATAGAATCATTTTTAAGGGATATTTAATTAAGTGGGGAAAGCCGAATTTCTTTTAATAGGACATACAAATTAGCTCAAATAAGAGTATCTTTAAGTTATGGAAGAAACAAATAATCTTATTTTTACTCTTACCGCAATCCTCGCGATTGCCATGACACTAATATACTTTCCTTTAAGATTTTTCTTAACATTAACTGCTAGAAGTCGAAGACTAAAACTTTTACAAAAAATTAGAAGGTTGAGAGATGAATTAGGTCAGCCTTATGAAAGTACATAACTAAATACTCATACCCCCGTCTATACTGATTGTTTGCCCTGTAATGTAACTACCTGCATCGCTTGAAACTAAGAATGAAACTAAGTTCGCAATTTGAGTGCAACTTCCTAATTTCCCTAAAGGGATAACTTTAAGTATCTCTTCAGTATTAAGTTTTTCAGTCATTTCGGTTTCTATAAAGCCTGGAGCTATTGCATTTACGTTTATACCTCTTGATGCAAATTCTTTAGCACAAGTTTTGGTGAATCCAATAACTCCAGCTTTAGCTGCAGAATAATTTGCTTGACCGGGATTACCAATTATTCCAACAACAGATGAAATATTTACAATACTACCACTTCTTTTTTTCATCATAAATTTTGAAGCATATTTTGTACAAAGAAAAACCCCTTTTAAGTTTGTATTTAATACATCATCCCATTGTTCCGATTTCATTCTCATCAATAGTCCATCTCTAGTAATACCAGCATTGTTAATAAGAATATCAATGGAGCCATTAATTTCTATGATTTCTTCAAAAGCTGAACTGACAGAATCCTCTCTTGATACATCAAATTTTAATTTATGAGCTTTACCTCCCGAATTTTTTATTGAATTTACAACTTCTTCAGCTTTTTCATCAGAAGAAGAGTAATTAATAAAAACTTCTGCTCCTAAGCGGCTTAGTTCTAAAGCAATTTCTTTACCAATTCCTCTGCTAGCTCCAGTGATTAAAGCAACTTTGCCTGATAATGAATCTGTATTGGACATTATGAAATTTTATAATTTTCAATCGTAGTACTATTTGTGTAAAGATATTGCTTTTATTTATAATTGTCTAGAAAATATTAAGTCCTTCTATTGTGCACTTTTTAATACCAGCTGCAGGGAGTGGTAGCAGAATGAAAGCTGGAAAAAATAAATTACTTATTGATTTAGAGGGAGAGTCTTTGATTTATTGGACACTGAAATCTGTATTTTCTGCAAGCTCAACAAACTGGGTTGGAATAATTGGGCAACCGAAAGATAAAAACTTATTACTAAATTCAGCTAAGGATTTTGCCCATAAAGTTCATTGGATTAATGGTGGTGACACCAGACAACAGTCAGTTTTTAATGGTTTAAAAGCGTTACCAAAAGATGCTGAAAAAGTTTTAATACATGATGGCGCTAGATGTCTAATTAATCCTGAATTGATAGACCTTTGTGCCAAGCAATTAGATGAAAATGAAGCTGTAATTTTGGCTACTAAGGTAACAGACACTATAAAGATTGTTGATAATGAAGGTTTTATTAAAGAAACACCAGACAGAAATTATTTATGGGCAGCGCAAACTCCTCAGGGCTTTTTAGTAGATAGATTAAAAAAAGCTCATAAGATGGCAATTGATAAAAACTGGAAAGTCACAGATGATGCTTCTCTATTTGAAATGCTTAATTGGAAAGTGAAGATTATTGAAGGAACTTATTCAAATATAAAAATTACATCCCCTATAGATTTGAAAATAGCAAAACTATTTGTGAAGAACTCCTAGTTAAAAAGGTTTATCGATACTAAGAATGCCGTTGTCACCATTTAAGGTTGCTTCATACCCTAACGGGATGCATGCATTCCCTGATATGTGGCCTATTGGGAGATCAAAAAGAATAGGAAAATCGAACTCTTGAAGTCTTTCAATAATGCAGTTTTTTAGTAAATCTTTCCATTCAAGTTCGCAGGAATCATTAGAAAAACTTCCGAATCCAATACCCGCAATTTCAGAAATTGTTTTAGTCATCCTAAGGTAAGTCAACATGCGATCAATTTTATAAATATCTTCATTAATGTCTTCAAAAATTATTATTTTCCCTTTGCAATCTGGAAAGTGATTAGTACCAATTAAAAAAGTAGCAATAGTTAAGTTAGAAACTATTATCTCTCCTTTCGCTTTCCCACCTCTTAAAGGGATTCCTATTATGTCCTCAACATATCCCTCAAAAAGTAAATTTCTTAATCTCTCAAGACTCCACTCTGGTTCTTTGAAAAGGCTAGTAACCATGGGCCCATGGATAGAACCTATAAATCCTTGCGAATATTTAGATAGTAATAAAGAACATGTATCTGAGAATCCAAGCATTAAACCATGCTGCCAAGGAGGTTCTTTTTCTAAAATTCTTGCTGAACCCCACCCTCCTTTTGCAAAAATGATTAGCTTACTATTTTGTGCTTTTTCAAGTTCTTCAAATCTAGTTAGATCATCGCCTGCAAAATAACCAAATTTTTTTGATAGAGAATTATTTTCATTAATTTCCAAACCCCAATTTTTCAAGATTTCTATGCCTTTTTGAAAATTTTCGTCTTCATCAATAAAGGAGCCTGGAGCTAAAATATCTATTAAATCTCCTTTTTTTAATCTAAAAACCATATTTAGAATTTATGAGGCAATAATAATTCCTAATAAAATGACCCCTCCATAAATTGATTGATTTTTGAAGTGATTCCCAATATTTTTTATTGATTGCTTTTCCTCAGGAAATACTTTTAGTATATCTCTCTGCATTAAGATTGACGTTGCAAGCCAAATTGGCCAAAAAATAAAATCCATTTGATTAATAAATCCGCAAATTGCGAGAAAAAAAGAAGTTAAAAAATAACAAATTTGAATGGTTATTCTTGTATAGTTCTGGAGGTTAACAGCGGAACTATTAATTCCAATTTTGATATCATATCTTTTATCTGCTAAAGCATAAATCGTGTCAAAGCCAAAAGTCCAAAAAATGGTGGCTAGCCAGCAAAATAATAAAACAATACTATTTAAATTGCCTTCATTTGCGGCCCAGGGAATTAAGACAGCAAAACCCCAGCATATGGATAAGATTAATTGAGGATATTTAAACCATCTTTTGGCAGAAGGATAAATTAAAATGATGGGTAAAGCTAGAAAAGCAAGTGAAATGGAAAGGTTTCTTCCAGGCTGAGGTAGTGACAAAGTTAAAAAGAAGCTACATAAAATTAAAAAGAAAAGAATTGAATAAGCTGTTTTAAGACCGATTTTATTTGCAGCTAGAGGTCTATTTTTTGTCCTAACAACTTTTTGATCAATTTTTTTGTCCCAAATATCATTAACCACGCAGCCTAATCCACTTACTAGTAGTCCTCCCAGTATTATTCTTAGCAACATTAAAAATGTTGGATTAGCATCTGGGGTTAAATATAAACTCCATCCAGCAGGAATAAGTAAGATCATTCTTCCAGTCGGCTTATTCCACCTTAATAATTCAAAAAAAGTACTTATCTTAAATTGTCTATTCTTATTTTGCATATGACCTATTTTATATTTCATAACTTTAAATAATCTTACTAGGATTAAATGATTTCTATTATTTAATAATTAATGTTGGGTATATTTATTAATGGATTAAAGATATCTTCGTCTTATAAAAAGAAATGATAATGAAACAAGATTTAAGATATTTTCAAGAAAAGCAAATTTTAGTAGCTTCTATAGATATTGGAACTAACTCTACACATCTCTTGGTAGCAGAAATTAATCTAGAATTAAAATCATTTTCAATAAAATTTACTGATAAATCAACCACTCGTCTTGGAGAAAGAGATGAGGAGGGTAATCTTACTGAAGAATCAATCCAAAGGGCATTAGTAACTCTTAAGCGATTTAAGGAATATTGTAAAAGTAATGGAGTAAAACAAATAGTAACAGCAGCAACAAGTGCAGTTAGGGAAGCTCCAAACGGTCAAGATTTTGTTAGAAGAGTTCTTGATGAAACTGATATTCAAATAGAAATGATAAGTGGTTCTGAGGAAGCCAGATTAATTTACCTTGGTGTTCTTTCTGGGATGTCTTTTGAAGATCAGTCTTTTGTAATCATAGATATTGGAGGAGGATCTACAGAATTAATACTTGCAGATAAAAAAGATGCTATAGCTCTTACCAGTTCGAGAATTGGTGCGGTAAGACTTAAAAATGATTTTTTAAATAAAGGGTCTATAACTTCAGAAAGATCGAGTTTTTTAACAACTTTTATTAAAGGATCTTTAGAACCATCTGTTCGAAAAATAAAGAGTAGATCTAAGGGAGATAAGCCTTTATCTATGATTGCAACCAGTGGCACTGCAACCTCATTAGGAAATTTGATATCAGATGATTTGGGAGAATCTAAACAAAAGTTGCATGGTTATAAATTTAAAAGGGAAAATTTACAAAATTTATTGGAAAAACTAATTAAATTGCCAGTTTCGGAAATCAAGAAAATACCTTTATTAAGTGAGAGAAGAGCAGAAATAATTATTCCAGGAGCATTGATATTAAACACCGCAATGGAGATGTTGAACTTTGATGAATTAATAATCAGTGAGAGGGCGCTTCGAGAGGGTTTGGTTGTGGATTGGATGCTTCGTAAAGGGATAATTAAAAATGAGTTAAATATTCAAGGCAATATTAGAAAAACAACTATAGTTCATCAGGCCAGAAAGTTTAGAGTAGATAATACAAGAGCTGAGAAAGTTATTGATATTGCCTTTCAAATCTATGATCAGACTAAAAATATCTTGCATGGCGATAATGACCCTAAAGCTAAAGAACTTCTTTGGGCAGCTTCTAATCTTTATAATTGTGGGAAATATGTGAATGTTGGTTCATATCACAAACACTCTTGGTACTTAATAAAAAATTGTGAGTTGTTGGGATATTCTGAAGCAGAAACAAATATTATTGCTTCAATTGCTAGGTACCATAGAAAGACTCTACCCAAGAAAAGACATGAGTCTTGGCAAAATTTAATATCCAAAGAAGATAAAACATTAGTTCTTGAAATGTCATTAATCCTGAGACTAGCAGCAGCTCTTGATCAAAGACCTAACAAGGTGATCTCCTCAGTTCAAATAAAATTGCAGGAAAATAATCTTATATTTCAACTTTTACCTTTAGATAGAAACCATGATCTTCTTCTTGAAAAATGGAACTTAGGATTATGCCGTAATGTAATAAAAGAACTAAAGAATTTGGAATTAAAAGTTATTTAGTTTTTTTAATAAGTTCTTGTTTTGGAGTTTGATTCTGAGAAGAATCTGAAAATAAATTGAAAATTAAGGACGAGGCGATTAGTCCTAGAAAGCCTGAAATTAAAATAAATATTAGGAATCCTAGTGGATTAAAATTCTTAGATTGCCTAGATTTATAATTTTTTTTGGAAACTTCTTCAACTATTTCTTCAATTTTCACTTCTTTCCTCTCTGTCTTGAATTCATCCATTAAAAATTCTGTATCAAGTTTTAGCTTCTGTGAAATCCTTCTAATCATTGCTTTGATAAATACTTTTTCAGGTAGTTTTTCTTCATTACCTTCCTCTATGGCTTCAAGTTGATGAGCTCCAATTTTTAAATCAGAAGCCAATTCTTCAATTGATTGATTTTTACTTAACCTAGCCTCTTTAATGAAATTTCCGATTCTCTTTAAAGAGGAATCTCCTCCTCTATTGTTGATTCCCGAAACAGATTTTATTTCTTTCAAAGCAAATAAATTTTTACTAATTATAGTAATTAATATTTTTCTATCAACTTTAAGATTATTTATTCCTAAAGAGATGCTTATAAGATGGATTATAAAGATTAGATCTTTTTTGAGAATTACTAATTGCTGGGCTAATTATGTAAATAGTTGTTCTAATTAGATTTTTCTCAATAGAAAATTTTTCCATATCTTTTAATTCTATTAATGATGTCCAACCATCATCCCAAGATACTCTAAATCCAACAATCACTTTAGTCTCAGGAGGGTAAAACTTTAGTAAAGTTTCTTGAGACCTTTTCACATGCCTAGCACTTAGATATAGACATATAGAGGAATTGTGTTTCGCAAGATCTTTCAGAGATTCTTTTTCGGGCATCCCTGTTCGTCCTCCTGCTCTAGTTAAAATTATTGTTTGCGTTATGTCAGGGATGGTTAACTCAGCTTCATGATACGCTGCAGCAACTTGAAAAGCACTTACTCCGGGAACAACCTCGATTTCAATTTTTTCGTTTTTTAAAATTTCGATTTGCTCTCTAATTGCTCCAAAAAGGCAAGGGTCTCCATCATGCAACCTTACAACAGTTTTCCCTGCCTGAAATTTTTCTATCATAATTGAGGTGATTTGCTCTAAGTTAAGTGATTTCGTTTTTATTTTTTCAGAACCTTCTTTAGCAGAATCTAAAATCTTTTCAGGAATTAGAGAATCAGTCCAAATAATGACATCTGCAATTTTTATCTTTTTTAATGCTTTTAAAGTTAATAATTCTGGATCGCCTGGACCAACACCAATAAAGGATATTTTGTTATCCATTCTTTCTATTTTTCCCACTATATGTTCTCAATTTTAAAAAAAATATTCCAATTAATCCAGAAGAAAATAGAAAAATACTTATAAATTGAGCCATTCTTATACCGCCATCGCAGAAAGGTGGAAGTCCACCAATGCATAGTGGGTCAGTTCTTAAACCTTCAATCCAGAATCGTCCAAAGCTATAACTTATTAAATAAAGACAGCTAATAAAGCCAGGCCTGAAAAAGTCTGTTTTATTTTGTTTATTAAAGGTAATAATAAGGACGATGAAAATCAAAAGATTCCACAATGACTCATAGAGAAATGTAGGATGAAAAAATTCATAATTAATAAATTCTAAAGGCCTATTTTGGATAGGTATAAATAATTTCCAAGGCAAATTTGTAGGAACTCCAAAGGCTTCATTATTGAAAAAATTTCCCCACCTTCCTATTGATTGTCCAAGAATAATCGAGGGTATTAATATATCTATAAAGGTTTTAAAATTAATTTTTTTCGACTTGCAGAAATAGATAATAGAAATTAATCCTCCAATTAGACCTCCATGGATTGCTATGCCTCCTTCCCAAACTGCAATAAAAGAAGGTATTTGAATGATGTTATTGAATAGTTCAAAAGAAGTAAAAAAGTTCTCTCCGCTATATTGCCTCCACTCAAAAATTACGTAATAAGTTCTAGCTCCAATTATTGAAGAGATTATTAATGATGGAAGTATTTCAGTAATGTACTCTGGGTTAATATTTCTTGCCTTTGCTAGTTTTTTAGAGACAAATAGGCCTATTAAAACTGAAACCGAAATAAGAAGTCCGTACCATCTAATAGTTATAAATCCTAAATTTAAAAAAGTTTCTCCTGGAGATTGTATAAAAGCTTGAAGTATAAGCATTTAGAGAAAGTTAAATACCCTCTGCTGCTTGCACTTTTTCTACTTGTTTTTTCTTTAATACTAAAAGTATTTGTGTTAAGCCTACACCAATGAAGAATGCAATCAATCCAATAACTCTATAAGGGCTCTGAAGTACAACCTCAGCATCTAATTGCCCAAAGCCACCAACGTTTGGATCATTAGTAAGAGGGTCACCTACATTAATTTTGTCTTGCGCTTTTACTATAATTTGAGGACCAACAGGCACTGCTTCAGTAGTTATTTCACCATTATCGTTTTCTATATTGACTTGATAGCTACCATCTTCTATCTTTTCTATTGAATTTATAATTCCTGTGGTGGAAGAGGTAAATACTACATTATTACTCTTGTCTCCAGTTGGATATACCTGACCTCTACCTCTATTGCCTCCAATATGTAACGAGTATTTCCCATAGTGATATTCTTTATTAGTGGATGGGTCAGGGGAAAGTACAGGGAATACGATTTCTTTATTGGTATCGCCAGGTAAAGGTCCTACAATAATGATATTATCTTTCTCTTCACTGTAGTTAGTGAAATAAACCCCTTCTGTCTCCTCTTTTATTTCTTCGGTCCATCTTTCTTGTGGAGCAAGTTTAAAGCCATCAGGCAGCATTACAACTGCACCAACTTGTAATGGGACTTCCGAACCATCAGCCCCTATCTCTTTTAAATCATTTTTGTAGGGTATTTTGACTACAGCTTTGAAAACACTGTCTGCTCCAACAGATTGTGGAACCTCTGCAATTGTAGGCATCTGAGCTAGATGACAATTTGCACAGACTATCTTACCTGTTGCTTCTCTTGGGGATTCGTAGTTTTGCTGAGCCCAAAATGGATAAGCAAAACTGATCTCTGGATAAAATACAATGCTTGAAATGAAAAGCAGAGTACAGATAAATAAACTTGTTTTTTTCATGATTTGATTTTTAAGACCCTTCATTTTTTTATGCCCACCATGGATTTTCATTAGTTCTAAAGTCAGTTTCTGACCATTGTTTGACGAGTACAGCATCATCTTCAATATCGACATGAGCTAGAGCTAAAGATAGAGGCGCAGGCCCTCTTACTACTTTTCCGTTAGTATCGTACTGACTGCCATGACAAGGACAGATGAATTTATTAGCACCACTATCCCATGGGACAACGCAACCTAAATGAGTACAAATTGCATTTAAACCAAATTCTCCTATTTCCCCACCCTCATTAACTATTAAATAAGTTGGATCTCCCTTTAGACCCTGAACTAGACTTCTGTCTCCCGCTTGATGGGTAGCTAACCAACCTGTCTTAGTTATTGGATTCCCTAATTCGTCTTTAGCAGAAGTTCCACCTCCACCACCGCCTGCTCTTAAAGGCATGAAATAATTCGCTACAGGGTAAAGGGCTCCTAAAGCTACACCAGTTGCAGTACCAAATGTAAGAAGATTCATAAATTGCCTTCGACCCATAGAAGGGACATCATTGGAACTTAATTGAGTCATTCGCTACTTGGTTCTGTTATTTATTAGTTATTATGGAGCAAATTGTTCAGTTTCTGTTGCAAATAGAAAGGACTTTTAATAATTTAAAGTAAAAGTTTAGGAAGTCTTAATTAATTGATTTAAATGAACCCATTGCTAGTAGATGAAGTAATACATTATTTGATTCATCGCTGGGGAAAAAAATATGATTTTAGACTCTTTAGAAGAGGAAAATTCATTTATTTTCAAATGATGTGGAGATTTCTTGGACAGGAATCATTCCCTTTAAGTGAAGATGAATATAAAAAATCGATAGCTGATAAAATCGAGATTTTAAATAGATGTGGATATTCAGAAGAAGTAAGGGAATGGCTAAAGAAAGTCAATGCTAAGCCAAGGTTAGGTAGAGCTGTCAGCTTGCAATTAGATCTTAATGAGAAGATGAAAGAGTTTTTGATTTAAGATTTTCTGATAAGTAAGTTAATCCAGTACCCACAAAAAATAAAAACACAATAGATATAGATAGTAATGACATAGTCAATGGGTCAGTTGAAGGGGTAATCACTGCAGATAATACTGCAGAGGAAATTACAACTATCTTCCAATTCGAAATCATTTTTTCTGTTGTGATTATTCCAAGAGAACCAAGAATAAATTGTAATACTGGCAATTGAAAAGCTATTGCAGTGCTAGACATTAATAAGAGAACAAAATCAAAATATCTTTCTATAGACCAAGTTGGTTCAACAATATCAGCACCGAAACTAATGAAGAAATTTATTGCTGCAGGGACTAATATCCACCATGAAAAAATTAATCCTAAAAAAAATAGAAGACCTGAACCAAAAACTGCAGGCAATATAAGGCTTTTTTCTTGTTTTGTTAAGCCAGGAGAAATGAATAATATTATTTGATAAAAAATATAAGGCATAGAAACTATCAATCCGCTGTAACCTGCAACTTTAATAGCGACAAATAAAAACTCTCCTGGAGCAAGTTGTAGTAAATGAATATCACCAGCTGGAATTTCTAAAAAAAATATTAATGGCTTTATGATGAGAAAACTAAAGAATATTGAAATAAGTATTGAGTAAATTGAGTGTAGTATCCTTTGACGAAGCTCCTCTAAATGATCACTAAAAGTCATCGAATCTGATAATTTTTTTTCACTTTGACCTGTACCACTCATTATTATTTGAAAAAAATTGTGTAAGAAAAAGGTTTAAAACTACTATTGTCAAAGTCCAATTTATTTTTCGATAAACTTAATTATTTGCTTAATTTAGGATTTGTTGGATCTGGTAATAAGAAAGGAGGGGCATCATTTAAAGATGACTCACCATAAGTTTCATATTCTCTATATCCACCCATTTTCCCATTTGTTTTCATTAAAGCGCTTACGAAGGCAAGTAGCAAAAAAACAGTAGGAGCTCCAATTATTAGTGCAGCACCAAATAGATATCCAACAATAAATTCTGGAAAACTATGATTTCCTAAAAATTCATGAGTTCCTAAAAGAAAATCAAACATTTAGATTTAAAAATTTTTATTATTATAAACTAAATTATTGTTTTAGGATTTTTTTTAATGTAATCTTCTCCTCTTGTAGGATTTCCCCAAATAATTTCTCCATTTTTAAAGGAAACGCAACCCGGTCCTCCGTTTTTGATTTTTTGCAAATCTTTAATCTTTACTAAATTAATTGGAACTTTAATGTTTCTTTTTGCCTTACTAAATAAAGCAGCTAAATCTGCAGCTATTTGAAGATCTTGTTCAGATGCTTCTTGAGATGAAGACTTCAAAACTACATGACTGCCTGGTGATTCCTGTGCATGAAACCATAAATCGCCTTTTTTTGAGAACTTAAAGCTTATTAAATCATTTTGCCTCATATTTCGCCCTACCTGAAGCTTTAATCCTGTGGGAGTGTTAACTTGAATTGGTGAAGACTCTATCTCATATGTACTTTTCTGATCTTCTCTTTGCTTCTTGATATTGATATTAAACTCGTTACAAATTTCTTCCATAATTTCTTCAAGTAGTTTGATTCTCATAGAAAGTTTTTCATGATTTAAAGAATTTAAATTTTCTAGAAGCGTAGTGAATTCGTCTAATCTCTCTATATTTGTTTTGTAAATACTTAATCTTTCTTTTATTAATTCTCTAGATCTCTTTAGTTTTTTTGATTTTTTATATAGTTTTTGTCCCTTTATAATGTCTTGTTTTTTAATTTCATGTGAAGAGAATATAATATCAGCTTTTTCTTTACATAACTCGTAGTTTTCTGATTTTGTCAGAAGATCATATTGAATATTTAAATTCTTTTTCTCAGTATTGGTCTGTTTAAAAATTATCCCTTCAATTTTCTTTTCCAATAATTCAAGTTTTTTTTGTTTCAGATGATAATCATAATAATTCTCTAAGCTTGTGCATAAATCTATTTTATTTTCGCAATTAATTTCCTTATCAAAAAACCAAACGCTATAAAAATCTTTGTTGAATGTAGAAAAGTTAAAGTTATTGTTTTTAAACCTGTTTATCCAAATCTTCCAATTTTTAAATATCTCTTTTAAGTCTGAGTTGCTGATGAAATCAATATTTTTTCCCATTATTTCTGAATTAACAGTTGTGCTAACAACCTCTAATTGTTTTGTGAGGATAGGGCTTACTCCTTGATAGGTATTTATTAAACAGTATTTCAAAGACTCAGGTACTATTGAAATTGAGTCTTTCCATGATTGAAAAGACTCATCTTCTCTAGGTTGTTTTTTGAGATTGACTGGAGGGTCAGAATAAATTGATCCTGTTGAAATTGTTCTAAAACTAGATTGACTGGATTTAATTTGTTTACCAACGGCAATTATTTTATGTTTATTATCCAGATAAAAAATATTACTATGTTTTCCCATTAATTCAAAAATTAAATACTTATTAATTTCATCTCCAGGTTTTTTCGCAAAACTAAATTTTATAACTCTCTCGAAATCATCTTGATCAATCGAAATTAAAGCCATATACTTTAATCCATATCTTATTTGTTTAGAAAGTGTGCTTTCTCTCCCAATCTTTTCTGGCTTATTTATCTTTAGTATTCTTGGAGAGTCTCCATTCCATGAAACTTCTAACCATGTTTGAGAATCAACTCCTCTGAAACATAATTGAATTGTATTAGGCTCTGGTTGTTGGGCAGTCTCAAACTTTGTAGGTAAGATGTTCTTTGTCAAATAATGCAAGACAGATCTAATAGATGTAATATCCATTATCTGTGGAACACCTTTTCGCATTATTCCTTTTTAATTCACAAGATGTTTATTTTACTGTAAAAAATTTAATATGAAAAATCAAAAAAAACTTATTATCCTTACTGGACCCAGCGGGGTAGGGAAAGGAACAGTTGTTAAAGAAATATTAGGTAAAGAAAAAAATTTTTGGCTTTCAATATCTGCAACTACTAGAGAACCAAGAAAGGGAGAAAAGGAAGGAGAAAATTATTATTTCTTAAAACAAGAAAAGTTTAAAGAAATGATTGAACAAAACCTTTTCCTTGAATGGGCTCAATTTGCCGGAAACTACTATGGAACGCCTTTGTCTTCTGTTAATGAGAAAATAAAAAAGGGATTTACTGTACTACTTGAAATTGAAGTAGAGGGTGCAAGGCAAATAAAAAATAAGTTTCCTAATTCACAGTCAATATTTTTACTTCCTCCGGATAAAGAAGAGTTAGAGAGAAGAATAAGAAATAGAGGTACAGAAAAAGAAAAGGAAATTAAAAAAAGACTCTCAAGAGCTAATTATGAGATTTCAGTATCAAATGAATTTGATTTTGCATTAACAAATCAAAATGTTGATGAAACAGCAAAAAAAATAATCAAGTTAATAAAAACTTGATTATTTTTTATTTATCAACTCATTGGATGGAATAATAAATCTGGGAAAAACCTATTAAATTCAATAATTATTCCAGCTGTAAGGCTTAGCCAAATTGCTGCTACTACTGGAGCAGATCTGACAAATTTTGTATTTAGAATTTTGAACATTTGTTTTATGAAAGTTTTTAAGGATGTTTAGCGAGGACCATTAAGTGTAATATTGTTATCTTTCTCTCTTAAATCTCCATTTCTACCTTGTTTATTAGCAAGAAGAGGCCATTGAGCTCCTTTTACAAGACATTTTCTGGCTAAGTCTAGGTCAATAATGATCTCAAGATCTGCTGGATTCTTAGTCTTTTTTGATTCAATGAGATACTCTCTTCCTGACCAACCTATAATTCCAGCAATATAAATAAACAATACTCCGGGAATAAGTAAATCTCCTTCATGACCTCTATTTAGAAGGGCCCCCCATGGCTCAAGAGGAGGTCCAATTATTAAATGAGGAAGACCATCATCTCCGCATGATGCTTTTCCATATCTTTCAAATCTTGCTATGTCTTTTTGAGTAGTTGCAGAATTTGCTCTCTCAATGAATTTAGGATTTTCAGAGCATTTTGTGAGGGCTGAAGCGGTATATTCTGTGCTAGCTCTATCTGCGTTTAAGGCAGGCCCATTTGCAGCTAGAGCAATTGGAGTAATTCCGAGGAACAGAAAAACTGAGGTTATGATTGAAAAAAAGAATTTCATAAGTTGCAATCTTTAATTCCTTATAGTGTGTTAAGTAAGAAATTAATATTAAAATAGAACAAGTTGAATCAAAAATGCATAAAGTTTTAGCTATTGAAACAAGTTGTGATGAGACATCTGTCTCAATAGTTTCTAATATTGCCGATACTTTCAGAATACATTCAAATATAATTGCCTCTCAAATTGAAGATCATTCAAAATGGGGAGGGGTTGTTCCTGAACTTGCAGCTAGAAAACATTTAGAATTATTACCTTTTGTTTTAGATAAGGCTCTAGAAGAAGCAAAAATTAAAATTGAGGAAGTCGATTATATTGCTTCAACTGTAGCTCCTGGATTAGTTGGTTGTTTACGAGTGGGCTCTATAACTGCAAGATCACTTTGCATGTTACATTCAAAACCATTTTTGGGAATTCATCATTTGGAGGGGCATTTATCTTCAATTCTATTTTCAGAAAACTATCCAAAGAAATCTTTTCTTACATTACTTGTTAGCGGAGGGCATACTGAATTGATAAAGGTAGATGATAGTAGAGGGATGCTAAGACTTGGGAAAAGTTTTGATGATGCTGCGGGTGAAGCCTTTGATAAAGTTGGCAGACTTTTAGGCCTTAGTTATCCAGGAGGACCGGCAATTGAAAAGATTGCTAAAAATGGGGACCCAATGAAATTTAATTTACCAAAATGTAAGATCTCTGATAAAAAAGGTGGATTTCTTAAATATGATTTTTCTTTTAGTGGTTTAAAAACAGCCGTATTAAGATTAGTTGAGAAAATAAATTTGGCTGGGAATACCGTTCCAATTCCAGATATTGCTGCAAGTTTTGAGAGAGTAGTGGCAGAGGTCTTGGTAGAGAGAACAATAAAATGCGCAGAAGATCATAGCTTGGATAATGTAGTTGTAGTTGGGGGAGTGGCTGCTAACAATACATTAAGAAAAATGATGATTAGTGAAGCTAGTAAAAAATCTATTAAAGTTCATTTAGCGCCACTTGATCTTTGTACAGATAATGCGGCAATGATTGGAGCAGCGGCATTGTCCAGAATCAAATTTAAGGATCATTTAAGTTCCCTTAAATTAGGCGTCGCGGGAAGACTATCAATTGAACAAGCAAATACCCTTTATGAAGAAAACCCTCCTTTCTAATTTCAATGAACAAACAACCTAAAATCGAGATTAAAGAGACAAAAAACTTCGTTGATAAAAAGGAATTGAATTTGTGGAAAAGAGGTTTTACCCCTCAAGCTGAAATATGGAATGGAAGGATGGCAACTGTTGGTATAGGAATTATTTTTATAATTATTGCTTTAATAAGCCAGTTTTCTTAATAGAAATAAAATTAATTTTCTTAAAACTATTTTTGAAAGAATTTTTAAAATACTCTTGTTCAGCCGATGCATTAAATTAAAAAGTATTGTTTTTATTGGACTAGAGATAAGATTATTGATTTAATCAAAATAATGAATGTTTTTATTATTTATAATTTTATATGACGCCTGAAAGGCTTGGATTACTTTGGGGGATAACTGTATTTGCAGGCGCTTGCGCTCGATTATTTTCTTCTTTTACAGGATTTCCAAGTGTCGTTATTTTATTGCTTTCTGGATTATTAATTGGAAGATCAGGATTAGGACTTGTTGAGCCTTTAGATCTCGGGCAAGGGCTTGAAACTATTGTGGGGCTTTTGGTCTGTTTGGTTCTTTTTGAAGGGGGATTAAATTTAAAACTGCCTGAGGGGAATATAAGAAATACTGTTTTAAAAATTTCATTGGTAAGACTTTTTATTTCATTATCAGCTGGAATTTTCATTGCTCATTGGCTGGCTGGCCTCTCATGGCAAGTCGCAGGCATATATAGTGCCATAGTTCTAGCTACTGGACCAACAGTTGTCTCTCCATTAGTGGAACAAATAAAATTAGCTTCCCCACTTTCGGAAGTTTTAAAAGCTGAGGGGTTGCTGCTTGAGCCAATTGGTGCAGTACTAGCATTACTTCTTTTAGAATTAACTTTAGGGGACCTTCGTGGGATTAACGATGTATTTATAGCGTTAATGCAAAGATTAGGGGGAGGAGTTTTAATCGGATTAAGTGCAGGATGGTTACTATCAGAAATTTTAAAAAAAATAAAAAATGAAGCATCATTTGGTATAGAGCTTCAAGTTACCCTTGGATTTATTTTCCTTGTATATGGAATTTGCGAATATTTTTTACCAGAATCAGGCTTGCCGGCTTCAGTTGCGGCAGGTTTTATTGTAGGCAAAAGAGAAGTTATAGATAAGGAGAGATTGGATAATCTAATAGGTGAATTAGCTCAATTAGCAATAACAGTTCTTTTCCCTCTTTTGGCCGCTGACGTTTCATGGGGTGAATTAAGTCCGCTAGGCTGGGGAGGGGTTGTTTGCGTTTTTATGTTGATGGTAATTGTTCGCCCTATCTCTATCTGGATAGCAACTATGGGGAGAGACTTTAACTTAAAAGAAAAAATATTTTTAGCCTGGTTAGCCCCAAGAGGTATTGTCACTGCAGCTGTAGCTTCTCTTTTTTCTATCAGATTAGAGCAGGCTGGTATCCTTGGAGCTGGCCGTCTACAAGGTTTAGTTTTTCTCACTATTTTGATGACAGTAGGAATACAAGGACTTTCAGCTAAACCTTTGGTAAATAGACTTAAATTAGGCCAAAAAAATAATTTTGATTGATTAAAGACATCTTTCAATTCGAGTTCTATCAGTTTTACTCTCTGCGAAAAGATCCCAACTTTGAATTAAATCTGGCCCACTGAGAGATCCAAAAAAGGCTACTCTTAATGATTTCATTAATATCCCTTTTTTAATATTATGCTTTTTTGAGATTTCGTTTATTATTTCTTTAGCTTTCTCTTTATTTAGTTTTATAGTATTTTGCGCGATTAAATAATTTAAGATTAGTTTTAAAGATAATTTGCTTTCCCGGGTTTCCAGAAAATCTTGACCTTCTTTTTGAATTGCAGGTATTAAGAAAAATGGTTTTGATTGATCAATTGAATCTTTTAAAAGAGTCATAGAGTCTCTTATCAAAATTGCTAATTTATTAGCCCATTCTTGAGATGGCGGCTCCCAACCATTGTCATCCCAGTATTTTCTCATGATTTCAATTAACTTTTTTGATTCCATCTTTTTTATATATTGAGAATTAATCCAGTTGAGTTTTTCCCAACTAAATTTGGCTCCAGCTTTATTTATTTCTGATAAGTCAAAAATTTCAGATATCTCTTCAAGTGAAAGTATTTCTCTGTCGGCAGATTTTGGAGACCAACCTAAAAATGCCATATAGTTCGATAGGGCCTCGGGTAAATATCCCATTTCTCTAAATTCGTCGATTGAAGTAACGCAATCTCTCTTAGATAATTTTTTCCCTTCGCTATTTAGTATTAAGGGTGTATGCGAAAAAGTTGGTAAATTAAAATTTAATGCTTTATAAATCAATATTTGTTTTGCAGTGTTCGAGATATGGTCTTCACCCCTTACAACGTGAGTAATATTCATGAAATTATCATCAACTACAACTGCAAGATTATACAAGGGATCCCCAATCTCATATCCCTTAGCCCTTCTTGATAAAACTAAATCACCGCCCAAATCCTTGCCTTGCCATTTGATTTCGCCTCTTATCTGATCTACCCATTTAATATCAATTTTTTCATCAATCTTAAATCTTATTACTGAAGTCCGCCCTTGGGATATGAATGTTTCTATTTCTTCTTTTGAAAGACTTCTGTGTCTATTATCATGCTTTGGAGGTAATCCTTTCTTTTTTTGTTCTTCTCTTAATTCAGATATTTCATCTTCTGATGTGAAGCACCTATATGCAGCTCCACATTCCAATAGTTTTTTGATATAACTTTTATGAATCGAAATTCGGTCACTTTGCTTTATAGGTTCTTCATCCCATTTAAGTCCAAGCCATTTCAAGCCCTCTAATATATTTTTTGTATATTCAGATTTAGATCGAAGAAGATCTGTATCTTCTATTCTGATAAGAAATTTTCCACCTATTTTTTGTGCATATAACCAATTGAATAGTGCTGTTCGCGCTGTCCCAATATGAAATAAACCCGTTGGACTTGGGGCTAGTCTTAAACGTTTTTCCAAATTTCTTTTAGAAAAAACGGGACCGACGGGATTCGAACCCGCAACTTCCGCCGTGACAGGGCGGTGCTCTAACCAGTTGAACTACGGTCCCAGAGTTTTGTTCTAAATTTATTTAGAACTTCATTCTTAAAATTATCAGATCATAATACTTAATTTGTGGGGTTGTAATAAAAAAAATTTATTAATTTGAGGATTTACAGAAATAATTAGTTTTTTAAATGCCTTAGTGAAACAACTATTTATTTTTGAGGTCTAAAACCAGCAGGTTCTATCAACCTAACTTGATTACCTCTAGCAGTAAATTCTCTGCCTTGGTCACTTTGTACGACAACTCTCCCACCAGACTTAACTCTGATAACTCTTGCACGAACCCATCCTAAAGCTGCTGATTCGAGGACTTTAACTACGTCCCCAGGTTGAAGATCTAACTCCATCTTATGAAAAAATGATTTACATAATGTTGATCAAACGCGTCGTGGAGGACTTGAACCCCCGACATCAGGTTTTGGAGACCTGCGTTCTACCAACTGAACTAACGACGCTTTTAAATGATTATAAGCGTCTTTGTGACCAATAAGTTGATTAATTTACAACTTTATCGATCAAAGCGTTGTTTTACGCGAGTAGCTTTTCCTACTCTATCTCTCAGATAGAATAACTTAGCTCTTCTTACTTTACCTCTACGTTCAACTTTTAGAGAGGCAACCTGTGGACTATGTAGCATAAATACTCTTTCAACACCTATACCCTGAAAAATTCTTCTAACTGTAATAGTCTGATTAATTCCTCCATGTCTTTTTGCTATGACAACGCCTTCATAAGGTTGGACTCTTTCTTTATTACCTTCTGTAATTTTCACTCCAACTTTAACAGTGTCCCCAACATATATTTCTGGTAATTCTTTTTTTAATTGTTCGTTCTCAAATTCCTTAATAAGATTGGATGCGCTTAAGGTTTTCGTAGTCTCAGAGACCGTATTTTTTTCTTTTTGTTCAACTGATACATCAACTGATGCGTCAGCTTTAATACCGGTTTCTAAATCCTTCTCTAGTTTCTCTTTGGCCATTTTGGTCATTATTATCCTACAAGTTCTATATCTTAACCTTTTGACTCGCCTTTAGTAACCTTTTTGGTAAATGAAATTGTTTTTGAAAACATTTGGAATCCTGTGACTAGCATCCATAAAACTCCAAGGGAATTCAATATTACGTATATAAGTTCTCCATTATCTCCAAGCCATTCGCCCTCGTGGAGAGACATTAACCAATGAACTTGTTCTCTAGAGTAACCTAGTAAATCTTTTGAAACCCTATAGAGAAGACCAGTAATTGAAGATATAAATAATGGAAGAAAAATCCAGGGCGCCAAAGCCTTGTGAAATTGCCTAGAATTAAATAAAGTTTTCATTTCCGTTTCTTTTCCATTGTTATTGATAGATTTAAGGTAGCCAAGACCATAAAGGCTATTTTGAAGATATTTACCTATTACTATTATTTATTCCAATGAGACATTTTGCAGATCTTTTGTTAAATAAAAATAATTCAAAAGCTAATGATCAAGTTCCTTTTATCCAGAGGAGAAGAGGAATCGAAATAAAGTCTTCACGGGAAATAAATTTGATGAAAAAATCTAGCAGAATTGTAGCTACTGTTTTGAGAGAAATTAATGAATTAATTAAACCTGGAATGAGTACAAAAGATTTAGATGATTTCGCAGAAAAGAGGATAAAAAGTTTTGGAGCTGTGCCAAGTTTTAAGGGCTACCATGGATTCCCTTCTAGTATTTGTTCTAGTATTAATAATGAGGTTGTCCACGGTATTCCAAGTAAAAATAAAATAATTAAAAATGGTGACTTGGTTAAAATTGATACAGGGGCATATTTAGATGGTTTCCATGGAGATAGTTGTATTTCAATTTGTGTAGGAGAAGTTAGTCCAAAGGCTCAAAAACTTAGTGATATAGCTTTTAAAGCATTGTATGCGGGGCTTTCGAAAATCAAGTCAGGGAATACACTTCTAGATGTGGCTGGGGAAATCGAAGACGTTGTTGTAAAAAATGGCTTTAGTGTTGTAGAAGACTATACAGGTCATGGAGTTGGACGAAATCTTCATGAAGAACCATCGGTATTTAATTTTCGAACCAAAGAATTGCCTAACGTCGTCCTTCGCGAAGGAATGACATTAGCGGTGGAACCCATTGTTAATGAAGGGACTAAATTTTGTAAAACACTAAATGATAGATGGACCGTAATAACAAAAGATGGAAAACTATCTGCCCAATGGGAGCATACAATAGTTGTTTTAAAAGATGGTATTGAAATATTGACAGATCGAGATTTTTAGGCACTAAGATTTATATTTATAGATAATTTGGCAATATAAAAAATTAAAAAATTCTTTCAAAGGGAAAAGTATATATGTTAAAGGGTTTGGACTAATTATTACTAAATAATTTTTTGAATTAGCTAAATCATAAATTTTTTTAGAAACAAATTTGGGACTCATTATTCCGATAGGATTTAATTCTGATTTAAAAGGCCCTAAGATGATTTTTTTAATTAATAATTTTTTCTTTGTTTTTTTGTCCAGTAGATTTTTTTTGAAAGAAACTAATTGACCAATAAGGGATTTACTAATCTCATATGACGGATTTAGGGCGGGTAATATTTCTGCTTCAGATGTATTTATCCAAATCTCTTTTTTTATTTGTGAATCATTGCTTAGAGCAATATCTTCAAATAAATTTAAAAATTTAAATTTGCTTAATGCATTTATCTCAATTGAGTTTTCATAATTAGAATTTTCTCTACTCAAATCATAGATACCATGGTTCAAAATTAAAATGTCTACATTCTCTAATTGTTTTTTTAATGACAACTCCTTCCCACATTCCCATTTAATCCATTCATTTGGAGATTCAAGATTTATTTCATAATTAGTTTTACTATGAGTAAATCCAATCACTTTATATCCTTTTTGACGAAATAACTTTGTTAATTCTTTCCCCAGCGCACCTGAGGCTCCAGTAATCCCTATGGTTTTTTCGTTTTTGGTTGGATTTATCATTTTGCTTGATTTTTATGAGATACCAAAGAATTAAAATAAATTTACCAAAAAAAGACTATATATTTTTTTATTTGATTAAAACTCATAAATAAATATTTGTTTAGTTCTGAAAAAAATATTATCTTAAACCTATTAATAAATAATTTACTAAATTATGAGCGATATATTATTAATTGGCTCATGTGAGCCATTTAGTGGTAAGTCTGCAATGGTTCTTGGGATAGCAAAAAAACTTTTACAGAAGAAAAAAAAAGTACGCATTGGAAAACCTTTAGCAACTTGTATTGAACTTACAAATCTTCCCTCAATGTCTTATGAAGGATTAATAGATGATGATGTTAAGTTTATTGGATCAACCTTAAATATCGAAGAGGAGAATTTAATTTCTTCAGTAGGGTTATTGGATAATATCTCAGCTGAAAAAAGAATCTTCAATAAAGACTTACTCCCAGGAAAAGGTTTTGATCAGATTGAGGGATTGGTTAATGATGATTTTGAAGGTCTTAACATTTTAGAGGCCGCAGGAAGTCTTCATGAGGGTATGATTTATGGCTTAAGTCTCCCACAACTTGCTAAGGATTTAGATGCGAAAGTTTTAATTGTGAATTTATGGGAAGATTGTAAAAGTGTGGATGCATTACTTGATGCGAAAAAACAATTAGGTGAGAAATTGGCTGGAGTTGTATTAAATGGAGTTTTGCCGCAAGAACTCGAAAAAGTAAAAAATGAAATAATACCCTCTCTTAAAGATCTGGATATTGAAGTGTTTGGAGTGATGCCTAAATCACCACTTCTTAGAAGTGTCACCGTAGGTGAGCTTGTAAGAAGACTAGATGCCCAAGTAATTTGTTGCCCTGAAAAAGATCAATTGCTTGTTGAAACATTAAGCATTGGTGCAATGGGGGTAAATTCTGCAATGGAATTTTTCAGGAGAAGACGAAATATGGCTGTAGTTACTGGAGCTGATAGAACTGATATCCAACTTGCTGCTTTGGAGGCTTCGACTCAATGCCTTATTTTAACTGGTTTAGGAGATCCTTTGTCACAATTGATTCATAGAGCGGAGGAATTGGAGGTGCCAATTTTAAAGGTGGAATTAGATACTCTTTCCTCCGTGGAAATTATTGAACAAGCTTTTGGTCATGTAAGAATACATGAATCAATTAAAGCTTCTTATGCTATTCAATTAGTTCAAGAGCATGTAAATCTAAAAAGAATTCTCGAAAAGATAGATTTTCCCTGCAATTTTTCAGATAAATGCTAATTTCAAATATAGGAACTTTATTATTTTGAGTCGCTCTTTAGATCTACCAGCAACTGAATGTGTTGATGCCTTAGCTCAAGAACTCGCAAAACTCCAAGATAATGGGAAAAGGAGAATTGCTTTTTTAGGTAGTAGACACGTACCGGTTGTAGATATCCACTTAATTGAGTTGATAGCAAGGTCGTTAGCAGAGGAAGGACATAACATCCTTACGTCTGGATCTCAAGGTGTCAACGCAGCTGTTATTCGAGCTGTCTTAGATATTAATCCATCATTATTAACTGTTTTATTACCACAAAGTCTTGATAGACAATTACCCGAAATAAAGGACCAACTTGAGAGGGTTATGCATTTGGTTGAAAAAAGTGAAAATGATGAATTACCTTTGCCACTTGCAAGTAGTCTTTGTAATCAAGAAATTATTACTAGGTGCGATCAATTAATATGCTTTGCCTTTCACGATAGTGAAACTTTGCTAAATAGTTGTAGATGTGCTGAAGAAATGGGCAAAGTGGTTAGTTTGTTATTTTTTGATTAAATTAAGCCATTTTCCCTTATTTAAAGATGATTTATGCTAATAATGTTTAGCGTTTAATAATTTACTATGGCAGAAAGTTTTTCATTTGATGTAGTTTCTGATTTTGATAGACAAGAATTAGTCAATACTTTGGATCAAGTTAAAAGGGAAATTTCTCAGCGTTACGATTTGAAGGGCACAGATACTTCAGTTGATTTAGAAAAAGAAAATATTTTTATAATCACAAATAGCGAACTTACTTTGAATGCTGTTAATGACATAATTAGACAAAAGGCAATAAAAAGAAACTTATCCTTAAAAATATTTGACTACGGTGACATTGAAATAGTAAGTGGTAATAGAATTAAACAGACAATTTTATTAAAACAAGGAATTAAACAAGAAATTGCAAAAAAAATCAGTAAAAATATCAGAGATCAAATTAAAAAAATTAATGTCAGCATCAACGGAGAAACACTCAGAGTAGCTAGTAAGAGCAAAAATGATCTTCAAATGGCAATTAAGCTTGTTAGTGAGTTGGAGGAGTCTTTGAACATTCCTCTAAAAGCAAATAACTTTAGATAAAATCTTTAGTAAGATTATTTTAAAAATATGGCAGATTATTCAAAATCTCTCATTAGCTCATTGATTAAGAATGTAAAAAAATACCCTCGTTTTTCAAAAGAAGAAATAGAGAAATTTTGTTGGATGGCGGTACATGAGCATAAGCATGGTGTATTACCCTCTGAATATGATATCAGGGAGATAGATGAGGATCTTTATTTAAAACTTTTGCAAGAATTTAAATCAGATATCCATTAATTAAAATTTATATTTAAATTTACAATTATTAAAAAAATATTTTAATTAAATGTCTTACTAATGCACTAACTAGTCTGTTTAAATATGATTAACAAAAAGAATAAATTTAATGTCAACATCCTTTAAAAATGTCACCCCAGCTGGTCCTGGTGGGACAGCAACACTACTGATTGTATTGTCTTTTACTGGCTTTCTTTTGCTCACCCAATCATTATTTGTTGTACCTTCTGGACAAGTGGCAGTTGTTACAACACTAGGGAAAGTAAGTGGCCCCTCTAGGAGAGCTGGTTTAAACTTCAAACTCCCCTTTGTTCAGTCTGTATATCCATTTGATATAAAAACTCAAGTTCAACCCGAAAAATTTGAAACTTTAACTAAAGATCTTCAAGTTATAAGGGCTACAGCCACTGTTAAGTATTCAGTAAAACCTAATGAAGCAGGAAGGATCTTTGCAACAATTGCAAGTAGAAATAGTGATGTTTATCAAAAAATTGTTCAGCCATCTTTGCTAAAAGCTCTTAAATCAGTCTTTTCTCAATATGAATTAGAAACAATTGCTACTGAATTCGCAGTAATTTCTGAAAAAGTAGGGGATACCGTTGCAAAAGAACTAAATTCATTCGATTACGTAGATGTTAAAAGTTTAGATCTTACTGGATTAGAGATTGCTGAAGAATACAGAGCTGCTATTGAACAGAAGCAAATAGCGGGTCAGCAATTACTAAGAGCAAAGACAGAGGTTGAAATTGCTGAACAAGAAGCCCTTAGATATGAGACATTAAATAGAAGTCTCGACGATCAGGTGCTTTTCAAATTATTTCTCGACAAATGGGACGGCAGTACACAAGTTGTTCCTGGCCTGCCAGGTTCTGAAGGAGGTTCTCCCCCAGTAATAGTTGGTGGTAAAAGATAATTATCTTGAAAAGATTTATCTAAACTTTAAATCATTTACTTATTTTTCTTAAAAGAGAAATAAGTATATGGTTATTTTTTAATAGCATTAAAAGATTCGTCAAAAGCTTCAATAGTTTTATCAATTTCTTCTTCGCTGTGAGCTAGTGATGTGAAACCAGCTTCGAAGGGGCTTGGTGCCAGGTAAATTCCTCGTCGAAGCATTTCTCTATGCAACTTAGCAAAAAGTTCGGCATCATTTGTTTTAGCTTCTTCAAAGTTCCTAACTGGCCCATCGCATAAGAAAAATCCAAACATAGCGCTGACACTTCCAGCGTTAATGGCGATTCCGTTATTTTCTGCAGACTGTATTATCCCTTCAATTAATCTTGAAGTAGTCGAATCAAGTTTGTCGTATGTACCATCTTGTTTGAGCAATTCAAGAGTTTTTATTCCAGCGGTCATTGCGAGTGGATTACCGCTCAAAGTACCTGCTTGGTATACAGGACCTGAGGGAGCTACCATTGACATTATTTCTTTCTTACCTCCATAAGCCCCAACAGGTAGGCCTCCACCAATTACTTTCCCAAGGGTGGTTAAATCAGGAGTAACCCCAAATTTTTCTTGAGCGCCTCCGTAACTAATTCTGAATCCAGTCATTACTTCGTCAAAAACTAATAAGGATCCATTCTCAGTGGTTAATTCTCTTAAACCTTCCAAGAATCCAGGCTCTGGAGTAATAAATCCAGCGTTACCAACAATAGGCTCAAGTATAACCCCTGAAATTGCATCAGGATTTTCAGCAAATAATTTTTTTACTGCTTCAAGGTCATTGTATGGAGCAGTAAGTGTGTTAGAAGTTGTTGTTCGTGGAACACCAGGAGAATCTGGTAAACCTAGAGTTGCTACACCTGAACCTGCTTTCACTAAAAACATATCTGCATGACCGTGATAGCAACCGTCAAATTTAATAACTTTATCTCTTCCAGTAAATGCTCGCATAAGTCTCAAAACAGCCATGCATGCTTCGGTAC
The DNA here is from genome assembly GCA_902591865.1 of uncultured Prochlorococcus sp. Lineage (GTDB taxonomy): Bacteria > Cyanobacteriota > Cyanobacteriia > PCC-6307 > Cyanobiaceae > Prochlorococcus_A. The sequence goes on from CACJCK010000002.1 coordinate 40,002, forward strand.
CACTGTTAACAAATCTAACCATTTCTATAGATGGGACTGCATCTATTACCATTTCAGCAAGTTTGTTCTCTAGTACGCATGGAGCCCCAAAGCTAGTGCCTTTCTCAATTGCTTCTTGTAATGCAGTTGTAACTTCAGGGTGGGCATGCCCACATATGGCCGGCCCCCAGCTTCCTATATAGTCAATATATCTATTTCCATCAATATCCCAAGCAAAGGGGCCTTTGACTCTGTCAAATACAATTGGTTGGCCTCCTACAGACTTAAAGGCTCTAACTGGAGAACTAACTCCTCCAGGCATTAGTTGTTGGGCTTCAGAAAAAATTTCTTCTGATTTCGTGTAATTTAATATGTCAGTCACAATTTAGCTAAATGATGTTTTGTGAAAAATCTAGTCATGTTCTAAATTAGAAATAAGTAAAAATTTTGTCAATCAGATTGAAATTCTACATTATGATATTTTTTTTGCGATAGTTTGGATTGTAAATTATTAATTCTAAAGAAATCATCATAAAAAACAATTTTACTTTAGATAACTCTTTATTAATAAGCGTTTTCAAGCATTAAAGAAATTCAATTTATTTTATTTATATTTCGAAGAAATTATCCTCATCCTCATAAAAATCTACATTTATTTCGTTTAAGTTAAGATCTATCATTACTGGGGCATGATCACTTGGACGCAAATTACCTCGTGGTGAGCTGTCTATGACACAACTTTTAAGTTTTGATGAGAGTTCTTTGCTGATATATATATGGTCTATTCTCCAACCTTTATTTAATTCAAATGCGTTATTACGGTAATCCCACCAACTCCAATGGCCAGTGTTTTGTTCAAAAATCCTGAACGAATCTATGAATCTTTTTTTTAGAACATTATTTAGTGCATTTCTCTCTATCTCAGATGCCATTATTCCGCCTTTATATTTCTTTGGATCATGAATATCCAAGTTAGATGGAGCAACATTAAAATCACCCATAAGACAAATTAATTCTCCTTTTTTTTCTTGGTCATCCAAAAATGAAGCTAAACAATTTAACCAATTAATTTTATATTCGAATTTACTAGATTCTAGAGAAGATCCGTTTGGTACATATACATTTATAATTTTTAAACCATTAATATCAGCAGAAATCAACCTTTTTTGCTCAAGGAAAATTTCGATATTTTGATTAGAGTCGGTACAACCGTAGAATCCTTTTTTAACATTTTCTGGCTTTGATTTAGATATGATAGCTACACCATTGTATGATTTTTGGCCGTAGATCTCTACTGAGTATCCTAATTTTTCAAATGGCACAACAGGAAAATTATCATCCATCACCTTTGTTTCCTGCAAACATAGAATATCTGGATTGGCTTGATTAATCCAATCTATGATTTGTGAAAGTCTGGTTCTTATAGAGTTAACATTCCAAGTTGCTATTAACAAATTTCTAGCATATTATGTAAAATTAAGTTAGCAAAAATTTCTGGCGTTAAAGAATTTTGAAATTAAATAAAACAAAAAATTATTTTTGCAAAAGCCTTCTTAAAACTTTATCTTTTGTAGGTTTTTTTATTTTATTTATTTCATTAAAAGGTGATTACCTAGATGCTGAATATTTATCTGAAAAATTAGAAATTGATTCCTCAACTAAAACAGAACATGATAGTTCAGTTCTTCCAACCAATCCTTTTGAACTTGTGGAAATGATTCGGAGACAAAATAGTATGAATAATGCGACTGATCCCTCTGATGCTATTGATGATGCGTTAAAATCTTTTAATAGTTCGGTGGAAAATTAACAAATTTAATACGATAAACTGTGATTTTCAAAATTTAGTATGTTAAAAAACCCTATCCCAAAAGTTACTAATCAATTACAGCACAGAGCAATCGGCATTATTAATGGTAAATTCACACCCAATGGTAGTGAACAATTAAATAGAGGCTTTTTAATTGACAATAAAGGAGAAAAAATTGAAACAGTAGTACTAGGTAAAGCATTATCACTTTTAAAAAAGCATATTGATTTAAATAAAAGTTATTATTGGATTGTTTATCCAAAGAATAAAAATACTCAAAACTTGCATTTACAGGTTGCAGGCATCTGGGATCCCTATCAACTGAATGATTTACCAAATGATTCTTCAAAAACTAACTTCTCAAAATTATTAGAAGAATTAGATCTAAAAGACAATTATTTTTCTGTTCGAGGAGAATTGGTTTTTGTCAATACTCAAAAGAAAGAAATTGTTATTAAAATTTGTCCTGCTATAAATTTGAAAAATAAAAACTTTAAATTAGTCATAAAAGGAGAGCTTTCTCTTGAACTTCTTCATAACTTTGTGAGTCTAGATATTAACAGAGATGGACATTCTTTGAAATTAATAAAATACGAAGTGATTGAAAAAAATCTCCCTGAAAATAACTAGAATGAAAGGTTGATTTTACCAGTCAAGAAATCTTTAATTTATGGAAGATGTTTTAATTGAATGTTCTCCAGGTATTTCTGGAGATATGTTGTTAGGAGCTTTTTATGATTTAGGGGTGCCTAAAAAAGTCATTGATCAGCCACTTGTTGATCTTGGATTAAAGGATCTATATCAACTAGACTTTAGAGAATCAAAAAGTTGTTCAATCCGAGGCATCAAAGCAAAAGTTGAGAATATTGATTGTAGTTCTATCAAAAGAACTTGGAGAAGTATTAAGGAACTTATTTTAAATAGCTACTTAGAAGATAAATTAAAAAAAATAATTTATGAAGTATTTGAATCTTTAGCAATTGCAGAAGGAAAAGTTCATGGCATTAAACCTGATGATGTTCATTTTCATGAAATTGGAGCTATAGATTCATTGGTGGATATCATTGGAGTATGTGCTGCATTGAATTACGTTAATCCAAAAAGGGTTTATTGTAATGAACCAATGTTAGGGAAGGGTTTTGTCCAAACTGAACATGGAAAATTATCTGTACCACCTCCTGCTGTAATTGAGCTCATAAGACAAAAAAATATTAAGGTTTTATCAAGCCGCGACTCAATAGAGGGTGAACTCTCAACACCAACTGGCATTGCTTTACTATCCAATTTAGTCGACTATCTAGAACCCCCTTCAAAATATTCTATTAACTCTTATGGAGTAGGCATTGGCAACCAGAAATTTCCATTCCCCAATTTGGTAAGAGTTTATAAAATTACTTCATTTGAGGATTCTTTAAATGAACAAATTAATCCAAAGTGTGAGGAGATATCTGTTCAAGAAGCATGGATTGATGACCAAACACCCGAAGATATATCTAATTTTGTGGAGAAATTGAGAATTGAGGGAGCTTACGACGTTTCTTATCAAGCTATCAATATGAAAAAAAACAGAATTGGATTTTCTATCCAAGCAATCTTGCCCATAGAAAAAAAGGATTTTTTTAGGCGATTGTGGTTTGATTATTCCAATACTATTGGGGTTCGTGAAAGGACCCAATCTAGGTGGATATTACTTAGACGTAGAGGAGAATGTTCAACAACTTTTGGAAATATAAAAGTTAAACAAACTTTGAAACCCGATGGATCAATAAATATGAAACCAGAAAATGATGAGGTTTTGAGATTAAAATTAAAGCATAAAATATCAACTTACGAAATAAGAAAAATAATAAAAGAGTCAAGTAAGAAATTTAAAGCATATGAAAACTGGAAATGAGATTTAATAGAAATAATCAACAATATTTCAAATTCCTTAAAAAAATTAATTTTGGTGGTTTAAAGAGTATTTTTTTTATTTTAAGCTTGTTATATTTTTGCATCTATTTTTTTAAAAATATTGATCAAATTTCTTTTGATATTAATTTAGAAAGAGATGGAATTAATCTATCTTTATCATTTTTATTTTGTGTTTTAAGTATTTACCTGAACGCTTATGCATGGAAATATATTGTTAAATGGTTCGGGAAAGAATTTAAAAGTAATAATCTAGTCTCTTTTTATGTTTTAACCAATATTCTTAAATACATTCCAGGTGGGTTTTGGCATTTTATTGAAAGATTTAATTTTATAAAAAAAATAACTAATCCTCAGATTGCTTTGTATTCAACACTTGTAGAACCTTATTTTATGTTGAGTGGATCTTTTCTACTAGCATCGATGGGATTGATTTTTTCACCATTTTATTTTTTTTTAATTTTTCCTTTAGTATTTTTAAATAGAAAATTTATTTTTTTGATATTAAAAAGAATATGGTCTCTTAAGGGAAAAGTATTTGAGGTTTTGAGACTTCCAAATTCAAAGGGTCAATTTGAAGATAGAATAAATATAATTTCTTTTTTCCCTTCTAGAGCTTTACTTTTTGAAATTGGTTTTGTTTTATCTAAATTTATTGGGTTTTATATTTGCTTAAATACTTTTTACACAAGTAATACGCTGAATATCATATTTTTATTAGTAATCTTTTCTTTGTCATGGTCTTTAGGATTAGTAGTCCCGTCAGCTCCAGGAGGAGTAGGCGTTTTTGAGGCTTGCCTCCTTGTATTTGTTGGCAAAAGTATTCCACAAAATATAATTCTTATAAGCTTAGTTTATTTTAGGGTTATATCTACCTCGGCAGATTTGATGTTAAGCTTACCTTTCTTAATAAGAAAATTGTCTAAAAGAATTTAGTTTTTTTTCTCTAAACTTGGTATCAAAGTAAATGATGCAATAAGGCCTAAAGTCATGATAAGTATGGCCGGTAATATTGCCTCTACCATTCTTTCATCTCCAGCATATTGATATATTCTCACAGATAATGTATCGAAATCGAATGGTCTTAAAATAAAGGTTATGGGTAGTTCTTTTATCGTGTCTACAAAAACTAAAAGTGATCCAACGAATATTGGTCCTTGGAGAAGAGGTAGATGAATTCTTTTAATTATTCCCAGCCAATTCTCTCCTAGTCCAAGTGCTGCTTCATCAAGACTAGGAGAAATTCTCTCAAGACTTGAATCAATAGAACCCTTAGAGATAGTTAGAAATCGTACAAGATAACCCCAGATTAGTAAGCAAATAGCAATGAAATTAAATTTTGAAGAAGAAATACTTATTAAAGATAAAGCTAATACAGTGCCTGGGATTGCGTAACCTATCCCCGCAAGGTTTGTTATTAGTCCTAGCAATAAGCTTTTATTTGGGCGTCTGGCTAAGGAAATTATTAAGGAGAATATTATCGCTATTAATGCAGTTAAAAGTCCTAGACTTATGGTCCTTAATGATAGGGTAAGTATTTCTGTAGATAACCCTTTTTGAATTTGATCGATATTGAGAAGAACCCAATAAAAAGGAATCCCAAAAGAGAAAATTGGAGGGAATAAAGATATAATCACTGCAAAAAAAGCTCTAGTTTTGTTTAATTCCCATCCTTGAGAATCTTTTGATGCAGGATTTTCACTCCACCTCTTTGATTTTCTTCTAGATAATTTTTCAAAAATAATTAAAGTGAAAATTATTAATAAGGCTACCAAAGATAATCCAATGGCACTTTTTGGATTACCCTCAATTATCCAATTTTCAGCTATACCCGTAGAAATACTTGGAATATTTAATAATGCAAATGTACCTAACTCATTCATTACTTCCATACACATTAAACTTATTCCTGTTATTACTGCTGGTAACGCCATTGGTAAAGCGATTTTAAAGAAGCTCCTCCAAGGCCCAACTCCTAATCCTCTACTGGCATTGATTTGATTAACTCCAAATTTATTAAAACTTTCGTTTGCAAGTATGAATACATATGGATAAGTAGAAATTGAAAGTATTAATACGCCCCACCATAAACCAGTTATTTGATACCCAAAAATACTTCCTAAATCCTGTAAAACAGCTGTTATGAGATATGCAGGAGCAGCTAGTGGAACGAGCTGACAAATACGGAGAGCTTTTCTGAACTTAAAATTACAATTTGAAAGTAACCATCCATTCAAAGTTCCCAACCCTCCACCAAAAAAACTTGTCAGTATAAGAACTTTTAAAGTTCCTAATACCTCTTCCCCTCCTGCAATACCTAATGAAAAATTCCCACTAAAAATATATTGAAGTCCTTCAAGAAGAAAATTGAAAATTGGAATGATAACTAGGAGTGCAACAATAAACGATGTAAAATAAAAAAGTCTTGATTCGGTTACTGCTTTTTTAAATCCCTTAATAAGTATTTTCAAAAATTAATTAAACCCTAATATGCATAATCTAATCTGTACTAAATCTACATGATGAAAGTTGATTCTTAATAGTTTGATGATCTAAGTTTTTCCCAATTAATACTATCTTGTTAGATTTTTCTTTTGTCCATTCTTCATCATCTAGAGAAAATCGTTTTCCAGATAGGTGAAAAATGTGTTTTCTTTCACTTTCCATAAACCATAATATTCCTTTCGCCCTAAATATATTTTGTGAGATTTGATTATCTAAAAAATATTGAAACTTCCTTAAGGAAAATGGTTCAAATGTCTCATAAGAAACTGAAGTAAAACCTTCTATATTATTGATCAAATCGTGTGAATGTGAAGAATGATCGTGTGAATGTGAAGAATGATCGTGTGAATGTGAAGAATGATCGTGTGAATGAGAAGAATGGTCGTGTGAATGAGAAGAATGGTCGTGTGAATGTGAATAATGATCGTGTGAATTGTCTTCTACATCTTCTTTATCCTTATCGTATTTAAAAATATCTGTTTCAAAAAGACCTACACTTATTATTGTTTGTAATCCAACTTTACTATTGGTTGATCTCAATATCCTAGGTTCTTTTTTTATTTTATTGATGAATTTCTCGACTTTATTTAATTGTTCTTCGTTGACTAAATCACATTTGTTTAGAAGAAGGATATCTCCGTATAAAATCTGAGAATAGGCGACATTTTTACTATCAATTTTAAAATCAAAATTTTCTCCATCAATAACAGTGATGATTGAATCTAATCTTACTTTTTCTCGAAGATCTCCAGCTGCAAAAGTCATGGCTACTGGTAATGGATCTGCTAGCCCAGTAGTCTCCACAATTAAATAGTCAATTTTTTCAGATCTTTCTAAAACTTTGGATACTGTGTTTAATAATTCACCATTAATTGAACAACATATACATCCATTATTTAATTCGATCATATCTTCTGAGCCTTCTATTATTAAGTCATTATCTATTCCTATCTCTCCAAATTCATTAACCAAAACAGCTGTTTTGAGACCAATTTGATTTTTTAGAATATGATTTAAAAGTGTAGTTTTGCCAGAACCTAAAAATCCACTAATAATCGTAACAGGTAATAACTTTTTAGACATTTTCAAGAATTTTATAAATGAATTAATATAAAACTGTAATTTTATTGATCGAAAACTTTATTTATTTCTAAAGCTAGTGTTTGATCCAGATTTGTTATGCCCCCCAAATCATGTGTATTTAACCTAATTATTACTTTTGAATAAACGTTTTCCCAGTTAGGATGATGGTTATATTTTTCGCAGATTAAAGCAATTTTAGTCATAAATGAGAAGGCTTCAATAAAATTTAAAAATTTAAATTCTCTCTGGATTTGTTCATTGTTAATTTCCCAGCCGGGAATTTTGACAACTAATTCCTTCAATTCTTCATCTTGCAAAAGGTAAGGTTCCATTAAATGATTAATATTAGTTTTTATTAATTACATTATAAATATTTTGCCTTTTCTCACCAATTATATGTACATTTAAAACCCTTTCTTTTTGATCAAATCTATGTTCCCATAAATACACTGCTTGCCATGTGCCAAGCATAATTTTCCTGTCCCGGAAACTCAAAGATAAACAAGTGTTAGTTAAGGATGTTTTAATATGTGCTGGCATATCGTCAGATCCTTCTTGATAATGTTTATAAGAAATTTCTTCTCTATTTTTTGATAAAGTTAAGTAGGAATTATATGGGACTATAGATTGGATATATTTTTTTAAGTCTCTTAGTACGTTTGGATCAGCATTTTCATTAATTGTTAAGCTACAACTGGTATGAAGTGAAGTTAAATTTAAAATTCCTGAATCAAAATTATTTTTTTCAATAAATAAATTTAAATCATATGTTATGTCAATAAAACCCTCACCATTAGTTGTGAATTCTAATTTTGAAAATATTTGTTCCATATAAGTAAAAACTTAATTAATTATTATTCTATTATGGATAAACAATGTATTTTTTATGCAAACATCAAAATTTTTATCTTAAAATTGATTTAATTTATATGTAAATTTTGGACGAAATTCAATGGAATAAGCTCGGGGCTTATCTTAAAGAAACTCAAATATTAGGTTCAATCCAAAATACACTTTATTGGGATCAGAATACAGGAATGCCCAAGAAAGGAGCTTCTTGGAGGTCGGAACAACTTACTTATATTGCAAAAATCTTGCATAGAAGAAATTCTTCTGAAGAATTTTCTGATTTAATACTATCAGCTAAAAATGAATTATTAAATACTGAACAAAATTCTAATAATCAATTCTTTATTCAAGGTAAAGAAAAAAATATTAATCTTTTAATCAAGGAATTTAATCGAGCGAAAAATTTAGATCCTAAATTAGTTGAGTCTTTAGCAAAGGCAAAATCTAAAGGATATGAAAGTTGGCAAGAGGCTAAGAAAAAATCAGATTTTAAGGTTTTTCTCCCATTCTTTAAAGAACTAGTCAAATTGCGGATTGAAGAAGCAAAACAAATATCAGATCAATATTCACCCTGGGAGACTTTAGCCCAGCCCTTTGAGCCTGAATTAACTTTAAAGTGGTTAAATAAAATGTTTCAACCTTTAAAAGACGTTCTCCCTGAGTTGATTAGAGGAATTGACAAGTCAAAGAAATATCATTGGGATTTAAGTCCAGAATCTCAACAGAATTTATGTTCAAAATTACTTGATGAGTTTGGGAGAGATAAAGATCTAGTTGTTGTTGGTAAATCTCCTCATCCTTTTTCTATTACATTAGGTCCTGATGATTATAGAATTACGACAAGAATAGTTGAAGGTGAACCATTATCAAGTTTTTTAGCAACTGCACATGAGTGGGGACATTCAATTTATGAGCAAGGTCTGCCATCACAAAGTCATCAATGGTTTGCTTGGCCTTTAGGTCAAGCAACTTCTATGGGTATACACGAAAGTCAATCATTATTTTGGGAAAATAGGGTAGTTAAATCCAAATCTTTTTCGAAAAGATTTTTTAAAAGATTTGTTTCAGCTGGATGCACATTAAATAATTATTTTGATCTATGGAAATCTATTAATCATTTGGAAGCAGGATTAAATAGGGTCGAGGCAGATGAATTAACCTATGGTTTACACATTTTGGTTAGAACCGAACTTGAAATAGATTTAATTGAAGGAGGGTTACCTGCTGAAAATATTCCAGAGGAATGGAATAAAAGATATGGTGAACTTTTAGGAATTAAACCATCTAATGATTCTGAAGGTTGTCTTCAAGATGTTCATTGGAGTGAAGGTGCGTTTGGATATTTCCCTTCATATTTGCTAGGTCATCTTATAAGTGCGCAATTATCTGCTCAAATGGAAAGAGAAATTGGTTTGATAGATGATTTAATCTTAAATGGTGAATATCAAAAAATCATATTTTGGTTAAGAAATAATGTTCACAAATATGGCAGGTCTGTTAATTCTATGGAATTGATAAGAACGGTCACTAAAGAAGAGCTATCACCAAACTATTTTATTAATCATTTAAAGTCTAAAATAAATGATTTTTGCTGAAAAATTACTTTTAAAGAATTTGGTTGAGTGTGAGGATGTAAGATAAATAAAAATTATTTCTTGATGGCAAACCTTAATCAACCCCCAAGCAGGGTTACACCAAATTTATTGCACATACTAAATGCTTTCACTGATAGCTCAAATACAATAATAAACACTATTGTTGAATTGAACTCTAATACAATAAATAAATATGAATTAATTACAGAAACAGGTCACCTTAAACTTGATAGGGTAGGTTATTCTTCACTTGCTTATCCTTTTGCTTATGGATGTATACCAAGGACATGGGATGAAGATGGAGATCCACTTGATGTCGAAATTGTTAGTGTAACTGAGCCATTGATACCTGGATCTATTGTGGAGGCAAGGATTATTGGGGTGATGAAATTTGATGATGGTGGAGAGGTCGATGATAAGGTAATAGCGGTTCTCGCAGATGATAAAAGAATGGATCATATCTTAAGTTATGAAGACCTTGGAAAGCATTGGTTAAAAGAAACAAAGTATTATTGGGAGCACTACAAAGATCTGAAAAAACCTGGTACATGCACTGTTAATGGTTTTTTTGGGATAGAAGAAGCTGTTAAAGTGATTAAAGATTGTGAAGAGAGATACAAAAAAGAAATTGATCCTAAATTAGTAAATTAACTAATTTTTGTTTTCTCTAAATTCTTCAAATATTTCGCTAAGTATTTTGTCGGCACCTTGGAGCTTTAGTCTCTTTGCAAGTTCTATGCCTACAAGTTCAGGGTTATTTATATTGCCAATAACTTGATCTTTAATTAGCCTTTTCCCATCAAGAGAGGCTACCATACCAGTAAGGTAAAGTTGTCTATTATCAATATTACTATTAACACCTATAGGGACTTGGCATCCACCTTCAAGCTCTCTTAAAAAAGCTCTTTCTGCCAGACATCTTTGACTAGTGGGTTTATCTTCTAAGACATTTATAATTTCTAAAACTTTTTTATCATCAGATTTACATTCAATGCCTAGAGCTCCTTGGCCAACGGCATGAAGGGAAATGTCACTTGGAATAATCTGGTGAATTCTTGATTCAAAGCCTAATCTCTTTAAACCAGCGGCCGCAAGAATAATACAATCAAATTCTCCAGCATCTAATTTTTCAATTCTTGTAATAACATTTCCCCTGATATCTTTAAAAACAAGATGTGGGTACTTATTTCTTAATTGTGCCAGTCTTCTTAGAGAGCTTGTTCCAACAATCGAACCTTTAGGTAAGGTTTCTAATCTATAACAGTCATTTTTTTTGCTTACTACTAAAGCATCTGCAGGATCTTCCCTTTTTGTAATACATCCTAATTTAAGGCCATTAGGCAAATTGGTTGGTAAATCTTTCAGAGAATGTACTGCTATATCTGCATGGCCTACGAGCATTTGTGCTTCAAGTTCTTTTGTAAATAAGCCTTTGTCTCCAATTTTTGCTAAGGCTACATCGAGGATTTTGTCACCTTGAGTTGCCATAGCTTCTATAGATACCTCTAAATTTGGAATATTCCTTTCTAGTTGATCTTTAACCCATAAAGTTTGAACCATTGCTAGTTTACTTCTTCTACTAGCTATTTTCAGCTTAAAATTAGTCATTAAATATTATTTTGAGTTTGAATTAAAAATAAAGACCAGTCTATTTTAAGCTATTCTTTTGCAAGTTTCTAAGGCTGCGAATTATACTTAACTTTTTTTATTTAATATATTCTTTTAAAACCCCATTTCGATTTGGATGTCTAAGTTTTCTAAGGGCTTTTGCCTCTATTTGTCTAATTCTTTCTCTCGTCACATCAAAAATCTGGCCAATTTCTTCAAGAGTTTTCATTCTTCCATCATCAATTCCATATCTCAATCTGAGCACATCTCTTTCCCTTGGACTTAGAGTGGCTAAAACTCCTTCCAAATCTTCTCTTAATAAAGTTTTAGAAACATCTTGCTCTGGATTTTCTATATCAGCCTCTATAAAGTCTCCTAGTCTTGAGTCTTCTTCTTTCCCTATTGGAGTTTCTAAAGAAATAGGAAGCTGCGCACTTTTAGCTATAAATCTTAATTTTTCGATTGTCATTTCCATACTCTCAGCGATTTCTTCTTCGCTAGGTTTCCTGCCAAATTCTTGGCTAAGAACTTTTGTAGTTTTTTTAATTCTGGATATTGTCTCGTATAAATGAACTGGCAATCTAATAGTTCTACTTTGATCCGCAATTGCTCTTGTAATGGCTTGGCGAATCCACCAAGTTGCGTAAGTAGAGAACTTATAACCTTTCTCATGGTCAAATTTTTCCGCTGCTCTAATTAGACCCAAACTTCCTTCTTGGATTAAGTCTTGAAATGATAAACCTCTATTCATATATTTTTTGGCGATGGAAACAACTAATCTTAAATTTGATTGAACCATTTTTTCTTTAGCTCTCCTTCCTAGAAGAAGTCTTCTTCTAAACTTGGAAAGAGGCATATCTATTAATTCAGCCCATTCTCTAACTGTTGGGAAATGTCCTTTTTCTGACTCATATTGCGTTGCCAGTTCTTCTAATTGGAGTAGGTCAGCAATTTTTCTTGCAAGTTCAATTTCTTCATCTGGTCTTAAAAGTCTAATTCTTCCAATTTCTTGGAGATAAACTCTTATTGAATCTTCAGTGTAGATACCTTTTGGGCCAAGCTTAATATTTCCAAGCCCTTTATCATCTTCTTCAGAATCATTAAATTCATTATTGGTTTCTATGCCACTTTCCCTCGAATCAGATGATGTCTTTAAACTTTGGCTTTTGATATTATTTTCTTCTTCAACTACTGTTTCTAAATTGGTATTAATTTTTTTGTTAATCTTTTTTTTTGAGCTGGGCTTGGAATTCTTTGATTCTGCTGCGACTGGACACATGATGGACTCCTTTCTACGGTGAATTTAACTAGATTAAATTTTATTTAGGGCTAATTTGTACATTTAGTAGTAAATTTCCCCGTTAATTTGTAAAAGAACTTTTTCCAGGAATTTGAATAAAAAAGTTTTTTTAAATTGTTGAAAAATTTAAATAGTGCTATAGATTACCTAAAGTAAAAAGTCTTGGGATTTCTCAGACAGGCAGATCATTTTTTGAATTTTCAGTCAATGATCAAAGCTTCATGTCTCCCTTAAGAGCAGGATACTTACAATGTGCAAAAAACACTTTGTGGAATGTTCAACAATCCAATACTAAGAAAAAGTTTTGAAGCCGGCAAGTAATCAGTTATTAAATATCTCCTACAAATTGGAAATTTTGCTTGATATAGGTAGTAGTAATGAAAGCTTTGACTATTTAGATGGAAATAATCTCGGAGCAGAAGTTGGGGATATTGTAAGTGTGAAACTAAGAGGGAGATTATTAAATGGTTTAGTGATCTCAAAAAAAAACTTTTCTTCAATCAATAATGATGAAGTAAATATTACTGGAGGGAAAAGCATAAGATATTTGTTTGTTGAAAGTATTTTGCAGAAAAAAGTAATAGATGACTCTTGGAGAGAATGGATAGAGTCCCTAGCCTCTTTTTATATGGTTAGTAATTTAAAAATGTTTAAAACTGCATTTCCTCCCGGCTGGATTGGTAAATATAAGAATTTTTCTAAAGGTTTAAAAGATCAAATATGGATTGAAACTAAAAAAGAATTTGATATTAAGAAAAATGGATTAACAAAAAAAGAATTTTTTTTAATGAATACTTTGCCTGAAAAAGGTAATTGGCAAAGTGAATTAGTAAAGTCTGGTTTTAATTACACTCTAATTAACTCGATGGTCAGTAAAAATTACCTTGTTAAATCTAAAAGAAAAAAAAATATAAATACTAAATTAAATTCCTTTTTAAATGATCATGTTGTGACTAAAAAACCAAATCTTACAAATGAGCAGAAAATTGCATTTCAAGAATTTCAAACAATGAATCCAGGAGATGTTTTACTTCTGTGGGGTGAAACAGGCTCAGGTAAAACAGAAGTTTATATGAGAATTGCTGAAGATCAATTTCTTAATAAAAAAAGTTGTTTGATATTAGCCCCAGAAATCGGACTAATTCCTCAACTTATTGATAGGTTTAGTCGGCGATTTAATAATGTCGTTTGCGAGTATCATAGTAACTGTTCTCCCAATCAAAGAACTTTGGTTTGGAAGAAAATTAATAATGCTAATGAACCATTAATAGTTATAGGAACAAGATCCGCAGTTTTTCTTCCAATTAAAAATCTAGGATTAATAATCATGGATGAAGAACATGATGTCTCTTATAAACAAGATAGTCCTATGCCTTGTTATGACGCAAGAGAAATTGCTGTTGAAATAGTAAAAAGGAATTCTGCAAAATTAATTTTTGGGAGTGCAACCCCATCAATGAAGACTTGGAAAAAGTGTATTTTTGAAAAGAATTTTAAATTGGTAAGAATGATTCAAAGGATATCTAGGAATGAGATTCCTGAAATAAGAATTATTGATATGCGGGATGAATTCAAGAAAGGAAATATGAAAATTTTTTCCAATGAATTATTAAAATTGCTTCCTCAACTACGCTTTAAAAAAGAGCAGGCAATAATTTTGATCCCGAGAAGGGGGCACAGTGGTTTTTTAAGTTGTAGAAATTGCGGATATTTAATAAATTGCCCAAACTGTGACGTTCCTTTATCAGTGCATCTCGGTTCACAAGGGAAAAAATGGTTAAGTTGTCATTGGTGTGATCATAAATCGAGATTGATCAATCGTTGTCCTGATTGTCATTCAACTGCCTTTAAACCTTTTGGAATAGGTACACAAAGGGTAATAGAGTTTCTAAATGAAGAATTTCCTAACTTAAGAGTACTTCGCTTTGATAGAGATACAACCTCAGGGAAAGATGGTCATAGAGATATTCTTTCAAAGTTTTCTAATGGTGATGCTGATATTCTTGTAGGAACTCAAATGTTGGCAAAAGGGATTGACATTCCTAATATTACTCTTTCAGTTGTTATTGCAGCAGATGGTTTGCTGCATCGCCCAGATATTTCGGCAGAAGAAAAATCATTACAATTGTTTTTACAATTAGCAGGCAGGGCAGGTAGGGCTCAAAAAAAAGGAAAAGTAATTTTTCAAACATATAAACCTAACCATCCGGTAATTTCTTATCTTCAGAAAAGAGATTATGAAAGATTCCTAATTGAAAACTCGAGATTGAGAAAAGATGCCAATTTATTCCCATTCTGCACGATTTGCCTTCTTAAATTATCAGGTGAAAATCACGAATTAACTGAATTAATTGCGATAAAATTGGCAAAATATCTACTTAATTTTTGTGAGAAAAAGAACTGGAAATTAATTGGCCCTGCACCTAGTTTAATTGCTAAAGTAGGTAAAAAATTTAGATGGCAGATATTAATACATGGACCTGAAGGAACAAATATACCTTTACCTGATAGATCAATATTATGGAAACTTATTCCAAAAAATGTTTTTTTAACAATAGATGTTAATCCAGCAGAGTTGTAATTACTTTGATGGAAGTTGAGGTAAATCTGAACCTAATTTAAATCTATAGAATCTTAATAAATAAGCCAATAATATAATTATTAAAATAATAAATATCCCAATCAAAAGTTTGTTGAAGCTCCAGTAAGAAAATTCAAGACTATTTATCTGACCTTGATTTAAATTCCAAATTATTAGATTTTTTGTGATTTCTAAATTTGCATTATTTTTATCAGTAAGGATAGCTTTATTAGGGTGAATAATTTTGAAAATAAGTTCTAGATTATCAATGCCTTCAATAGAATTTAGATCCAAATCTAACTTATAAAAGTATTTTTTTAAAAAAATGAAGTTTTTTTGAGTAGTATTAATTTCTATATTTGTTGATTCTCCCGCGAACTCTCCAGCTGCATTCTGGGCGATTTTAAGAACTTGCTTTGTATCTTCAAAATTGAGATTCTTATGTTTCAAAGAAAAGGTTGATTCGTCTTGTTCAATTTCTGCGTCAGGAAAAATATCTTTCATCTTCTCTTCAAATTTTAATTGCCAAGGAAATTTCTTTATGTATTTACTTTCTATCACTAAATTATTGTTTATTGAATCAAGTTCACTAACATCAAGGGTATTCTCAATTTTAACGCAGCCACTTAAAAGTGGAATTAATAATAATAGTATTAAAAAAATGATCAGTGAAAAGCCTTTCTGAAAGGGTTTTGTTTCACCAGTTGGTGTCTCAGTTACATTAATAAATTTTTTTTTCTTCAATACTTCACTTTTTATACGCAGTGAGTTAAGAGATTTTTTATTGAGTGATGGGTCGCTTTCAAACTGTACGTTCCAATTTTCTGGTTTTTTAATGTCAGGTGAGTCTATAACTTCCATCAAATATTTTGCATTTTCTCTCGTCTTATTATCGTAAGATTTTAGAAGTTCTTTACAAAACCTTTTAGCTTCCTCCTTTTTGTTCATACCACAAAGAGCAGTAATTAAGATTGTTCTTAAATTTACTCCCTCTTTGCTTGATAAAGGAAATGATTCTATTAAGGGCAAAAGAAATTCAATGCAATAATGATATTCACCTTTAGCTAAAGCAAGTTCTACTGTTTCTAAAACTTGCTCATAAGTTTTCATGGGTTAGGCGACTATCATTGTACCTATTCCGGAATTTGTAAAAATTTCAAGAAGTAATGAATGTTCTATTCTTCCATCAATTATGTGAGCTGCTTTTACTCCTTGGGCTAAAGCTCTTATACAGCATTCTGTCTTTGGAATCATACCTTCAGTCACAATTTTTTTATCAATAAAATCTCTTGACTCTTTGAGATTAGTTTTTACAACAAGACTATTTTTGTTATCTTTTTCTTTTAAAATCCCTTGAGTATCAGTAAGAAGAATAAGTTTTTCTGCATTAATTGCAGCAGCAATTTCTCCAGCAACAAAATCTGCATTGATGTTATGGGAAATACCCTCCAAGGTTGATCCAATACTAGAAATGATTGGGATATATCCTTTAGAAATAAGAGGATCCAATATTTCAGGATTGATTTTTGTAACCTCTCCCACTAACCCATGGCTCCCATCTCCTAGTTCTCTAGATTGAATTAAGTTGCCATCAAGACCTGATATTCCCACAGCTAAGGATCCAGTTTTATTAATGCCTTTTACAATTTGCTTGTTAACTCTACCCATTAGAACCATCTCGACAATTTCCATTGTTTTTTGATCAGTAATTCTTAATCCATTTTCGAATTTAGGAGATATTTCTAATTTCTTTAACCAACTATTAATCTCGGGTCCACCTCCATGAATAACTATAGGACAAACCCCAACAGTTGATAAAAGTGCTATGTCTCTAAAAAAAGCATTTTTTAAATTATCATTTTCCATAACAGAACCACCATACTTGATAACAATTTTTCTACCTGAGAAACTTTGTATATACGGAAGTGCTTCGCTTAATATTGATACTCTTTGAGAATCATTCATTATTAAAATTCATTAAAACTTGATTGAATTGAGAAACTAGGTTTTTACAAATATATCCCTATATTCAATAAAAGAGAATAAAATCAAATTCTTTTTTATTATCGTCGATAATAAATTCTGATTCAAGACCTTTGACGAAAAACCTGTTTAATCTTTCTTGTTTTTCAATCCATTTTTCAAGAGGGACAGCGTTTAATTCGAAACGCATTCTGAGACCATTTTTTTCTTCTTTTGTAATTTCTTCTATTTCTTTTAATTGAGGGGGGTTATCCTCGTCCCACAAATTTAAAGATTCTAAGGACGATTCAAGATGAGCTTTTATACCATATCTCCATCTTGTAACATCTTTAACTAGTGCGGTTAATTCTTTTGGTCTATTAAATTTATTTGTCGCAAAATTTGTCTTGTCAAACAACTCTACAGGAGGTATTTCGGAAGTCTTTAAGCCTAATCCAATTAGAAAAATAGGTACTCCATAAAAAAAAGTAGGTACACTTAAATTCACTGAGTCTGTAAAATAAGCAGTCATTCCAACAAAAGCTAATATACCCCCAGCGGTTACGATTAGGTTTCCAGGCGATAAGTATTTCTTCATTTTGATTATGTAGAATGAGTTTTAAATGTGCTAACAAGTATTATGCAAGATCCTAATACTGCAAATCAAGGAGATTTAATTTTTAAACTTGATAAAGATAGAGCATGGCTTCTAGAAAATCTTGATAAGGGTAAATGGCCAGAAATCAGAAGCGAACTTGCCGCGCTTGAAAGAAAAATAAGCAAACTAATTATAAGTGTTCAAGAAAATAATGTTGATATTTAATTTAAAAAGGTATTTCGTCAACTTCGGGTACTAAAGGTGAACTATCCCAACTTGATTTTTTGGCGGTTTCTTTATTTTTAAATGACTCATTATTTTCTTTTTGATCAGACTTAATGACATCAATTGGCGAAATTTGATGAATCTTTGAAGCTGTTAATTCTGGTTGCTTTTCTTTTGTACCGTCTTTTCTCGTGACAGAATTCATCCTTAGACGTCCCTCAATAACAATATTTTGCCCTTCCTTTAGCTCCTCTACCATTTCTTGGGCAATATTTCCCCACCCTATGATCTTAAGATCTCTAGTTGGATCTTCACTACGTAATCCTTTAAAGTTAACAATCATTTCTGCAATTGGAGTTTGCTTTTCTTTGGTATACCTCATTTGGGGAGCGCTATTGATTACCGCCTGTATTAAACAATGATTCATTACTTACTATTTAATTAAAGACATACTGATGCAGAATCAAGAAAATTGCTATAAAAATGTTTGGATCCTATCAGGAACTTCGGATGGTCCTGTAATATCTAATAGGCTTCTTGAACTTAATTATTCAGTCTTTGCAAGTGTTTTAACTTATAAAGCAGGGCAAGCTTATATTGAAAATCCAAAGTTACAT
Source organism: uncultured Prochlorococcus sp. (assembly GCA_902591865.1). Taxonomy (GTDB): domain Bacteria; phylum Cyanobacteriota; class Cyanobacteriia; order PCC-6307; family Cyanobiaceae; genus Prochlorococcus_A. Next base: position 58,625 of record CACJCK010000002.1, read on the forward strand.
ATCATTAAGGGTAAATTAAAAAATAAAGATCAAATAATTAATTTCATACAAAAAAATAAAATCACATGCGTTATTGATGCTACTCATCCGTTTGCTGTAATAATTTCTAAAAATCTTAATAATGCATGTAAAGAGATTAATATACCTCTTTTACTATTTGAGAGGAATTCTCTAATAAATAACACTAATAATTTTTTTTATATTGATGATCTAAAAGATATAAATAGCATTGATGTAGAAAATAAGAATATTCTTCTGGCAATAGGATCAAGATTCCTTAAAGATACAGCTAATTATTATATGAATTGCAAAGCAAATGTATTTACAAGGGTGCTTCCAACTTATGAGAGTATAACTAAAGCTTTTGGATCATCAATTAAAAATTCAAACATAGCGATACTTGAACCGAGTAAAAATAATAAAAGCATTTTAGAAAAAAAACTTTGCGATTTTTGGGAGATAGATTATGTTCTATGCAGAGAATCTGGAAGTTATTCTCAGAAAAACTGGGAGAGTATAGTTTCTGGAAGTAAAATGAAGTTATTTTTGGTTAAAAGACCGACAGTTAAAAATGATTATTCTCACTCTTTCAATCAATACCAGGATTTGATTAATCACATAATTAAATCAAATTATTGATGTTTAATTCGTTATGGAAATATTAGTTATTATCGCAACTGAATCATCTAAAACAAATGCTGTGCGAATGGCTAAATTACTCATAAAAGAAAAACTTGCAGCTTGTGTTTCCATAAAGCAAATTTTTTCAGTTTATGAGTGGGATGATGATATTAAAGAAACTAAAGAGTTTGAAATTACAATAAAAAGTAAACTAGAATTTAAAGATTGTTTAATTGATTTCGTAAATAAAAATTCCACATATGATGTCCCTCAAATTATTTACAAAAAATACCATGCTGAGATGAAATATTATGATTGGTTGAATAATACTATTTGATTAGATCTATTTTATTAACTCTTTAAGATCAATATCTGATCTAGATCCTAATTGCGTAATTATTTGCCCCGCACAAATTGAAGCTATCTCTCCGCATTTTTTGAGGGAACAATTGTTTATTAATCCATGGATAAATCCTCCCGCATAGATATCTCCCGCTCCTGTAGTATCAATAATCTTGCCCTTCGTTATTGACTCAATTATTTCAATATTATTTTTGTTAACTATGAGAGAACCCTTGCTTCCTAGAGTTATTATGACTAATTCACACAAGGAAGATAGGTCTTCTTGGCAGCTTGATAATTTATCATTTTTAAAAAGACTTAACACCTCGGATTCATTACAAAAAACAATATCTATATATTCATAAATTAATTCCAAGAAACTCTCACGATGTCTATCTACACAAAATGAATCAGACAAAGAAAGTATTATTTTTGTATTAAATTGTTTTGCAATTTGGGCGGCTTTAATAAAAGCTTTTTTAGCTAATTCGCTGTCCCATAAATATCCTTCTAAATATAGATATTTACTTTCCTTAATTACAGTAAAGTCAATGTTTTTTGGTTCAAACTCTACAGATGCTCCTAGGTAAGTGCACATAGTTCTTTGTGCATCAGGTGTAACCAAAATGATTGAATGAGCTGTTGGAGCACCTTCAATAGTTGGTGGAGTATTAAATATTGTTTTACTTTTTTTTACATCGTCAGAAAAAAAATTCCCAAATTGATCATTTTTCACTCTACCTATAAACTGCACATGATTTCCTAATTCTGCTAAACAAACAACGGTATTTGCTGAGGACCCACCTGAAATTTGTTTGATCACTTTGCAATTTTCTAACAATCTCTGTGATTCATCAGAATTAATTAAATTCATTGATCCTTTATCTAGATTATTTATCTCAAGAAACTCATCTTCAATATTTACAATAATATCTACTATTGCGTTGCCCAGACCAATGAGATCAACTTTTTTATGTTCAAAATGTCTAAAGGATTCCTTCATTAATTTGGAACTAAATTACCTTAGCAGTGCTCTTTTGGGACCATGAATTGGGTCTTCAATTACTATAGTTTGATCTCTATTCGCCCCCAATGAGACAATGGCAATTGGAACCTCCATTAATTCAGCTAAAAATCTTAGATAATTCATAGCATTCTCTGGGAGATCAGATAGTTTTCTGCAATCTGCAGTTGAACATTGCCAACCTTTTAATTTTTTGAAGATTGGCTTACATTTTTTTAAGTCATCTGAATTTGTAGGAAAGTAGTCTATTTCCTCTCCATCGAGATCATATGCAATACAAACTTGAATCTCATCTAATTCATCTAACACATCAAGTTTCGTAACGGCTAAACAATCAAGACCATTTACAGATACAGCATATTTACCAATGACTCCATCAAACCACCCACATCTTCTCCTTCTCCCAGTAGTAGTTCCAAATTCACTGCCTCTATCACAGAGTTGATCATTAATACTTCCTTGTAATTCAGTTGGGAATGGCCCTTCACCTACTCTTGTGGTATAAGCTTTTGCTACACCTATGACTCTATCAATTAAAGTTGGACCTACTCCAGCCCCAATACATGCGCCTCCTGATATAGGGTTTGATGAGGTGACAAAAGGATAAGTCCCATGATCTAAGTCAAGTAGAGTCCCTTGAGCACCTTCGAAAAGAATATTCTTCTTGTTTTTTGAGGCTGCATGGATAGTCCTCGTACAGTCAACAACATGCTTTGATAATCTTTCCCCATAGTCAAGATATTCTTCAACAATATCTTCTAATTTAAGTGGTTTAATGCCATAGATTTTTTCTAGTAGACCGTTTTTTTCTCTTAATGGAATTTCAATCACATCACTTAGCCTTTCCTTATTGAGCAAGTCTCTTATCCTAATGCCATTTCTTTGTGATTTATCCGCATAAGTTGGGCCAATCCCACGACCAGTTGTCCCTATTTTGTTTGAACCTCTATCAGCCTCCATCGCTTCATCTAATATTCGGTGGTATGGCATTGTTACATGTGATGTTGATGAGATTTTTAATCCTGAGATATCAATTCCATTTTCAATTAACATGTCAATTTCTTTAAGCAAGATTTTTGGATCTACAACAGTTCCCGAACCAATTAGACAAGAAGTATTTTTATAAAGTATTCCTGAGGGAATTAAATGCAATTTTAAGACTTTATCATCTACGACTATAGTATGACCAGCATTTACTCCCCCTTGATAGCGAACAACAACATCTGCCGAACGACTAAGTAAATCCGTTATTTTACCTTTTCCTTCGTCACCCCATTGGGCTCCGATTACAACAACATTAGCCAATTTCAGAAGAGCATTATTTTTGTGCGAATATTTAATATATTCAAAAATCTTGGTTTACTTTTAAAAAGTAAATGAATTGTATCAACTTTCTCTTAGAACCATTTTTTCTGCAAGAGAAAATTCTTTGGTTAAACGCTCTTTAAGTTTATCTGGTAAAGGTCTACTTGCAAAGTTTTTGTAATGACCTGCCATAGCATTTAATGCTGTTTGCATTGTGGTAAATGATTGTGTTTTATTCACCATCCCTCTATTTCTATATCTGGAAATATAGTCAGTTATGAGTGTAAGAGCCTCACTTCTTACTTCATCTTTATTTGGAGAATCTTTTGGAGTATCAACAGCTATTTGTAATGTTTTAACAACTGAAATTGTATCCTTTGTATAGTCACCTGTCATAGCGGTTTTTGCAGCTATGGAAGGGGAACTAAATAGTGTAAAAGCAACAATTAAGGATATTGCAAAAGATATAGCTTTGGTAAGATTCTTAAAAAATAACTTTGATGTCCATTTCAGTAACATAACTTAGCTCCCAAAAAAAATAAGCCTTAAGACTTCTTATTGTACATTATTTCAGATTCGGAAATAAATGTTTCTAACAATTTATCAGTACTAATTTTAAGCTTAGTATTATTTGTTCTGCATAAAAGTTCTACTTCTTTATTAATAGAATCTCTGCCAATAATTATCTGAAAAGGGATACCAATTAATTCCGCATCTTTAAATTTTACTCCAGCTCTATCGTTTCTATCATCAAGAAGGACATCAATTTTATTAATTAAAAAGTTGTTATAGATTTGCTTAGTAAGATCACTTTGAATAGGATCTTTTAGGTTTGTTGGGATAATAATAACTTCAAAAGGAGAAATCTGGATAGGCCAACAAATTCCTTTTTGATCATGATTCTGTTCGATAGCCGCTTGAGCTATTCTTGTCACTCCTATTCCGTAACAACCCATCCATAAATTTTTTAACTGACCGTCCTTATCAGAGAACTTTGCATTTAATTTTTCACTATATTTCTGACCTAGTTGGAAAATATGTCCAATCTCGATACCTTTTTTTTCTTTAAGTTCTTCATTATCATAAATACTTACTTTATCTCCTTTTTTGGCATTCCTGATATCCCCAATTAGATAGTCTTTCGAATCAAAAGAAAATTCTTGAAAAACTTTATGGAAATTAACTTTATTCCCACCACTTATAAAATTTGAAAGGTCACTTGCAGAATGGTCAATTATTCTCGTCCATTTTTTTTCCCAATTAGAACTAGCTTTAATAGTTTTATTATCTAAATCTGGCCCGATAAAACCTAAAGGTAAATCAACTAGATTTTTTTTGATAGTATTTTTGTCTTCAATCTTTTTAAGATTAAGGAGATTCAAGTGATAAAGTTTATTGATTAAGTTAAAAAGCTTTACTTCATTAATGTGTTGATCGCCTCTTATGCATGCAAGAATTGGGATCTCAAATTTACCTTCGAACTGTGCAAGGAATATTACTACTTTAATAATTTGACTTGGGTCTAAATTGTTATTATTGCAAACTTCTAGGATTGTTTTTTGATGAGGCGTTTCCAACCACTCTGCAATATTATCTTTTAGTGGAATAGGTTGAGAGGGTAGAGAAACGGCTTTTTCGATATTGGCAGCATAAGAACCGCTTTGAGTGAATAAAATGGAATCTTCCCCAGCATCAGCAGTGACCATAAATTCTTTAGATGAAGCACCGCCAATTGCTCCACTATCAGCTTCAACCCCTACTGTCTGCAGTCCACAAGATTTAAAAATATTTTCATAAGCATTGTCTACTTTTTCATAGAAAGAAGCTAAATCGTTTTCTGAAGAATGAAAAGAATAACCATCTTTCATTATGAATTCTCTACTTCTCATCAATCCAAACCTTGGCCTTATTTCATCTCTAAATTTTGTCTGAATTTGGTAAAAACATTGAGGTAATTGCTTATAGGAGTTGATGGTTTCTGATGCAATACTCGTGATTACCTCTTCGTGAGTTGGTGCTAAACCAAATTCTTTACCTTGTCTATCTTTGAGATTAAACATTATACCTTCACCTGCGGTATATCCTTCCCACCTTTCACTTTTTTTCCATAAATCTGCAGGATGAAGTTGGGGTAATAGTAATTTTGTACAACCAATACTATTAAGTTCTTTCTCTATTATTGCGGATATTTTTTCAATAACTCTGAGCATTAGTGGCATGTATGCGTAAATACCGCTGTTAACTCTGCGAATATACCCAGCTTTTAAGAGTAATTGATGTGAAATAATCTCAGCTTCAGAAGGAGTGTCACGAAGTGTCCCCAGAGGAAATGAGGTTGTCACGCGCATACAGAAAAATCCTTAGATGATATTTAATTTTATCAATTAAGATGAAAAAAGAATTCAAAGTGTCTTGAGTCCCTCAACGCGGCTAGTCTAAAAATATTCTTTCTGCTAACTTCTTCAGTAATGAAGTTCAAATTCTTTAAAAAGTTCATCACTACTTAACCATTTTCTTGAGTTTATGGAAAATATAGATTCCAATATTTCTAGTGAAGAGGAATTAGTAGGTATTGATGAAGTTCAAAAATTCCTTAATAGATCAAGAGCTTCTGTCTATAGGTATACAAATACAGATTTAAGAAATCTGAACCCTAGTTTTAATCCAAGAAAATTAAATCCCGAATTTCGGACTGATCAAAAAGATCCTTTAAAATTCCATCCTAATGAAGTGGCACGATTTGCAAAAGACATTTTAAGAATAAAAGAAGTTACTGTGGAGGTCTTTAATACACCTTCGTCCGCTGCTCAAAATATACTGGCGCAAATATTAGACGAACTAAAATCTATTAGGTCTTTGCTAGAAAAAGAGTAATCAAAAAGTCACCAATCAATGTTTTGATTTATTGACATTTTGAATGTAGGATAATGATGTTTAATTATCTCCTTAATCTTTACCAATTAAGAGTTCTTGAGTTACACGAAATCAAAGCAGTTTATTCAAAGTAAATCAAGCGAAGAATCTTCACATGGTTCTGCTCGAAATGATTTTGAAAGAGATGATGATGACCCCTTAAGTATAAGGAGTTTATCGATTACATCTTTAGGTATTATTTTTGCCTTTTTGACAATTTTTTTACCTTCAATAAGCATTTTAATTGGCAGACCTTTATCTCAAGGAAACGAGATAATTCATAATCACGATTTTAAAAAAGATGGACCTTAGTTCAATACCTCCATCTCCAATGAAGGGAATAGTTAATATTGTTGTTGAAATACCTGCTGGGAGTAGGAATAAATATGAATATTGCTATGACGCAGGAATAATGGCCCTAGACAGAGTATTGCATTCTTCAGTGAGGTACCCTTTCGATTATGGTTTTATTCCAAATACCCTTGCTGAAGATGGAGCCCCCCTTGATGCAATGGTGATAATGGACGAACCTACTTTTGCGGGTTGTTTAATAAAAGCTAGACCTATTGGAGTTTTGGATATGCATGATTGTGGTGCATATGATGGAAAACTTTTATGTGTGCCTATGGCTAATCCTAGGCAGGCTAACATAGTGAGTATTAATCAAATTGCTCCTAATCAGCTTGAGGATGTTGCAGAATTTTTTAGAACAAGTAAAGGACTCGATGGAAGAACAGTTCAAATTGATGGTTGGAGGGATTTTGATGTAGTTGAAAATTTATTGAAAAGTTGTATGCCTTTAAAGAAGAAAAACTTTAAAGTACTTAAGAAATCAAATATTAGTAAATTAAATTGAAAAAAATAATTTTTTATAGTTATTTAAAATGCGCTACATGCCGAAAAGCTGCAAAGTGGCTTGAAAACAAAGATTTTGAATTTCAGTTAATTGATATTGTAAAAGATCCTCCACTTGTTAATTATTTCAATCTAGCCTTAGAACAATACTCTGATGATAAGAAAAGGATTTTTAATACAAGAGGTAAAGCCTTTAAAAATCTTGATCTTGATATTGATCGTTTGTCAAAGGAAGAAATTATTCAACTTCTTTTAAGTGATGGCAAATTAATAAAAAGACCATTTTTGATTTACGAAGGGAAAAAAGTAATATTAGGTTTTAACGAAATTGAATATGCAAAACAATTTATATAATTTTAGAAAATCAAGACTTGAATAATCCTATGCCTAGTTCCATAAAAAGTTTTTTAAACGAATGGGGTCTACTAATTCTATTAACTTTTTTTGTTTCTTCTTGTAGATCTTTTCTCGCAGAACCACGTTATATCCCTTCTGGTTCAATGCTCCCAGAATTACAAATAAATGATAGGTTAATTATTGAAAAATTATCGCTAAGAAACTCTTTACCAAAAAGAGGAGATATTGTTGTTTTTAACTCACCTTACTCGTTTGACAAAAAATTAATTTCTTCAAGATCTAAGCCTTTACCAAAAAAAAGATATTGTTTTTTTATGAGTTTTCCTCCAATGTCGTTTATTCCTGGTTTGAGGGATCAAGCTTGCGATGCCTATATTAAAAGAGTGGTGGCCCTTCCAGGAGAAATTGTAAGTGTAAACTCTAATGGTGAATTAATAATAAATAATAAATTAATTCCTGAACCCTATGTCTCTTATAAGTGCTCATTATCCCTATTTAATAATTGTGGTAAATTTGAAAACATAAAAGTACCAGAAGATCATTTTTTGGTTTTAGGCGATAATAGGGCAAATAGCTGGGATGGAAGATATTGGCCTGGCAGTAAATTTCTTCATAAAAAAGAAATAATTGGTAAAGCATATTTCAGATTTTGGCCTCTTAGTCACGTTGGCATTTTCAATAATTAACCCCTTTTTTCTACATCTGACTTGATCAAAATAAATTTTAAAAAGGGTTTTAATTTAAAGTGCACCTGAAGCAGTTGAATCAATTATTCCTCCTAGGTGGGTTGTAATGTTTAGAGCGCTAATAACAGGGGGCTTGTTGGGATCATTAAAAAGGTCAATTATTGTAATGCCACCATTACCTTGTTTTATCATCCAAATATTTGAATAATTAATCCCAAGGATGTTGCAAATTAGAGTTTTATTGACTGCATCATGAGCAACCAGAAGGCTTAGATCATTATCCTTTTGAGATAAGCAAATTTTAGTAAAAGCTTCTACAGATCTTTCTGATACATCTTTTATAGATTCACCTTCGGGCATTATTACTTCTTCGGGTTTATCATGCCAATTTTTTAGTAAAACAGGCCACTTTTCTCTGATCTCTACTTCCAGTTTGCCTTCCCATAATCCGTGACTAATTTCTACAAGTGAATCTATTCTTTCTATTATTAAATCTTTGTTATTTTGAAGGATTATTTGTGCAGTCTCATAAGGCCTATTCATGGAACTTGAAAATGCCTTATTGAAAGAAATATTTCTCAAATATTCAAAAGTCTTTCTAGCTTGATCTTTTCCATTTTCATTTAAAGGGATATCAATTTGGCCTTGGAATCTGCCTTCTTTGTTCCAGTTAGTTTCACCATGCCTTATGAGAAATATTCTGGAATCTCCAATTTGATTTGGAATATTTTTATTCAGATGGCAGGTTTGATTTAAGCATTCAATTTGGGTCTTAAAAGAGTTATCTTTTTTTGAAATATTGAGTATAGAGAAAGAAGCATTTTCTAATCTTATTTTCCTAAAACCTTGCTTAGGCTTTCCTAATAATTGGAGGATTAAACATCTGAGAATCGCATTATGTCCTACAATTAGGATATTCACATCATCTTTGTCTAGATAAATTTTTATAATATCATTTACAAAATTTGTCGCTTGAAAAAATAACTCTTGAATTGGTTTATATGTCTTTTTGTCATTTCTTTTTAAGATTAGATTTTCTGGATCATTTTTCCATATAGGGTAAATTTCTGGATATTTCTTTTTTATTTCATCAATTTTTAGACCAGACCATTCACTAAGATCGACCTCTAGCAAATTCTCATCAAATACAATGTTTTGTTCTTCATTGAAGGTCTTTTTAATTGTTTTTGCAGTCTCTGCTGCTCTCACAAGTGGGGAGGAATAGATTTTATCGAAGTTGATTTTTGATAATGCTTTTCCTGCTTTTCGGGCTTGTTCGTATCCTTCATCAGTTAGGATTGAATCATCTGTTCTTCCTTGAATCAATCCTTTTGCATTGAAGCTGCTTAGTCCGTGTCTAACTAACACTAATCGTATAGCCATTATATAAATTTGAAAATTAAGATAATTTAATCATCTCATGGTGTGATTAAAATAGATACATAAACATAAGGAACTTCAATTATCACTAAGCATAGTTTTCAAAATATAATGAATTATGATCTTTAAAAATGTTTCTAAGACAAAACTTACTTTAGCTTTTATTTCTATAGTTATAACTTTTTTTGTATGGCAGCAAGGCTTAAGAGACAGTTTAAATAGACCGTCTGTTTCATTTGATATAAGTCAAAAAGAGCAAGAAATTGCTGAATTATCGGTCCAATCAATACCTGTAGATCTTAAGAAGTTTTTTATTATAAATGATCCGGTTGATAAAATAAATAAATCACTCTCTGAGGTCTCATTTGACCAGCTAACAGAAAGAAATAAATTAATTCGAGTAATTTCTTCAGAATCAAATGATCCTATAATCTATAAAAATATATCCAAAGATTTTGAAAATAAAAACTATAAATTTCTGATTGATGAGATAGAAAAAAAATCTAATAATTACTTATATAAACCAAATTCTAATAAATTCGATTTATTTAAAAATGATAGATTTTTATATCACCTTTTAAGCCGGAAATTTGATTTTGACGATAGTTCATTAATAACAAAATCATTTTCAAGCAAAATGTTTTTAAAAATATTAGCTATTAGACTAATACCACTTTTGTCAATACTTATTGGCTCTATATTGGCTCTAAAAGTATTATGGACCACCATATCTTTGAAAAAGTTTGAGTGGCAAGAAATTAAATCTTTAGATTTAGAATTAATAGACATGGTTTTACTAATAGCAGGTGGATTTGTTGTTTTAGGAGAAGTAGTATCACCTTTGTTTTCTATAAGCTTGGTTGAACTTTTTTCTAAAAATATTTCTAATGAATTGTCGCAATCTTTAAAAATATTCTTTGGATATCTTTTTATGGCTATTCCACCATTAGGGATAGTTTATTATCAAATAAAATCTTTGAATGGTGAATTCACTTTTAAAAAGGATTATTTACAGTTCAATTTCTTGCCAATAAAATATGCAATTATTCAGGGAATTAAAGGTTGGCTAACAATTGTTCCTTTTGTTATATTGATTTCTCTAATTATGAATAGTCTGATCGATAACCAAAATGGTAGTAACCCTTTGTTGGAAATTGTTCTTAATAATAATAATTACCTATCATTTTTTTTATTATTTGTAACAACAACTCTATTAGCTCCTCTATTTGAGGAAGTTATATTTCGCGGTATTTTACTACCAACTGTTTCAAGAGATTTTGGAGTAATTTCGGGGATCATTGTTTCAGCTTTTATCTTTGCATTAGCCCATTTAAGTTTGGGAGAAATGCCGCCGTTATTTGTTCTAGGGATTGGATTAGGAATTACAAGAATTGCTTCAGGGAGTTTGTTTTCTTCAGTAATTATGCATTCTTTATGGAATGGATTGACTTTCTTTAATTTGTTTTTACTGAGGACATAAAGAATTTAATTGTTAACTTGCGAATCAAACAAAAAGATGTTTATTTAATTAATAACACTTCTTTCATTTAAAAAATAAATCATAGATGAAACCTTATGGGAATCAACTTAATTTAAAAAAAAAAGTTCCAAATGAAAGTAAAAAAAATTCCGAAAAAATATCCATCATTAATATAAAATTAATACATCAAATTTTCGACACCATTAATATCTCTCTATTGGGATTAATTTTTGCCTTATTTTTCTTATCTTTTGACAGCCAAAGGAAATGGTCAAATACATATAAAACCTTATCTAAAACAAGAGCTATCAATAATAATCTCATTGATTATATTTCTAAAATAGAGGAATTTTATATTAGTGAACTTGAGTCTCATACTATTTATAGAAAAACTAAACCTGAAGATTTAATCTATCTAGATAAACTTACAGAAAAAAAAGAAAGTTTATTTAGGAAAAATTTAAGCAGTTTTATTGAAGGTTTTAGTGATAGCAAATATCAAAGGGGATATTGATGAAAAAATACAAAAAAATTGTTCGTCTAAAACCACTTGATCAAAAAAGATTTAAATTTCTCTATATTTTTAGCTTGTTGTTAATATTTTGTTTGTTTGGTAGGTTAGTTAAATTACAGGTCTTTAACGCCTCTGATTTACAAAGAAAAGCTAGATTAATTCAGTCTTCTAAAACTAACTCCTTAAAAAAAAGGAGATCGATTGTTGATAGAAATAATAGACTAATTGCTTACGACAAACCTCTTTATAAATTATGGGCCCATCCACAATATTTTAATTTTCCTGGTGATTCAATTAATAGAGTTCGCAGTATTGAAGAAGTTACAAAGAAATTGTCACCTATCTTGAATATTAATGATGAAATACTCTTGGGGAAATTTAATAAAAAAATGAGTGGTATCAAGCTTTTGGATAAAATTTCTGAAGAAAAGGCAGAAAAGATTAAGAATCTTCAAATAAGCGGACTTGATTTGTTTAAATATTCGCAGAGATATTATCCACAAGGGGAGCTTTACTCTAATCTTGTCGGTTTTGTTAATGATGAGAATAAAGCTTCAGCAGGTTTAGAGCTTCATTTAGATAATCAAATTAAAGTTTTTAATAAAAGTAAGTTTTTAAAAAGAGGAGGAGATGGAACTCCTCTACCAGATAATTCAGCCCCAGGTGATTTTATTTCTGATTACAAAAGTTTAGGCCTAACTATAGATTCAAAATTACAGAAAGCGTCATTTAATGCTTTATCAAAGCAAGTAAGCAAATGGAAAGCAAAGAAGGGATTTGCCATGGTTATGGATGTTAATAATGGTCGGATTCTCTCCTTGGTCACATTTCCGTCATATGATCCAAATAAATTTTGGCATTATGATTCTGAACTCTTTAGGGGTTGGTATTCTCAAGATTTATTTGAGCCTGGTTCAACTTTTAAACCTATTAATCTTGCCTTAGCTTTAGAAGAAAAAGTAATCCAGAAAGATGGAGTAGTTGAAGATACTGGAAAGATTAATGTTGGAGGATGGACACTTTCTAATTGGGATAAAAAAGGTAATGGATTCATTGACTATCCAAAAGTTTTACAGGTTTCAAGTAATGTTGGGATGGTAAAAATAATGCAAAATTTAGATCCCACAATTTATTGGGATTCGCTAAAAAATTTAGGTATAAATAAAAATTTAGAGACTGACTTAATTGAATCAACTGCTGGCCAACTAAAGAAAAAAGATTTATTTGTCAATCAATCAATTGAGCCTGCAGTAAGTTCTTTTGGTAAAGGTTTCTCAATCTCGCCACTTAAATTGGTCCAGCTTCATGCGGCTCTAGCAAATGGGGGGTTTGAAGTAACTCCTCATGTAACCTCAACTTTCAAAGGAAGGTTTAATGAAAATCCAAAAAAACAATTTTTTTCACAAGAGGTTTCTAAAACTGTTCTTGAATGGATGGAGAGCGTAGTTGATAAAGGGAGTGGATCTGGAGTAAAAATCGAGGGCTATAGGATAGCTGGAAAAACGGGCACATCTCAAAAGGCCTTAAATGGTTCCTATACAAGCAAAAAAGTTTGTAGTTTTGTCGCGACCTTACCAGTTAATGATCCAAAATATGCTGTTCTTGTAGTCGTTGATGAGCCATCTAAATCATATGCATATGGTTCAACTGTGGCTGTACCAGTTGCGAAAGAAATTATCGAGAGTTTGATAGTTATTGAAAAAATACCTCCTAAGATCACGGAATGATTGTTAAAAAACCCTAAAATTTTCAAATTTTATAAATATTTAGTTCATGATTTGATGATTTCATCAGGAATAAAAGCTAGTTTGTGTATATGTATGATTATCTAGACATGAAATCAATTTTAGAACAATTGTCTTCAATGACCGTTGTTGTTGCTGATACTGGAGATTTAGATTCGATAAAAAAATTTCAGCCAAGGGATGCCACTACCAATCCATCGCTAATACTTGCTGCTGCTAAAAATCCTGATTATGTGAAATTAATTGATAAAGCTTTAGAAAGTTCAGAAAATGCCTTTCCCCAAGGATTCTCTGAATTTGAATTAATTAAAGAAACTGTTGATCAAGTTTCAGTATTTTTTGGAAAAGAAATATTGAAAATCATTTCAGGGCGCGTATCTACAGAAGTTGATGCAAGACTGAGCTTTGATACCGAAGCTACAGTAGAAAAAGCTAGAAAATTGATCAATCTTTACAAAAATTTTGGAATTGAAAAGGAAAGAATTTTGATTAAGATTGCCGCAACTTGGGAAGGAATTAAGGCAGCTGAAATTTTGGAAAAAGAAGGTATTAAGTGCAACTTAACTTTACTTTTTAACTTCTGCCAGGCGGTAACTTGTGCCAATGCAAAGATAACTCTAATTTCTCCGTTCGTTGGCCGTATATTGGATTGGCATAAAGCAAAAACTGGTAAAACTAGTTTTGTTGGTGCTGAAGACCCTGGAGTTATTTCGGTTACACAAATTTATAACTATTTTAAAGCGAAGGGATTCAAGACAGAAGTAATGGGAGCGAGTTTCAGGAATCTTGATGAAATAAAAGAATTAGCTGGTTGCGATCTTTTAACAATCGCACCAAAATTTCTTGAGGAACTAAAAAAAGAAAAAGGAGAGTTAATTAGAAAATTAGATGTAAGTCCCCAAATAAATAATTCTACTGAATACGAATTTGAAGAAAAAGATTTCAGATTAAGTATGTTGGAAGATCAAATGGCGAGTGAGAAGCTTAGTGAGGGTATCACCGGATTCAGTAAGGCTATAGAAGAATTAGAAGAGCTACTGCTTAAGAGATATTCAGAAATCAAAAATCATAAATTAATTTCTACTAACTAAATTTAAGTTTGAATTGAAAAAGGAATTAAGTTTCACTTTTTGTTAAAAGTCTTCTGATAACTCTTTTTGCAATATCTTCATAGCTCATTTCTCCTGATAATATTTGAGCAATACGTTTAGGTGCTGTTTTTCTTTTAACACCTAGTTGGTATCCAGTTCTGGGAAATCTATAAAAAACCTGGGCTATTCTTCTCCCCCAAGCCATTGATTTTCCCCAAATTTTGTTAATTTTTGTCGTATAAAAATTTAAATCATCTAATTTGCCTGATAAGCACTGATCTATGTACTCTGCAGCATAAAAACTGCTAATTAAAGATGGTCTAATTCCCTCAGCTAAAAATGGATCACATAGAGATGCGGCATCTCCAACCGCTAGAACTTTGTCGCCATTAATTGAGTGGAAGCCATTCCATATTCTAAGTTTCTTAGTAATTGTTTTATGAGGGAAATCACCAAAACCGAAGCTTCTTATCACTTGTTTATTGATAGCCTGATTTTCTAAGAGACCATTATTTATAAAAGTACCTAAACCAATATTTAAGCTTTCTTTAAGGGGGAACGCCCATGCAAACCCATATTTTATAAATCCAAACTCAAATCTAACTGCATCTCTCGGTATATCACCTAACCCTTTCAACCTTAATGAGATTGTATTCGCAAATTTCGGTTTTCTTGGCCCTAAATTGAAATATTCTGCCCATTTGGATTGGGACCCATCTGCAACAACAAGAAATTCTGATGTATATTTTATTTTGTTATTACATATAATTTCCCATTTATCATTTTTTTTTATGATATTTTCTATCAATAATGGTCTCATTATCTGAACTCCATTACTCAAGGACTCATCAAGTAATAATTGATCAAGTTTCTCTCTTTTAATAATCCAAAATGGGGATTCACCACTAAGATCAGCAGTCACATTATCTGCAGCCTTCCATCTGAATTCAACATTCTTAATTTTTGATTCTATGGAATCTTTTATATCTAAAGGAATAAATCTTTGCATTGAAGATGCCATACCACCTGCACATGCTTTGTAATCTTGGAATTTTTCTTTTTCAATAATTAAAACAGAATATCCTTTCTTTGATAGGTTAAGAGCGGTGGAAGATCCTGATAGACCTCCACCAATTATTACAACATCAAATCCTATCAAACTTTTAGAATTTCCTTCTCTTTTTCAGACAATTTAGTTTCTATTAAAGCAATATATTTATCAGTAATTTTCTGAATTTCAGATTGATTATCTCTCGATTCGTCAATAGAAATACGACCATCTTTTTCATCTTTTTTTTCTTTATCAACTGCATCTCTTCGAATATTCCTCAAAGCTACTTTTCCTTCTTCTGCATATTTAGAGGCTAATTTACAAAATTCTTTTCTTCTTTCTTCTGTTAAAGGAGGAACATTTATTCTTATTACTTTGCCATCATTATTTGGAGTAATACCTAAATCACTCATAGAAATAGATTTCTCTATCGCTTGCAAACATGAAATATCAAACGGTTGTATTGAAATTGTTTGTGAATCAACAGTGTTTACTGTGGCAAGTGATTTAATTGGTGTTTCTGCTCCGTAGTACTCAACACTTATTCTGTCCAACAATGAAGCATTAGCTCTACCAGTCCTAATTGTATTAAAGTTTCTTTGGGTGGCTTCAATACTTTTATTCATATTTTCTTGAATTTCTTGTTCTTTCATAATAAAAAATTTAAATAAGCTTTAACTAATTAATGAACCTACAGGATCTCCAGCGACAGCTTTAGAGATGTTCCCCTTTTTGAATATATCAAATACCATAATAGGGATATTGTTATCTTTGCATAGTGCAATTGCAGTACTATCCATTACTGCGATTTCATCACTAAGAACTTGATGATAACTGAGAGAGGAATATTTTTTTGCATCTTTAAATTTATTAGGGTCACAATTATATACTCCATCAACTTTGGTAGCCTTCATAACAACTTCAGCATTTATTTCCGCTGCCCTTAAAGCTGCTGTAGTGTCAGTTGTGAAAAATGGATTTCCGCATCCACCTCCGAATACTACAACTCTACCTTTTTCAAGGTGTCTCATAGCTCTTCTTCTGATATATGGTTCTGCAATTTCCTGCATTTCTATTGCAGTTTGAACTCTGGTTGCAACACCTACTCTCTCTAAACCATCTTGAAGTGAAATAGCATTCATTACTGTTGCGAGCATCCCAACATAATCAGCCGTCGCTCTATCCATGCCATCTGCAGACCCTTTAAGCCCCCTAAAAATATTCCCACCGCCAACAACTATTGCAAGTTGTACGTTATTTTCGACTACTTTTGAAACATCCTCTGCAATTGACTGAACTATAGCAGGATCAATACCATAAGGTTTTTCACCCATTAGTGCTTCACCACTAAGTTTTAAGAGAACTCTTTTGTAAGTCATTCAATAGTTGTACTTTTAAGACCTTAGCAAGTAAATGCACCAAATTTATTCTTTGTTCAAATATTGCTTGCGTCTTTAAACATTTCTAAGCCTGCCCAAAGAGAATTAAAGTAATAAGTTGCTGCAATTAAAATTCAACACACTTTTGTGCTTTTATTCCTTGTTCTTTAAATGGATGTCTGATTAGTTTCATTTCTGTAACTAGATCAGCGTAATTGATAATTGAATCTGATGCCCCCCTTCCAGTTAAAACAATATGATTTTTTCTATTATTTAAGCTTTTTAAAAAAGTGATTATTTTTT
>CACJCK010000003.1 GCA_902591865.1 uncultured Prochlorococcus sp.
TTTCAACTTTACTAGTTGGCACTTTTTTGCCACAAAAATCTGGTTGAATGGGTAATTCTCTATGACCTCTATCTACCATTACTAGTAACATAACTTTTTGAGGTCTGCCCCACGAATATAAAGCATCCATTGCAGCTCTAATCGTTCTACCTGTGTAAATTACATCATCTATTAAAAGAATTTCTTGTTTCTCAATAGGAGTTGGAATATCTGCAGCTTGTATTAGGCGTGTTCCAACTCTATTTTGGTCATCTCTATAAAAAGTTGGATCAATTGTTCCTTTGCTGACTCTTAAACCTGTTCTAGAGAATAATTCCTTTTCTAGCACTTCGGTCAGCTCAATTCCTCTAGTTGGGATACCAACCAATAAAAGGTTATCCAGTTTTTTTACTTTTTCGATAATTTCAGAAGTTAAACGCGAAATAGTTTTTCTAAGCTCAACTTCATTAAGTATTACAATCTTTTTTGTATTCTTTGACATGATTTATCAAGAAATAAAACCTATCTAATATTTTCATAAATTAGCAAAAGCTAACTATGTTAAATATAAATTGTTAAAGAGTAACTTTTGAAGCTAAATTTAAGGTTGGATCGGTTAAAATGAATTTGATCTAAATATGTCAAAGATTAGCAGCAAAAATATAAAAAGATTTAGTGTTCCTCAGAGCCCTGTAGTTCTTGCGATACTAGATGGATGGGGATATCGAAAAGAAAAAACTGATAATGCCATAAAAGTTGCCAATACACCAATCATGGACTCACTGTGGCATGCTTACCCCCATACCCTAATAAGTGCTAGTGGATCTGATGTAGGCCTCCCTGATGGTCAAATGGGCAACTCAGAAGTGGGGCATCTTACCATTGGATCGGGAAGAATAATACAACAAGAGCTCGTAAGGATTTCAAATATTATCAAAAATGATCAATTAGGCTCGGTAAATGAGTTAAAAGAGATCGCTGATTCATTGAAGAAAAATAATTCTACTTTGCATATCACGGGATTATGTTCCGATGGAGGAGTTCATAGTCATATCGATCATTTACTAGGTTTAATAAAATGGGCATCTGATAATGAAATTAAAAAAGTAGCAATCCATATTATTACCGATGGGAGAGATACTCCTGCAAAAAGTGCCTCGAAATATCTAAATCAAATAGAATCATGTATAAAAAAATTTAACGTAGGCGAAATAGCTTCCATATGCGGAAGATACTGGATAATGGATAGAAATCTTTTATGGGATAGAACAGAAAAAGCTTATTCTAATTTGACTGATCCAGATATTCAAATAACAAATATTTCTCCTCAGGATTATATAGAAAAAAGTTATGCCAAAAACATAACCGATGAATTTTTAGAGCCCATAAGAATTTCTGAAAACTATCTTAAAGATGGGGATAGTTTGATTTGCTTTAACTTTCGTCCAGACAGAGCAAGACAAATAGTAAAATCCCTTTCAGTCAAGGAATTTTCAGACTTTAAAAGAAGAAATTATCCAAATCTAGATTTTGTCACTTTTACTCAATATGATCCGAACTTTCCCGTTAAAGTTGCATTTCCGCCTGAATCACTCAATAATTTTATAGGCCAAATAGTTTCAGAAAATGGACTTAAACAATACAGAACCGCAGAAACTGAAAAATATCCTCACGTAACATACTTTTTCAATGGAGGAGTTGAAATTCCTTTATCTGGAGAAGAGAGACATTTGATTCCATCTCCAAGAGTCGCAACTTATGATATGCAACCCGAAATGTCTGCGGAGGAATTAACTATTAGTTGCTCTAAAGCAATTAAAAGTGGGAATTATGCTTTTGTTGTAATCAATTTTGCTAATCCTGATATGGTTGGTCATACAGGCAACATGGATGCAACAATCAAAGCTATAGAAAAAGTAGATAAATGTGTAGGTCAAATAGTTAATGCTACTGGAGAAATGGGCGGAAGCATTTTGATTACAGCTGATCATGGTAATGCAGAGGTAATGAAAGGATCTGAAGGAGAACCATGGACAGCACACACAATAAATAAAGTTCCATTAATTTTGATTGAAGGTGAAAAAAGAAAAATACCAAATATGGGAAATGAAATAAATTTAAGAGAAAACGCGGGCTTAGCTGACATTGCTCCCACATTATTGCAATTATTAAATCTCCCAATACCAAGAGAAATGACAGGCAAATCTCTTATTCAAGAAATAGAATTAAAAGGTTATAATAAGGTAGTTCAACATGTCTAAAGTTAATAAAAGTTTTTAAGCAATGATTAAAATTATTAGTTGGATTTGGGTATTTTCTGGAGTTCTACTAATTCTCTTAGTTTTGCTTCATAGTCCCAAGGGTGATGGAATGGGAGGAATAGCCGCCAGTGGAAGCTCTATGTTCAACAGCGCAAGTAGTGCAGAGGCTTCTTTAAACAAAATAACTTGGACTTTTTTAATCATATTTTTGTCTCTCGCAATTATTCTTAGCGCAGGTTGGATTTCATAAAAGTTGAAAAAAAGGGACCATTTTGAATGATCCCTTTTAAAAATTAATTAAAAACTTTTGTTTAATTAGTAATCGAAGTCACCGCCCATACCAGGAGCACCTGCAGGTGCAGCTGAATCTTTTTTCTCAGGTAAATCTGCAACTATACATTCGGTGGTTAGAACCATTCCTGCTATTGAAGCTGCATTTTGTAATCCTGAGCGTGTAACTTTTGCAGGATCGACTATACCAGCAGAGGACATATCTACATATTCTCCAGTGGCAGCATTGAATCCATCATTGAATGGTTTAGTTTTTACATTTTCAGCAATTACAGCTCCATTTGAACCTGCATTCTCAGCAATTCTCATAAGTGGAGCAGTAAGTGAAGCTTCAACAATGTTAGCTCCAATTAATTCCTCTCCCTCTAAATTTTTATCAGCCCATTCCTTGAGAATAGGAGATAAGTGGGCGAGAGTTGTTCCTCCTCCAGGTACAATTCCTTCTTCAACAGCTGCTTTTGTTGCATTAATAGCATCCTCAAGACGAAGCTTTTTATCTTTCATCTCAGTTTCAGTAGCAGCCCCAACCTTAATCACTGCAACGCCTCCAGCTAATTTAGCCAGACGTTCTTGCAGCTTTTCTTTATCGTATGAGGAATCTGTTTCATCCATTTGCTTCTTAATTTGATCGCACCTTGCTTTAACTGCTTGCTCATTGCCTTCAGCTACAATAGTTGTAGTTTCTTTATTGATAGTAATTCTTCTACCAGTTCCAAGCATATCTAAGGTAGCATTCTCTAATTTCAAGCCTGCATCTTCAGTGATAAGTTGACCATTAGTTAAAACTGCCATATCTTCGAGCATGGCTTTTCTCCTATCACCAAATCCTGGAGCTTTTACTGCAGCAACATTTAACACACCTCGTAATCTATTGACAACAAGAGTTGCTAAAGCCTCTTTTTCAATATCTTCTGCAATAATGACAAGTGGTTTACCAGTTTTAGCTATTTGTTCCAAAACGGGAACTAAATCTTGCACTAATGCAATTTTTTTATCAGTCAGAAGGATATAAGGTTCATCTAAAACAGCCTCCATTCTCTCTGTGTCTGTTGCGAAGTAAGGTGAGATATAGCCTTTATCAAAACGCATCCCCTCAGTAACTTCTAATTCAGTAGTCATTGATTTTCCTTCTTCTAAGGAAATAACACCTTCTTTACCAACTTTATCCATAGCGTTAGCTATCATTTGACCAACTTCTTCGTCGTTGCCAGCAGCAATAGTTCCACATTGAGCTATAGCATTGCTATCACTAATAGGTTTGGAATTCTCCTGAATTTTACCAACTAGAAATTCAGTCGCTTTATCAATTCCTTTTTTCAAGGTAATTGCATTAGCTCCTGCAGCAACGTTTCTCAACCCTGCTTTAACCATTGCATGAGCTAAAACAGTGGCTGTTGTTGTACCATCACCAGCTGCATCATTAGTTTTTGAAGCAGCTTGTCTAATTAAGGCAACACCTGTGTTTTCAATGTGGTCTTCTAATTCGATCTCTTTAGCGATTGTGACACCATCATTGATAATTTGTGGAGCACCAAATTTCTTCTCTAGTACAACATTTCTTCCTTTTGGTCCGAGCGTTACAGCTACAGACTCAGCAAGGATATCAATTCCTCTCTCGAGCGCTCTACGAGCTTGCTCATTGTAAATAATTCTTTTAGCCATGTTTAGGCAGTGATTTAGTAATAAGTTTTAATAATTTTTGAAACAAATATTTTAGCTTACTACAGCTAAAATATCCTTTTCTGAGAGCAAGATGTATTCATCTCCTCCCAATTTAATGTCTGTGCCAGCATATTTGCTGTACAAAACTTTATCGCCAATACTCACTTCTGGAGTTTGTCGAGAACCATCGTCATTAAGTTTGCCAGGGCCCACCTGAGCAACTTCACCAACCTGTGGTTTTTCTTTAGCTGAATCAGGCAAAAGGATGCCCCCAGCAGTTTTTTCCTCAGATGCGGAAACTTTAATAAATATTCTATCTCCCAGTGGTTTTACTGTAGAGACTGTAAGTGAAACAGCTGCCATAGATTAATGGAGGGTCATGTTTGAGACGCTTTGCGTCATAAAAATGGAAAGAGAAGTTCTCCATCCGTATCATCAACAACATAATCTGCTAAGTGGCAATTAAACCATACTTAAACTGTGCGGGTGGCCGAACCCATTTAACGAATCTACCCATAAGGTGGTAGTATTTTCGGAATATGAGCTGTTTAAAATCAGCTATTCATCACCAATCAATAAAAAATGGTAGCAACTCCATCAACTTCTTCACAAACAAAAGGCGTAGTGCGCCAAGTTATTGGTCCAGTTCTGGATGTAGAATTTCCAGCTGGGAAATTGCCAAAAATATTAAATGCTTTAAGAATTGAAGCTAAAAATCCTGCTGGACAAGACATAGCACTCACTGCAGAAGTCCAACAGCTCCTTGGAGACCATAGAGTAAGAGCAGTGGCAATGAGTGGCACAGACGGTCTTGTAAGAGGCATGGAAGCGATCGATACAGGCGCACCAATATCTGTACCAGTCGGAGAAGCAACTTTAGGAAGAATATTTAATGTTTTAGGAGAACCAGTAGACGAACAAGGTCCAGTGAATACTAAAGATACTGCTCCAATTCACAGATCTGCGCCAAAGTTAACTGACCTAGAAACTAAGCCAAAAGTTTTTGAAACTGGTATTAAAGTTATCGACCTTTTGGCTCCTTACAGACAAGGAGGAAAAGTTGGATTATTCGGAGGCGCTGGTGTTGGGAAGACAGTTCTTATTCAAGAATTAATTAATAACATCGCTAAGGAACATGGAGGAGTATCTGTTTTTGGCGGTGTAGGAGAAAGAACTAGAGAAGGGAACGATTTATATGAAGAATTTAAAGAATCGGGAGTAATCAATGCAGATGATTTAACTCAATCAAAAGTTGCCTTGTGTTTTGGCCAGATGAATGAGCCACCTGGTGCAAGAATGAGAGTAGGCTTATCAGCACTTACAATGGCCGAACATTTTAGAGATGTGAATAAACAAGACGTTCTACTTTTTGTTGATAACATTTTTAGATTCGTTCAAGCTGGTTCTGAAGTATCTGCATTACTTGGAAGAATGCCTTCAGCTGTTGGATACCAACCTACTCTGGGAACTGACGTTGGCGAATTGCAAGAAAGAATTACATCTACATTAGAAGGCTCAATAACATCTATCCAAGCTGTTTACGTACCTGCTGATGACCTAACAGACCCTGCTCCAGCTACCACCTTTGCACATTTAGATGCTACTACCGTGCTTGCTAGAGCTCTTGCAGCTAAGGGAATTTATCCAGCAGTAGATCCATTAGACTCAACGAGCACTATGCTACAACCATCAGTTGTTGGAGATGAGCATTACAAAACTGCCAGAGCTGTCCAATCAACCTTACAAAGATACAAAGAGCTTCAAGACATTATTGCAATTCTTGGTTTAGATGAGCTTTCCGAAGAAGATAGGTTAACAGTCGACAGGGCCAGAAAAATTGAAAAATTTCTCTCACAACCTTTCTTTGTAGCAGAAATATTTACAGGTATGTCTGGAAAATATGTAAAATTAGAAGATACCATTGCTGGTTTCAATATGATTTTATCAGGTGAATTGGATGATTTGCCAGAACAGGCATTTTACCTTGTTGGTAATATTGATGAAGTCAAAGCAAAAGCTGAAAAAATAAAATCAGAAAAATAAATACTTAAATATATATTTAACCTTCAATAATTTTTCAATTAATGGCAATTTCTCTAAAAGTTTTAGCTCCTAATAAAAATGTTTATCAAGGCGAAGCTGAAGAAGTAATCCTTCCTAGTACTACTGGTCAACTTGGTATACTACCAGGACACATATCTTTAGTTACTGCTATAGATATTGGCGTTTTAAGACTAAGAATGAATTCCCAGTGGAAATCAATAGCTCTAATGGGAGGCTTCGCGGAAATCGAATCAGATGAAGTCATAGTTTTAGTCAATAATGCTGAAATTGGTTCCGAAATTAATGTTCAAAATGCTGAAAAAGATCTTAAAGTAGCAAAATTAGCAATTAGCAAATTTTCTGAAAATGAAAAAAATTCAGAGAAAATTAAAGCTTTGAAAGAGGTTTCGAAGGCCGAAGCTAGGATTCAAGCTGCAAAGAACTAATATTTAATTAAGCGGTTCCACAAAAAGTTACTTCGGGAAACTTTAATTTGGCTTCTTCTAATTTTTTTGTTTTACCTTCTTCTTGCCAATAATTTATTACTTCAGTAGCTTTATTCAAAATCTCTACTCTTTCGTTATCTGTAATCCAACCTTTATTCTCAAGTTCACTTTTTAATTTTTCCCAAGCATCATCTCTTGGCCAAAAATAATAAGCAGTAAGAGGACTTGGGCCTCCACCTACTATTTGATCAACTGCTAAAGCTACATTATCAAGTAACCACAATACTTTAATTATAAACCTTCCTTCATCAGGTTTAGGGGTATAACCAGTAGGCACCCCATCTTCATCAATTGTGGCAGCTGCTAATACCGCTGTGGCGCCCATCATTCCTGAATTAGGAGAAGAATTTCTAGAGTTTGGGGCATCACTGTTTCTTTCCTTTTTTTCTGTTGAATTTTGATTTAACTTATCTGATGAGGTCATTCACTTATTTATGTTTAATAATCAATTTATCAGTTTATGGTCACATTTTGATTGATTTATTCAAAATTTCTTGATTTTAGTTATTGATAATTTCTAAACAGGATTTTTATCTATCATGAGATACTTCATAAAAATCATAAATAGTAGCTTCCAATGAATCCCAAAGATCTTTGGGGATATCGTTCTCTTCTGCGAACATGCCAAGCTGACTAGCTAAGCCTCTCGCTTGAGAGAGTTTCGAATCATATGAATTGGAATTATTCATTTTTGAGCTTTAAACTTAATAAAAAATAAATCTATTAACCAAATAAGTCAAATTTTAAAATTCTAAATCAGAAATTTCTTTTAGTGCAGCAATACTTAAAACTTCCGGGTTTGTATCTGATACCAGCACATCATCTTCTATTCTTATCCCTATGCCTTTCCATTTCTCATCTATAGGGGGTTGTCCATCAGGGACTGGGATCCTATCACTTATATAGATCCCAGGTTCTACAGTAAGAATCATTCCATTCTGTAATGGCACTTCATAGTCCCCCATTCTGTATGCTCCAACATCATGAACATCTAAGCCGAGCCAATGTCCAGTTCTATGCATGTAAAGATGTTTATAAGATTGATTATCAATTATCTCTTGAGTACTGCCCGACAATAAACCAATTTCTTTTAATCCGTCTATTAGAATTGTTAAAGCAACATTATGAACAGCACTAGAATTCGATCCCCTTACAGCACTTTTAATTGCATTTTTCTGCGCACTCAATACAATTTCATAGATAACTTTTTGCTCATTAGAAAATTTACCACCTATTGGAATAGTTCTTGTTATGTCTCCATTGTAATAATCAACTAGTGAGCAACCTGCATCCACCAATAATAAATCTTCTTTCTTCAAGGGTGAATTATTTGAAGTGTAATGCAAAATACAGGCATTATCACCTGATGCAACAATTGAGTTATAAGCTGGTCCTCTCGCCCCTTTTTCCAAAAAGAATCCCTCTAGAAGACCTTGAATTTGTCTTTCATTTTTCTTTGATGAAATAGATTCTCTAACTAGTTCATGGGCTTCGGCTGAAATTTGCACAGCCTCTCTCATTCTCTTAATTTCAAATTCACTTTTTATTAATCTCATCTCATTTAAATAAATTTCTGGAGATTTTATAGAATTTGCACCAAACCCTAATCGTGAGCGATTATCAAGTTGTTGTGAAAATATCTCAAGTACTAGTTTCTCTATAATTGGATGCTTGCCAATTGAAAAAACAATTTCATCAGAATCATTTATGTAAGCTGGGAGTAAATCTTTTAATTCGTTTATTGAGTGAGCCTTATCAGCATTAAACTCTTTTTCAGCGCCTTCTAAACCCCATCTAAAGCCATGCCAAACTTCGCTTATAACATCTTTAGGAGCAACAAACATAATAAATCTCTCTCCCTTTGGCTTATGTGATAAAAAAAGAGCGATTGCATCTGGCTCATCGAAACCGGTTAAATACCAAAAATTACTATCTTGCCTAAAAGGATATTCACAATCAGCATGATGCTTTACAAGATTTGCACCAGGTATAATAGCAGCTTTCCCACCTAGTTTATTTAGGAATGTTTCTCTTCTTTCTTCAAAAACTTTATTGCAGGGTTTAAACATAAATAGTGAATTGGCGAGTTTTTAAAAAAAATGGAAGAATGAATCAAACAGATTTAAAACCTAATCTATTTTAATGGAACCAAGTTTTTACGTCTTAATCTTGCTCATTATAGTTATTCTAATTGGGTCAGCATGTTGTTCGGGAGTAGAGGCGGCTTTTTTAGCTGTGAATTCAATTAGAATTTTAGAAATAGCCTCAAAACAAAAGCCAAAAAGTTCTGCGAATCAACTGCTTAAACTCAGAAAACACCTTGGAAGGACACTAACTGTAATTACTATTACAAATAATGGATTTAACATCATTGGAAGTCTGATTTTAGGTGTATATGGAACATTGGTAATTAATAGTAGTTATGGCTTAACTTTATTTTCAATTATTTTTTATATATTAGTTGTTCTTGTGGGAGAAGTTCTTCCAAAAGCTCTTGGTACAAGATTTTCAGTTCAAATAGCGTTATTATCCGTTCCTATCTTGAGAATATTAAACATCTTAATGAGGCCATTCTTAATATTAATCGAACGAATATTTCCAGTTATTACTGCAGAAAATGAAATTTCAACTGATGAAGAGGAAATTAGACAAATGGCAAAAATTGGGAGTCAAAAAGGGTTAATAGAAGCTGATGAGGCAGCAATGATATTTAAGGTTTTTCAATTAAATGACTTAAAAGCTAAAGACTTAATGATCCCTAGGGTATCAGCACCTTGTCTTGATGGGTCTTATAATCTTGATGAAATTTCCAACCTTATAATGTCTGATGACTCGCCATGGTGGGTTATTTTAGGAGATAAGGTTGACAAAATACAAGGTGTAGTTAAACGTGAAAAAATGTTAGAAGAATTAATTAATGGGGAAAATAAAAAATCTTTATCAGAAATTTGCGAACCTGTGGAATACATTCCCGAAATGATTAAGGCAGATCAATTATTAACAAGATTTGACAAGAATCATAATGGAGTAAAAGTAGTAGTAGATGAATTTGGGGGATTCGTGGGGATTATTGGTGCAGAAGCTGTTTTATCTGTAATAGCTGGTTGGTGGAAGAAATAAATCATGAAAAAAATGAAAATTAATAAAAATTATTTACATTTAAAAAATTGGTGGGGGACTGTTGATCTTACCAATTACGAAAAAAGCTTTTTTAATAAAGAAATAATTTCTTTTAATCAACAACTTTTTAGGTTCAAAGAAAAAAAAATAAGAATTGGAGCATATGGTAAATCAGGCGTAGGAAAATCCTCTGTTTTAAATTCTTTGCTAAAAAAAAATATTTTCAAAACAGATATTATCAATGGGACCACAAGAGAAATACAAGCAGAACCTTGGACCCTCAAAGATCAAACACTTAGTAGTGTAGAGTTGATTGATTCTCCAGGATTTGATTTCTGCAATATTAAATTCCCAGATAAAGTTTGCTCTTACATAAATCATTTAGATCTTATTCTATTTATAGTTTCCGGAGATTTAAATAGAAATGAATTAAACGAAATTAGCTCTTTAATTAAATATGGGAAAAAAATAATTGTAATCTTAAATAAAATCGATCTTTTTAATAAAAATGACCTAAAAGAAATTATGGATAATATCAACTTTAAGCTTCCAAAAGATTTAAATATTCCAATAATTCTTAATCATAGAAACAATCTTAAAAATTACCTCACAAAAATAATAAATCAACATGGTGAGATATTATTAACACTTAATTCTCTTCAATTAGCTGACAAATTGTTTTTGCAGATAAAAGAGCAAAGATTGAAAAAAAGAAAGAAATTAGCTCAATCAACTATTGGTAAATTTTCGACCATAAAGGCATCAGCAGTAGCTCTTAATCCTTTTATTCTGTTTGATGTTGCGGGTAGTTTTGCACTAGATACTGCATTAATTGGCGAATTAAGTAAGATTTATGGCTTAAATTTGAAGGGTGAATCAACAAGAACAATCTTTAAAAAGATATCCATTAATAATTTATACTTAGGAGTCACTCAATTCGGTGTCAATACATCTTTCAACCTTATTAAGAAAGTAATTTTATTAATGGCACCGTTCTCTAACGGTCTCTCATTATTACCCTATGGGCCAATAGCAATTATTCAAGCAATAATTGCAGTGTACTCTACAAAAATCCTTGGGAAATTAGCAGCAAAAGAGATATATATAAGAAGCAAAGTTTCGTTAATAGAACCCTCAATCATGATTCAAAATTTAACTTTAAATGAACCAGATGTTTTTAACCACATTAATATTTACTTATCAAATAGAAATCTAAATAATAATTTTGTTAGTTTTCTGCCTTAAAACTTTAAATGGGAACAAGAATTGCATTATTTGGTACTAGTGCAGATCCACCTACCACTGGTCATGAGAAAATACTAGAAGAATTATCCAAAATTTATGCTTTTACCATTTGTTATGTAAGTAACAACCCCAACAAAAAGCACAAAGAGGATATCGCAATCCGTAGCCAATTATTAAAAACTCTCATTGAAGATTTAGATAATCCTAAAATTTTATTTAATCAAAGTGTTACTAGCAAATGGGCAGTAGAGTCAATAAAAAAATGTAAAAAAATCTATGACTTTGATAATTTAGATTTTGTTATTGGGAGTGATTTAATTCAAGATATTTTCTGCTGGAAAAATTTTGATAAAATTATTAAAGAGGTAAGTTTTTTTATAATTTTGAGAGAGGAATATCCTGTTGAATTAAATACTCTTAAAATGCTAGAAACTTATAATGTGAAATTTAAGATTTCATCCATAAAAATCCCAAACATTTCAAGTTCTAAGTTCAGATTAAATTTTAATTATTCTATTTTACCAAAGTCATTAATAGATTTTGTTAAGAAGAATAATTTATATGAATCCACTAAATTAGTTGAATGAAGTTTTTACTTGCTCAAATTAATCCAGTTGTTGGGGATTTAGAGGGTAATGCAAAAAAAATACTTTATGCTGCTTCGAAAGCTAGCTCAAGTGCTGTTGACTTAGTCCTTACTCCAGAATTGTCATTGTGGGGATATCCAGCAAATGACTTACTTTTAAAAAAAAATTTAATCAAAAATCAATATCAAATTCTTGACCAATTAGCTTCAATTATTAATACAAAATATGGAAGCTTGGGTATCACAGTTGGGATAGCTGAGATAATAAAGGATTCCTTTTTCCCAAATCTTTATAATTCTATTGCGTTGCTTGAGCGCGGCGAATGGAAAATAATTGCTCGTAAAATTATTCTTCCCACGTATGAAGTATTTGATGAGAAAAGATATTTTAGATCAGAGGAAAAAGTTTCCATCTTAACAAAAATAATTAAGAACAAAACTTGGCGAATTGGCTTTACTGTATGCGAGGATTTATGGGTCAACAAAAATATAGAAGGTAGAGGGATTCATAAAAAAAATCCCATTTCTGATTTAAAGAAAAAAAAAGTTGATATCTTAGTCAATTTATCGGCATCCCCATATACCTTCAAAAAGTTAGAGCTAAGATCCAAAGTTTCCAGATTTGCTGCTCAATTTCTTCAAGTACCTCTGATATATGTAAACCAGATCGGTGCAAATGATAATTTAATTTTTGATGGAAATAGTTTTGTTCTTGATAAGAATGGATCTAAAATTAAACAATTAAAATCTTTTTCAGAAGACCTCTCCAGTTGGGAAATTGAGCAAACAATACCCGAGAAAAATGAATTCGAACAATCTCAAATATCATCAATTTTTGATGCATTAGTTCTTGGTGTAAGAGATTATGCTCAAAAATGCGGTTTTAAAACAGCTTTAATTGGACTAAGTGGTGGCATTGATTCAGCACTAGTTTCTGCAATTGCGACAGCTGCTCTTGGCAGTAATAATGTTTATTGCGTCTCAATGCCCTCTAAGTGGAGCTCATCCCATTCAAAAAGTGATGCGAAAGATTTAGCAAGGAGATTAAAAATAAATTTCAAAAGCATCCCAATTGAAAACCTGATGAATTCTTTTGAAGAATCTTTTATAAAAACCATATCTTTCGAGATGGCTGAATTAACAAATCAAAATATTCAATCAAGGATCAGAGGAACGCTTCTGATGGCTTTAGCAAATCAAGAAAAGCATTTATTACTTTCTACAGGAAATAAATCAGAACTAGCTGTAGGATATTGCACACTTTATGGTGATATGAATGGGGGATTATCAGTAATTGGGGATTTATATAAAACTAATGTTTTTAAATTATGCAATTGGCTTGATAGTGAAGATTCAATTAATCATAGAAAATCATATATGTTAAATTCTGGTATGGATTTAATTGGAGAAAATATACGTACGAAAGCTCCAAGTGCAGAATTAGGTCCTGATCAATTAGATACTGATTCTCTCCCACCTTATTCTATTTTAGATAATATTCTTAAAGGAATTATTGAGGAGAAAAAAGATTTACCACAGTTAGAAGAAGATGGTTATAAAAAAGATTTAATTTTAAAAATTATCTCACTCATAAAAAAAGCGGAATTTAAAAGAAAGCAGGCTCCTCCAATCCTAAAATTAAGCAGTCAATCATTAGGTAGTGACTGGAGATTTCCCATAGCAATATCTTATTAATTACTATAAGAACACTGTTGGATTTTTTTTAAAGGCCGTTTAACTGAAGCAAGGTTGATGCCTTTTTTGATAGCAAGAATTATTCCTGCAGCTTCTAAATAATTATCCACTTCAAAAAGATTAGGATAATCATAAAACTCATTTGTCACTTTTAATTTATTTTGATTTTTTACACAAATAATATTTAAACCTTTTTCAATCCCTGCTAGTACTGCTTCTCCACCTAGTGCCCCATTAGGCACAACAATAGATTCAATCTGATCAGGGTGTAGTGAGATTGATTTTTTTTTAGCAGGCAATTCAACAATGTCAGGTGCATTGCTTAACCCAATCAGTACTGATGGTAAAAAGGTGTATCCTATTTCTTCTGCAGCTGCACGAGGATCTAAATTTTCATTCAACTCAATTGGATTTAAAGCAGGTGCGTGAGCACAGGGAACTTTTAAGAATTTGCTAATTAAATGACTTATAACTGCTTCGACTCCAGAAATAGGATCAACCCCTTTCCCCTCTCGATAGATATTTGTTTCTAAAGAATCTGAATCATCTGGAAATTTTGCCACAATTGCTATTGCTGTAACTCCTTTTTCTATTAAACATTTTCCAGCATCAATAAGAGCATCAGGATTTTCAATTGTGCCACAACTGATTTTCGAAGAATCAGAATCAATAACTATGTTTAATGGCTTTTTTGTAATCACATATGAATGAACATTAATCCCTAAAGTAGAAACACATGCATCAGCAACTTGTAAATGTCTCATTAATATTTCTTTTTCAATGGCCGAATCAAAAATTATCCCAATTTTCTGTTGCTTTACGCTTTTTAAAGCAATTTCTCCTTTAGCAAGTCGGTCTAAACTATAACCCTCAACATAAAAAATATTTTTATCTTTTTCAGAAAGAGTACCACCATTCATAACATTTGGATGAGTAATTAAACATCCGCTTGCCGATGCTAATAATTTAGCGGTAGGAAGTGCATCCCCAGCAAAACCTCCTATTTCACAACCAATACCAGTTGGGACAATGAATATTGTTGGTGAATTTTCCATTATTAAAAATATTTCAATTTATATTTTTTAATTAGCTAAGACAGCTTTAATTTTAAGTTTTTTTGTCCCAAAAGAGTCAAAAGAATTTTGAATATCAACAATTGACCATCGAATTAAATCACCTTTTGTTTCTAAATTTGCAATGATAAATTCCCTCAAATTTTTTAATTTTATTGAAACTGGCCAATCTAAATAATAATCAAAAGAACTTATTTTCATTTTTGATATTTACCAAATTGATCATTATATAAATCATCTTCGACTTCTTTACCAATAACAATATTCAAATCTGACTTGGGATATGCCACGCATAAAAGTGCAAAGCCCCTTTCCCTCAAATCATCATTTAATCCCATAGCATCTTCTTGATCTACAGATCCTTTTAGTATCATTGATGCACAATCTGTACAAACTCCTGAACAACAACTACTTGGTAAATCTATTCCATTAATTTTTGCCGCTGAAATAATATCTTGATCTTCAGAACATAAAAAGCTAAAAGTCTTTTGCTCAAATTGAACTTTGATATTGTATTCAGGCATTTCCTAAATCTTATTGCTAAACTGCTGAACCTCCTACAACTTCTAATATTTCTTGAGTAATAGCTGCTTGTCTTGCTTTGTTATATGTTAGGTTCAAAGTACTTGCTAATTCTTTAGCATTATCACTCGCGTTATTCATCGCAGTCATTCTGCAAGCAAGTTCTGAAGCTGCCGACTCTTGAAGAGCTCTTAGTACCTGATTCTGTAAATATAATGGTAGTAACGAATCTAATAGTTGATCAGGACTTTGTTCGAAAACTATATCTGATGGCAACTTCTCTGAATCACTTTTTTCAATATTTGATTTTTCAACAAGTAACTTACTATCTTTTGTCGTCAATCTAAAAATTTCATCATTTTCCTCAGCAATACCTTGAGGATCAAGTGGAAGTAGTGTTTGAACGACAGGAGCGCAGCTAACTAGAGTGATGAATTTCGTATATATAATTTCTACCCTATCAGAATTTTCTGAAAGAAATTCAGCTAAAATCTCATTTGTAACACCCTCAGAGTCTTTTACTGTGGGTACCTGTTCTAGTTCTTTGAAAGTACTTTTAATTACATATCTATCCTTTCTATTTTGAAAATATCCAATAGCTTTCTTCCCTACCAAAATCAAATTTGGCTGATACCCTTGTTTGACTAATTCTGCATATCTTATTTCTACCTTTTTTATAATATTTGTATTGTAACCGCCGCATAAACCTCTATCCGCAGTTATGCAAACCAAGGTGATGCTCTTTACTTCTCTCTTAGATAATAGAGGAGAATCGATAGTCTCGAATTGTACTCTAGATTGAATATTTTCCAAAACCCTTGCAAGTTTATCTGCAAAAGGTCTACTTTTGAGAACTTGATCTTGAGCTCGCCTTACTTTTGCCGCTGCAACAAGTCTCATAGCTTCCGTTATTTTTCTTGTATTTTTAACTGAAACGATTCGATCTCTAATCTCTTTAAGATTTGCCATGGTATCTCCTTAAATAAATTTAAATTGTGGCAAGCATTGATGATTTAACTTCGCTTATCACCTCTTTTAGTGTTGCTTCTAATCCATCATTTAATTTCTTTTCTTTAAGAATCTCCTCTATAAATTCTGCTTTATTTAACTTTAGGTATTCCCTAAGTTCAGTTGCAAATTTAGTAACATCTTCAACAGGTACCTCATCAATAAGACCTTTAACTCCTGCATAAACAACTGCAACTTGTTCTGCAAGGTTCAGCGGTGAGAATTGAGGTTGCTTTAATAACTCTCTTAGTCTTTTGCCTCTCTCAAGTTGTTGCTGAGTTGCTTCGTCAAGATCAGATGCAAACTGAGAGAAAGCAGCTAGTTCATCAAACTGTGCGAGTTCTAATTTTAAAGTTCCTGCAATTTTTTTAATTGCTTTAGTCTGAGCGGCTCCTCCAACACGGCTGACAGAAATACCAACATTAATAGCAGGTCTTAATCCTGAGTTAAATAAATCTGCACTCAAGAATATTTGTCCATCTGTAATTGAAATAACATTAGTTGGGATATAAGCCGAAACGTCCCCTGCCTGAGTTTCAATAATTGGAAGAGCTGTCATAGATCCCCCTCCCATTGCATCAGAAAGTTTTGCTGCTCTTTCTAGTAATCGACTATGTAAGTAGAACACGTCTCCAGGATAAGCCTCTCTTCCTGGTGGTCTTTTTAAAAGAAGAGACATTTGTCTATAAGCCTGAGCTTGTTTTGTTAGATCATCATAAATAACAAGTGTTGCTTTTCCCTGGTACATAAAATGTTCAGCAATTGCTGCACCGGTATAAGGTGCTAAGTACTGTAAAGCAGCTGGTTCTGAAGCTCCTGCACTAACTACGACGGTATAATCTAAGGCTCCTCTCTCTCTTAAAACCTCTACGATATTTGCTACTGATGCTGACTTCTGACCAATAGCTACGTAAACACAAACTACGTCTTGACCTTTTTGGTTAATTATTGTGTCTATAGCAATTGCAGATTTTCCAGTTTGTCTATCACCAATAATTAATTCTCTTTGACCTCTTCCAACAGGAATCATTGCATCAATAGATGTGATACCTGTTTGCATTGGTTCATGCACTGATCTTCTTTTGATTATTCCAGGAGCCATTTCTTCGATTAATCTAGTATCACTTGTTGGAATTTCCCCTTTACCATCTATTGGTTGTCCGAGAGGGTTAACAACTCTCCCCTGCATTGCTTCACCGACTGGAACTGATGCAATTTTACCTGTAGACTTAACGTTACTTCCTTCTTGAACACCAAGTGCCTCGCCCATTAAAACGGCACCAACATTATCATCTTCAAGATTTAAAGCTATACCTTCGGTACCATCCTCAAATTCCAATAACTCACCTGCCATGACCTGATCTAAGCCATATATTCTTGCAATGCCATCACCGATTTGCAGAACAGTTCCTACATTGCTAACACTTACAGATTGGTCATAATCAGTTATTTGTTGTTTTAAGATTGAACTGATTTCATCAGGGCGTATAGATACCATGGATTTAAGAATTTAAGGTTGATTTAAAAGTTACTTGGAGAGGGATAAGCCAAGTTTTCTTATTTGTGAAGCAAGGGAAGCATCAATTACTTTTGATCCTACACTGGCGACGAAACCACCAATAAGAGATGGGTCGATTTTAGTTACAAGTTCTAATTTTTCTGTACCAGCAATATTGATGATCTTTTTGGTAATTAAACCTTTTTGTTCATCAGTAAGCTCGACTGCAGAAGTAACAGTTGCCAAAGCAATATTACTATTTTCTCGGTAAATCTCTAAAAACCTATCAAGAATTGAAGTAAGGATTCCAATTCTTTGCCTATCGGCCAATAATTTTAAGAAATTCAGTAAAGAAGAATTAACCTTATTTGAAAAAATTTCAATAATGATTTTCTTCTTAGCATCTTTTTCTAAAATGGGAGAGGATAGTGCCTTCTCCAATTCAGGGGAATTATTTATTAATTCCAAGAGTTGTTTAACCTCAGAAACCATATCTTCAATTTGCGAATTTTCGTTCACAACTTGAAGTAATGCCTCTGCGTATGGTGTAGTAACTGAATTTAAAAGTGGCATTAGTTCACCTCAATATTGTTAATTGATTGAGTTACCAAATTTTCTTGTGTTGTTTTATCAAGTCGATTTGGGAGAGAATCTAAAGCTTTCTTAATTGCCAGTTCAACAGCTTCTTTTCGAAGTTGAGAAATTGCTCTGGATGCTTCAGAGCTCTCATCAGAAATTGCACTTTGTTTAATTCGTGCCATCTCCTCGATTGCTTTTTTCTCACTTTCCATTCTGATTGATTCAGATCTTTTAAGGGAATCTGCTTTAATTTGAGAAGCTTTTTCTTCTGCTGAAGATAAATCTTTTTTCGCCTTTTCTAAAGCTTGAGTTGCATTTAGAAGTCGATCTTCAGCGTCTTTTAATTCAAGAAGGATACCTTCTCTCCTTTTTTGAAGCATTTTACCTAGGAAACCAGGCAAAAATTTATAAAGGCCGAAAACCACTACAGCCCAATTAAGGATATTAGTTTCGAATAAATTGAAGTTTAATCCAAAACCTTCTGTAGCTAAAAGAGTTAAATTCATTTTTCTAGAATCAATCTATTAACAATAAGTTCGCTAAGATCATCAGCCTGTTTAGAAAGTTGATCACGAGCAGCTAACGTCTGACTTTCAATTTCTAGTCTTGCTTTTTCTTTTGAAGCGTTTGCTTCATTGTTTGCAAGTTCTAATGCTTCTTTATAAAGCTTGTCAGACTCATTCTCAGCTTCGCTAACAATTCTTTGAGCTTCCGTACGAGCACTTTGAAGCTGAGTTAATAAATCAGCTTCTAATTTTTTAACCTCAGAAAGTTTGTTTTTGGCCTCAATAATATTATTACTCACAAACTTTTCTCTTTTTTCTACAACATTGCCCACAGGCTTAAAAAAGAGAGAATTTAATATGTAAGTAAGCGCAACTACTTGTATCGCCATTAGTGGCAAGGTGGCATTTATATCAAATAATCCACCTTCTGTAGCACCAAAAAAATTAAAGGCCAACATATGATTCAGTTGAAGTTAAAAAATTAAATTTGAATATTGCTAATAAGGATTAGAAGCAATATTAACTTTTAGGAAAAAGGATTCGCAAAAAGTAGTACCAAAGCCACAACTAATCCGTAAATTGTTAATGACTCCATGAAAGCGAAAGATAAAAGAAGAGTTCCTCTGATTTTACCTTCAGCTTCTGGTTGACGGGCAATACCCTCAACAGCACCTTGAGCTGCGTTACCTTGTCCAAGACCTGGGCCAATAGCACCTAGACCAACTGCTAAACCAGCAGCTACAACTGATGCAGCGGAAGTAATCGAATCCATAATTTTGAAATAAAGAGCTTAATACTTGTGATAATCTTTTTGTCATACACGCTTGGACATCCTTTCTTTTAAGAATGGGTCTGATATTTTCAGACCTACGCGATTAGATATTTTGCCAGATTACAGACCCTTTGTAAAAGCGTCTGAATGTATTGAAGGAAAGCTAATGATGTTCTTCAACAGCTTCTCCAATGTAGTAAGCCGCTAAAGTTGCGAAAATCAATGCCTGAATTGCACTGGTAAACAATCCTAGGAACATAACAGGTATTGGAAGAATTAGCGGAACTAAAAAGACTAGAACACCAACAACAAGTTCATCAGCCAAAATATTTCCAAATAGCCTGAAAGAGAGTGATAAAGGTTTCGTAAAATCCTCTAGAATTTTAAATGGAAGCATAATCGGAGTTGGGTGAACATAGTATTCGAAGTATCTCCAACCCTTATTACTTAAACCTGCATAGAAATAAGAAAGTGAAACCAATAAAGCCAAGGCTATAGTTGTATTGATATCAGCAGTGGGTGCTCCTAATTCTCCACTTGGTAATTTAATCAATCTCCAAGGAATTAAAGCTCCTCCCCAATTACTAACAAAGACGAATAAAAATAAAGTACCTATAAATGGCATCCAATCTCTGTAAACTTTTTCACCAATTTGTGTCCTAGCAAGATCTCTTATGTAATCCCATAGGAACTCAAGCAAGTTTTGAAGGCCTTTAGGATCATTTTCCATTTTTTTTGTTCCTAAAGAAATAAAAACTAATAAGGCTCCTAATAAAATCCAAGATGTTAAAAATACCTGCCCATGTAGTCTGATATTTCCAATTTGCCAATAAAGATGTTGACCAACTTCTAATGCTGCAAAATTTGTTAGCAAGGAATTAAAGAACATTTGTTTTGAATAAAAAAATTTACTTAAGAACGTGAAAAATAAAAAATGAGTGAAGGCTTATAAATGAAAAAACCTATCATTGCAGGAAAAATATCCAAAGATCCTAGCTTGCTAGCAAAAATAAAGAGGCAAACTGGAACTAATAGTTGCAATTTTGATACACCAGATGATTCTTTACCAAGTTTCCCTATACTTTTGGCAAGCAAACGTAGGTAAAAAATGCCAGCTATTGCACCTATAAAAATACTAAAACCAAATGTAAATCCTAGAAAAATTCCAGTTATTGACGCTAATAAAATAGAAACAATAAAAGTAATTCCAAAAATTGTTAATTGCAATTTTGAGTATTCATCATTTTGAGTAAGCAAATTATATATTTGCTTGGCAATGCCAGATTTACTTTCTTTGATAATCGAATTATTCAGGAATCGAGGAGATTGAACATTCTCATTAGAGGGATGCTCAAGTTTTTTTCTATTTGAGTCCACTGATGTGAACATAGTTTAGAAACCCTCTCTAAATGGTTTGAAGTAAGTATATAAACTCACGGAATCTATCACGGAGAGGTACCTTTTAGCTAGTTTTTTTCTATAAAAAATTAATTCTTAAGATTTATAATGAATCTGTAGACAATTTTTTACTTTATTCTTCCAAAAAAAAATGTATGAAAAGTCATCTTTTTAATTGCTTTAACACTTTAAAACGTTAATAAAAGACTTGGCAAAATCTCAATTAAACGTCTCAATAGTACATATACATCTAAAAAATTGGAGATAAGTCAAGAAAAAATAGTATATAAAAGAATTTCTAAAAGGAAAAAAACCTCTAGTTCTAATTACAAAAAAAATCTAAGCAATTTAACAGAGTCTATATTTCCTTTACCTTGGATGATATGGCCTTATGAGGCAAAAATCCTCTTTGTTCTCATTGGAATTTGGTCAATGTTAGGAATATGCATTCTTGGATCATCAAGTTGGTGGGTGGCTAGTAGGGAAATGGGAAATTGGGCATACTTCTTAAAAAAACAAATTATTTGGACAATTCCAGGAATTGGTCTATTTTATTTTGTTCTGAATGCAAACATTAGAGATCTTTTGAAGTTCTCAAGAATTATTTTTTTTATTTTATTCTTTCTAATATTCCTTACCAATATTACTGGAATTACAGTTAACGGATCTTCAAGATGGCTAGTACTAGGAAATTTACGTCTACAACCATCTGAATTAATTAAGCCTTTTCTAATTCTAGAAGCTTCTAACCTTTTCGCTCATTGGAATCTGATTAAGAAAGATAAAAAATTAATTTCAATATTCTCTTTTGGATTATTAATTTTTTTAATACTAAAGCAGCCTAATTTAAGTACTGCATCATTAACTGGAATTCTTTTTTGGGTAATGGGTTTATGTGGAGGCGTCAAACTAAGTTCTCTCTGCTCATTTGCCTCATTAGGATTTATTACTGGATGTATTAGTATCCTAAATAACGAATATCAAAAACTTAGGGTTACTTCATTTATTAATCCTTGGGAAGATCAACAGGAAAGTGGATTTCAATTGGTTCAAAGTTTATTAGCTATAGGTTCAGGTGGTCTATTCGGTAAAGGTTTTGGCTTGTCTATACAAAAATTACAGTACCTACCTTTTATGTACACAGATTTTATTTTTGCCATTTTTGCTGAAGAATTTGGTTTGTTGGGATGTACTTTGTTCCTAGGTTTTCTAGCAGTTTTCTCTTATATAACTGTAAGAATTGCTTTAAAGTGCAGGAACAACTATACAAAATTAGTTTCTATTGGATGTGGTGTATTATTAATAGGTCAATCAATAATGCATATTGCTGTAGCGACAGGCTCTATGCCTACGACAGGCTTACCACTACCTTTCATTAGTTATGGTGGGAATTCATTAATCGCATCTTTTTTTATTGCAGGGATGTTACTGAGATGTTCATTAGAATCTACAGGCTTTATAGGTATGATTAGTACACGAAAGACTCTTAATTAGTTAGAATTTGTAAGATTTAAGTGAAGCTATCGAATCATTTAATTTAGTTATTTCAGAGTTATCTCAAAAAGGTAATCTGCTTATGCAGAATAGCCTTAATAATCCTGGCCTATTCACTATATTGTTGGTTTTCATCGCAGGACTTTTAACAAGTCTTGGACCATGCTCATTATCATTACTACCAATAACTATTGCTTATATAGGAGGAACAGAGAAAAATAAATTTAAACTAATTAGTTTTTCAGGAGGAGTCGTTTTTTCACTCGTTGCACTTGGTGCTGCCAGTGGATTCTTGGGTAGGATATATGGGCAAATCCCATCTTATTACACTTCGGTAGTTGCCTTGATAGCAATAATGATGGGTTTAAATTTACTAGGGATTCTAAAATTTCAGTTCCCGAATGGACCTGATATGCAAATAATTGTAGATAAAATACCAACATTTCTAGCACCTTTTGCCGTAGGGACTACTTTTGGACTAGCTTCTTCACCTTGCATTACTCCAGTTTTAGCAACTCTTCTGGCTTGGGTATCGCAAGCTAAAAATCCAACAATATCTATTATTTTTTTATTTTTCTTTGGGATAGGCCAAGTAACCCCATTAATCCTTGCAGGAGCTACTGCAGAAAACTTAAAACAATTTTTAGCGCTTAGAAAATATAGTCAAATAATTCCGACTTTAAGTGGAATTTTTTTAGTTTCCCTTGGGTTATTAAACTTATTATCAAATTGGATTTAAATGATTATATTTAAGAATCTAATATTAAAAATATCAAGTTTAAGATTCGCCATATCACTGATAATCTTCATAGGTATTACAAGCGGCGTAGGTACTTTTATACCTCAAGGTAGTAGTAATAAATTTTATATTGATAATTTCGATAGTTCTCCCATTTTTGGATTTTTAGATGGAGAAAAAGTCTTAAAACTTCAATTGGATCATGTATATACAAGCTTTTGGTTTTTATTTACATTAATTCTTCTTTGCATTTCTCTAGCAGCTTGTAGTTTCAGGAGGCAAATCCCTTCATTAAAAGCTTCATTAAAATGGATTGAATACAAAAGCGAAAAAAAATTTAGCAAACTGCAACTAACTACAAATCATCCAATCAATCAAGATGGAGAGCATATATCAAAAGTAGATTTATTTCTTAAAAAAAGAGGATGGAAAACATACAAATTTAAAAGTCATATTTCTGCAAGAAGGGGTTTAATTGGAAAAATCGGTCCTTTAGTTGTACATATCGGATTAATAGTTTTACTTATAGGTTCAGCATATGGAAGTTTTACAAGTCAATCCAAAGAACAATATTTACTGCCTGGAGAAACTCTGGATCTTGTTAATGAGAGCACAAACTCAAAAGCCAATGTAAAATTAGTGGATTTTTCTATAGAACGAGAAAGTGATGGTGTACCCAAACAGTTTATTTCAAAATTAAATTTTTCTTCTGAAGATCTAAATTTAAATGATATAAAAACCACCAAAGTTAATCACCCAATCAGGTTTAAAGGATTAACTATTTATCAAGCTGATTGGGCAATATCAAATGTTGTTTTGGAAATAGATAATATCCTTTATCAATTACAACTAAAGGAGATTCCCGAAATCGGTAATCAAGTTTGGGGAGTTTTAATTGAATTAGGATCGGAGACAAAAAAAAATTATCTTTTAACAATAGATAATGAAAATGGTCCACTTAAAATTTCGAATATAGAAAATTTTTCCGGGAATAATCTCTTTATCAATGACAATCCTATAGAAGTCAATTCTTCAAAAGTATCTCTGAAAAAAATAATCCCCAGCAGTGGTTTAATAATTAAAAATGATCCGTCTATACCATTTATTTACTTTTCTTTTCTTTTAATAATTTTTGGAACAATAATAAGTCTTATACCAACTAATCAATTATGGATTCTTGTAAATAAAGAATCCCAAAAGTTATCTATTGGAGGCCTTAGCAATAAAAATCTAGTTGGTTTTAAAAAAGAATTTTTTAAATTATCAGAAGAAATCAAAAATTTTTAATTTCTTTTCTGTCCACTAAAAATATCTAACTGCATAGAAACATTCCCTCTAGGGTTAAATGCAGCATTTAAATGTATCCAGTGAGGAGAACCTTCATTTAATAAATCATCCATAATTCTATTCACAACTTCCTCATGTGATATTTTTATATCTCTAAAATTATTAATATAAAGCTTTAAAGACTTCAACTCATAAACTCTCAAATTAGGTTGATAAATAATATTTAGCTTTGCAAAATCTGGATAACCAGAAAAGGGACACTTACATGTAAATTCAGGTAACTGAATAGAAATTTCATAAATTCTTTTCTTGTTTGGATTATCGAAACAAATTATTTTTGATTCTTCAATAATTCTTTCACCATATAGCGGTCTTTGAGTCGAATCATCTAATTTAGCTGTACTCATTTTTAGTAGAACTTATTTACTAAACCTATATAAAAAGATCAAAATCTGCAAAAATCTCAACAAGCTTAAGTATTACAATTCAATAAGTCAAAAGCCGTTAAATCTTATTTTTGTATCATACATAACATTCATAAAGTCGGTTAAAAGGTTTATATGTTTTTAATTCAAAAAAAATTAATGGACATTTGTTTGATAACTATCGATAACAATTTAAATAAATCCCTTCAACCGAAAAGCGCAATTGGCATGTTATGGCTTCAAACACACTTTGAAAATGATCAGTGGGAAGCATTATCAAATAGTACAGTAATTATTTCTGAAGAAAATTCCCAATTATTAATTGAAGACGCCACCAATGCAGGCCTTGATATTAAATGTTTTTCTGATATTTCAATCTTGGATGTTTTCCCAAAAAACAATTAAAATAGGAATATTCAATCTTTAATCATGAAGAAAATTGAGGCAATCATACGTCCATTTAAGCTGGAGGATGTAAAAATTGCATTAGTAAACTCTGGTATTGTTGGAATGACAGTTAGTGAAGTCAGAGGCTTTGGAAGGCAAAAAGGACAAGTTGAAAGGTACAGAGGTTCAGAATTTACTGTTGAATTCCTCCAAAAACTCAAAGTAGAAGTAGTAGTGGAAAATGAAAAGGTTAATTCAGTCATAGACGCTATTGCTGAAGCAGCAAAAACTGGAGAGATCGGTGACGGGAAAATATTCATCACATCGATTGATTCTGTTGTGAGAATTAGAACTGGCGACAAAGATGAAGAAGCTCTTTAATTCAAAGAGTTTCTTTTACTAGATTTTGTATATATTCACTATTAATCCTTTTATTTGATTGATTTCCTAAGGTCATCCAAGCTAGATATTCATGATTTCCGGCAGGGCCGACTAGCGGAGAAGCAATCAAATTCTTTATATCCCATTGGAAATTCTTAGCAGCATAAATAACAGACTCTATAGCCTCAGTATGGAATTTAGGATTACGAACAACACCACCTTTACTGACTTTTTCTTTACCGACCTCAAATTGGGGTTTAATTAAAAATATTCCCTCAATACAATCACCTTCTAATAAATTACCAATAGATTGAAAAACTAACTTCAATGAAATAAAAGACAAATCAGCAACCACAAAATTTGGTAATTCATTACTTCTAGATAACAGATCATTAGGTTTTAAATTTCGAATATTAGTTCGTTCAAAAAGTATGACTTTTGGGTTATTTCTAATCTTCCATGCAGTTTGTCCATAACCAACATCTATCCCATAAACTAACTTTGCCCCTTGTTGCAATAAGCAATCAGTAAATCCACCGGTAGAGATTCCAGCGTCAAGGCATATTTTGTCTTTTACTTTAATTTCAAGTTTTTTAAAAGCCTCCAATAATTTTTCGCCGCCCCTTGATACAAACATAGGTGTGGAATCAATAAAAAATTGAGATCCAATTATTACTTGTTGACCTGGTTTATCAAATACTTTTCCATTGATATCTCTAACCTTGCCCGCAAGAATTAAACCTTGGGCTTTTTGACGAGTTTCACATAAACCTTTATTTAGAAGATAAAGGTCTAATCTACTTTTTTTAATCATCTATTAATCAAAAAAAAGACTGGATAATGAACTTCCATAAGATTAGGATCCAAATTCTTTCATACCTTCCAATTTTAAATAAGAACTAAAAAATTACCCATTGAATAACGAAAGGAACAATTGCAAACATTTTTATATTTAAGCTTTCTTTATTAGATAGATAAATGTTACATAAGAAAATATTAATAAGGCAAATATGTTCAATGGCAAGTACATCTTCAAGGTATAGGGCAATAATTCGATTTTGTTATAAAGTTTAAATTGAAAATAAATAAAAATTGTGATCGAGCGTTACACATTACCTGAAATGGGGAAAATCTGGACTGAAAGCGCAAAATTCCAGAGTTGGCTTAAGGTTGAAATAGCTGCATGTGAAGCAAATTTTTCCCTCGGGAAAATTCCTGAGAATGCCATGAAAAATATTCGTTCAAATGCAAAGTTTGATGAATCTAGAATTACAGAAATTGAGAAAGAAGTTAAACATGATGTCATAGCATTTCTTACAAGCGTTAATGAATTTGTAGGAGATTCTGGAAGATACATACATGTTGGTATGACCAGTAGTGATGTCCTTGATACTGGCTTATCTCTTCAGTTAAAAGACTCTTGCGAATTGTTATTAGAAGAAATTGAGAAATTAGAAAATGAAGTTAGATTATTAGCGAGGAAGCATAAAAATACATTAATGATTGGCAGATCACATGCAATTCATGGGGAGCCAATTTCCTTCGGTTTTAAACTTGCTGGATGGTTATCAGAAATAATAAGGAACAAAAAAAGATTGTTAACACTTAAAGAATCTGTAGCTATTGGCCAAATAAGTGGTGCAATGGGAACTTACGCTAATACGAATCCTAAAGTAGAACAAATAACTTGTGATTTACTAGGCTTAAAACCAGATACAGCAAGTACGCAGGTTATATCGAGAGACATACATGCAGAATATGTGCAAACTATTGCACTAGTTGGCGCTTCTTTAGATAGATTCGCAACTGAAATAAGAAACTTACAAAGAACTGATGTTTTAGAAGTTGAAGAAGGCTTTACAAAAGGGCAAAAAGGAAGTTCTGCCATGCCTCATAAAAGAAATCCTATTCGAAGTGAAAGAGTAAGCGGTTTAGCAAGAATTTTGAGGAGTTACGTCTTAACAGCACTGGAAAATATTCCACTTTGGCACGAAAGAGATATAAGCCATAGTTCAAATGAACGTATCATGTTACCTGACGTATCAATCTGCTTGCATTTTATGCTCAGGGAAATGAGAGATATAGTAAGCAATTTGGAAGTTTACCCAAAAAATATGCTCAAAAATTTAAATATATATGGTGGTGTAATCTTTAGTCAGAAAGTTTTACTTTTGCTTGTAGAGAAGGGCTTGTCTAGAGAAAAGGCATATAGTTTAGTACAAAAAAATGCGCATCAAGCTTGGAATACTCCGAATGGGAATTTCAAACAAAATATAGAGAAAGATAATGAAATAAT
This sequence comes from uncultured Prochlorococcus sp., assembly GCA_902591865.1. GTDB lineage: Bacteria > Cyanobacteriota > Cyanobacteriia > PCC-6307 > Cyanobiaceae > Prochlorococcus_A. The sequence goes on from CACJCK010000003.1 coordinate 27,754, forward strand.
GGATTTTATTGATCAAAGTGACTTAGAAGAATGTTTTAATCCTTCAATTCATCTCAATAATTTAAGTGTAATATGGGAGAAGTTAGGTATCTAGGATTACTGAAAACCTTATCTAAGTTAAACCAGTGTTTTCAGAGGAATAATGACAAAAAACTTTAGGATTGAAAAAGATAGTATGGGAACAATAGAGGTTCCCATGGAAGCTTTGTGGGGTGCTCAAACGCAAAGATCGATAATAAATTTTTCTATTGGAGAAGAATTAATTCCTATTGAGTTAATTTATTCACTCACCCTCATAAAAAAAGCTGCTTCAATTGCGAATTTCAATTTAGGTTTAATAGAAAAAAGGAAAAAAGATTTAATTGTAGAGGCATGTACCGAAATACTTGATGGGCTTCACGATTCACAGTTTCCCTTAAAGGTTTGGCAAACAGGTAGTGGCACGCAAACAAATATGAATGTTAATGAGGTAATCTCAAATATTGCAGCTTTAAAAACCAATTCAGAGCTTGGTAGTCATCAACCAATTCATCCGAATGATGATGTAAATAAATCTCAGTCAACTAATGACACTTTTCCTGCTGCTATTCAAATATCTGTTGTTAATGAAATAATCAAAAATTTAGTTCCAACAATCAGAGAACTTACTACGATCCTTGATAAAAAAAGTGAAGAATGGAAAGACCTTATAAAGATAGGAAGAACCCATTTTCAAGATGCAGTTCCCCTGACTTTTGGGCAAGAAATATCAGGATGGTCGGAGCAACTTAAAGATGCTAAGAATGCGATTATTTTGAGTCTGAATGAATTGTATTTCTTACCTTTGGGAGGAACTGCAGTTGGTACTGGGATTAATTGTCCAAAAGGATTTTGTGAAGAGTCTATAAAATCAATTTCCGATGATACTAATCTAATGTTCTATAAATCAAAAAATAATTTTTCTATCATGGCCTCGCATGATCGTCTTGCTCAAGTAATGAGTCAGATAAAAATCTTAGCAGGTGCATTATTTAAAATTTCAAATGATATAAAAATTCTATCTTCTGGTCCAAGATCAGGAATATATGAACTAATTATTCCTCAAAATGAACCTGGAAGTTCAATCATGCCGGGTAAAGTGAATCCAACTCAATGTGAAGCCTTATCAATGGTTTGCACTCAGATAATGGGTCTTGAATATGCAGTTTCAATGGCAAATTCTAGCGGCACTTTACAGATGAATGAATATAAGCCTCTTATTGGATTTAATATTCTCACAAGTTTAAAATTACTTAAAAATGTAATCAAAAACTTCAGAATAAAATTAGTTGATGGGATGAAACCTAATCAAAAGAAAATGAAGTTAAATTTAGAAAATTCACTAATGTTGGTTACAGCCATAGTGCCAAAAGTTGGTTATGAAAAAGCAGCTGAAATTGCAAACCTTGCCTTCAAAGAATCATTAAATTTAAAAGAGGCAACACTTAAATTAGGTTATTTAAACGAAGATGAATTTGCTGAAGCAATTAATATCAATTCAATGATTTGATTAAAAAAATTTAATAATTGTTGTCAATTCTTTTTGTTGCAGGATTAATATCTTCAGAGACTTTTATAAGATCATTAGATTCAGAAACAGGAAAACGATTAATAGCTTTTAATGCTAGCTTAGCTTTACTTTTTAATTTATTACTAACGCCAATACAGTATTGCACTTGAGAAAGGACGTCAATTGATCTTCTAATAATCCTCACTAAATCACCTTCGTCTAATGAAGTATTAAAAACCAAATCTTTCCATTTTTTTCCTCTTGCCCATTCAGAAATAATTCCAGTCATATCTGTTTCTAAATAGATAGGAATTTCAATATGAAACTTATTTTGTTGAAAAGAGACTAATTTTCTTAAACCATCTAATTCATTAAAAACATCTATTACCTTTAAAGAAGGCTTGAAATTACACCAAAGATTAGGCCTCCTTAAATCAACACATATAGCTTGAATAATTGCAGCTAAGTCTGGAATATCTAAATCATCTAAATAACCACTAACTAAAACAAGACCAATCCATAATTCATTTTCACTTCTTATTGCGCCAACTGTTTGTCCAACTTCTGTCAATTCTAAATCATTTAAACAACCAAAATGATTCAAAATTTTAATCAAATCGGTAAAAGTTCTCCAGTTATGATTTTCTTTATCCTCAAGAAGTTTTTTTCTAATATTTATTTCTTCTTCAACATCAATAATTCTTTTTCTATATTTCTTTAATTTCTTGGAGTCTCCAAATCTATGTGCAGGATGATCAGTAACTTTTGCTTCTAAATTATTAATTTGTTGCTGTTGTGCCAAAACTTCCGTTGTCAAATCATATTGTGGAGTTTGTAAATCATTTTTTTTAGAAACTTCTAAAATTCGATCTGCATAACACTGCGACATATCATCTCCCCTGAATACCTCTCCAGAAAAATACATCTTTGGTACTTCAAGTCCTAAGACATCAATTGCATCCAAATCATTAAAAATACTTACTATGTATGAGGGTTTTATAAGAATAAATAAATTATCAATTGTCAAACATAATAAACTCTTAATTTTTTGGGATTCATATATTTTCTTACAAATTAATCCTGGAACAATTTTTCTTTTAATTTGAGGAGCTTTGATTGAAATTAAGCTTCCATCTTTAATATATGGGAGTGCATTAGCTATCTCTTCTGATAATTTTTCTGCTGATTGTTTTTCTAAAATTTTCAAGAGTCTTTTCTCTTCTTTAAGACGATTTTTTAACTTTTCGTATGCATCAAAATCTTTCCATGAAACGTTAGATGTAATTTTTTTTAATTCAATTAAATCCTTATCTAAATTTTCAAGAATTATATTTTCATCTGATGATTCACCTAAATATAAAAAACTACCAAAACTTCTTTTAATTAATTCTTTAGACTTCTCTAAAGTATAACTTTGTAAAAGATTAAGTACCATTCCATAGCTAGGAGTGAATTGACTTTCTAAAGAATTTGGTTTGCTAATAGCCAGTGCACTAGCTTCTTTGGCACCTTCGAATCTTGTTTGTAATGTAACAACATATCCCTGCGTATCTTTTCCTCTTCTTCCAGCTCTTCCTGACATTTGCAAAAATTCACTGCTAAATAATAATCTATGCCCATCTTCTGTCCTTTTTGATAAAGAAGAAATAACAGTAGTTCTAGCGGGCATATTTATTCCTGCAGCTAGAGTTTCAGTTGCAAAAACAACTTTTATTAAACCTTGCTGAAATAATTCCTCAACCAATTCTTTCCATGCAGGCAATAATCCAGCATGATGAGATGCAATACCGCGTTTTAATGCCTCGCATTGAGATTTATCTTTAATTGCTTCCTGATTATTTTTAAGATAAACATCTAATTTTTGGGATATCATACTCGCTTCTGAATAACTTACTAAAGTTAAATCTTTAATATTCTCAATAGCCTTGTCACATCCTCTTCTACTAAAAATAAAATAAATAGCTGGCAACATATTTCGTTCAGCTAGTTTCGAGATCACAAAGCCAATTGAGGGAGACTTTGGTTGCATTATCCTGCCCACTTTTCCTCTTATTTTCTGTCCTTTAGGAGCTCTCCAAATCTTACAGTTTGGATGAATTCCATTACCCTTATTATTTAAAAGTGGATGGAGGCCTTTAACACTACAAAAAATAAAATCAAGTGGAACTGGTCTCTTATCACTATTAATTAGTACTGTGGGCCCATGAACTTTTTCTATCCAATTTTGTAATTGATCTGCATTAGCTATTGTTGCTGATAAAGCTATTATTTGAGTTCTTGTTGGGCAATGGATTATAGTTTCTTCCCAAACTGTGCCTCTTTGGGGGTCATTCATATAATGACATTCATCAAGAATTACAGATTCTAAATTTTCTAAGGGATCATCAAATTCATCAAATTCACCATAAAGCATGTTCTTAAAAATCTCAGTCGTCATGACTAAGATTGGTGCTTCTCTATTTATGGTTATATCTCCAGTTAAAAGACCAACTTTATTCTCACCATATTGATTAGCGAAATCTCTAAACTTTTGATTTGATAGGGCTTTTAAAGGTGTTGTATAAAAAACTCTACTGTCATGAGATAAGCCTCTATATATAGCAAACTCACCTATCAATGTTTTACCCGAACCTGTTGGTGCAGTTAAAACAACAGAATTTCCGCTATTAATAGCTCGTATTGCTTCTAATTGGAAATCATCTAGCGGAAAGGGGAAATATTCCTCTAAATTAAGCAATAATTGTGATTGAAGAGAGGATGAGTTAACTTCTTAATATATGATCTATATAGATATTAATAAACAAAAAATACCTTGCAAACTTTAATAGTAAATCTAAATCTTTTTAATTAAATCCACTATATTTTATTTTGCAAAAATGAAAAAAGTAAAAATTCCAAAAAATAGAATCCGTCAATTAAAAACATTTTCTTTAGGTAAAAAATCATTCGAACTTCTAAGTTTAAATTCGCAAAATAAAAAACTTATAGACTTATGCAGTAATGATTATTTTGGATTAAGTAGGGACAAGGATTTAATAAAAGCTGCTTACGAAATAAGCTTGTTAGAGGGTATTGGTTCAGGAAGCTCTAGGTTTATTACAGGTTCAAGACCAATACATAAATTATTAGAAACAGAACTGGCCAAGTGGCTTGATCAAGAAAAAGTATTACTTTTTCCAAGCGGATTTCAAGCAAATATAGCCGCTATCCAAGCTTTAGCAAACAGAAATAGTATCGTAATAGCAGATAAATTGATCCATAACTCTTTATTGGTTGGAGTTAAAGCTGCTCAAGCAAAACTGGTTCGATTTTCACACAATAATTTAAAAGATTTAGAAGATAAAATAATTAAATCTAACCCCACAAAAAATTCCATTTTAGTTGTTGTTGAATCTCTTTATAGCATGGAGGGATCAATTGCTCCGCTCAGAGAAATAACGGAAATTTGCAAAAAAAATAGTGTTCAATTATTAGTTGACGAAGCTCATGCAATTGGGATCTTGGGCCCTGAAGGCAGGGGTTTAAGTTTTAATTGTCGCTCTAATATAACTATGATTACTGGAACTTTTGGAAAAGCATTTGGAAGCGGTGGAGCTTTCATAGCTTCCAATTCAGAAATTGGAGAATATATTATCCAAACAAGTGGTGCATTTAGGTATACAACCGCACTTGCGCCATCTTTAGCGGCTGGGGCGCTGGAAGGTTTAAAAAAAATTTTAGAAAATAAAGAATGGGGTAATGATTTATTATCATCTGCGAATGTATGGAAAGATGAAATTATTAAAAATTTTAGTTTTCCAGTTCAGGGAGATTCTCACATTTTATCAATTATTGTGGGCCAAGACGAGAAGGCAATTTATCTACAAAAATATCTCGAAGAAAATGGGTTTTTAGCAATTGCGATAAGACCTCCAACTGTTCCAGTGGGGCAATCAAGAATCAGAATAACAATAAGAAGAAACTTAGATTTTAATCTGCTAAACAATTTCATTTCAGTATTAAGAGAGTTTAAATGAAACAAATTATTACTCAACATGGGTGGGGACTAAATAAATATTTCTGGGATGATTATAAAGTTGATTTTTTAAATAATAATTGGCATTGGCAAGATAATGAAAGAGGCTATTTTTCGACAAATAATTATCAAGCAAAATGGATTAAAAGCGAATCTACAAAAGAAATCAGAATGACTTTATGCCATTCATTTGGTTTTCATTTAATGCAAAAAAAAATTTTAAAAGAAGCAACTCATATTGTTCTTATAAATTCTTTTAATAATTTTCTTCCTTTTACTGATAAGAGAAACTTTATTTTGAGGTCTCTAAAAAGAATGGAAACAAAAATCATAAAAGAAGAACCCAAGGATGTGTTGAAAGAATTTATATATAGATCATTTATGCCAAATCATATGACTAATAGTTTTAAAAATATCTTTTATAAAAGTCTAGAGGGTTTAAATAAAACTCTTCTTTTAAGTGATTTAAAAAAACTTTACATCAATAGAGATTTTCCAGAATTTTTAAGAAAAGATTGCAAAATTATTTTTATAAAATCAGAAAATGATTTGATTCTTGACAAAGAATCAAATAATAACTTTTTAGATTCCTTAAATAAAACACTTGATAGGAAACCAATTTTAATTAAATTAGCTCAACAAGGTCATTGCTTGAATAATTTAAATTTTTACGAGATCTTACTTAATACACTTAATGATTGAAATGGATAGCAAAAAATGGAGTGAGAAAATAAAAAATAATTTCAATGATGCTGCCTATAGGTATTTAGAGTATTCAAATATTCAGAAATTTTTTGCAAAAAAGATTGTTCAATTTATCAAAGAATTAAATCCCCAAAAAAAAGGTGAATGGATAGATCTAGGATCAGGACCAGGACTATTAGCAGATGAAATAGAAAAAAATTTTTCTCCCCAAAAAGTATCCAGAATTGATTTCAGCAAGAAAATGCTTCTTGAGAATAAATTATTTAGAAAAAAAATTTTATGGGATTTGAATAATGAATTACCTCCTGAAATAAATAACTGTTCTCTATTAACATCTAACTTTTGCATACATTGGTTAAACAACCCGGAAAAGATAATAAAAAATTGGTTTAGCAAATTAACAACTGGAGGTTTTTTAATCATTTCATATCCCACAAAAGATTGTTTTCCTGAATGGAAAGATACTTGTAAAAAAATTGAGATTGAATATAGTGGTCTTAATTTCCTTTGCTCTAAAGAATTATTAAAAGATTTCAAATCAACTGAAAAACATTATTCAGAACAGTTTAATTATCTTGAAAATTTTGAAGATGTATATAAGCTTTTTAGAAGCATTAAAAATGTAGGAGCACAATCAACAAATTGTAAACGCAAAACAGTGAAAGAGTTAAAGGAAATGCAAAAGTTTTGGCCAAAGAATTACAATAATACAGTTAACCTTTCATGGAAAATTGAGATTCAAATCATAAAGAAATTATGAGTAGCCACAATAATATTTTCAAATTTATAATTTGTGGAACAGATACTGATATTGGGAAAACTTTAATAAGCTCTTTTTTTGTTAAAGGATTAAATTCCTTTTATTGGAAGCCTATTCAAAGTGGTATTGAATCGCAAACTGATAGTCAAACTGTTGAAAAACTTGCTCAAGTAGGTAAAGAGAAAATAATAAGAGAAGCTTATGTCTTTACAAAACCTCTATCTCCTCATTGGGCTGCTGAAATAGATCAAAAAACTATTAACTTTGACAAATTGATATTGCCAAAAGTGCAAGGCTCTCTAATTGTAGAAACTGCAGGTGGATTAATGGTTCCAATAACACGCAATTTTTTGCAAATAGATCAATTAAAACAATGGAATCTTCCTGTAATACTTGTATGTAAGAGCTCACTTGGCACTCTTAACCATACCCTACTTAGTATTGAGGCCTTAAAACGAAGAAATATTGAGATTTTAGGTTTAGTAGTCAATGGCGAAAAACACCTAGATAATCCAAAAACTCTAGTTGATTTTAGTGGTATTCCTTTAATTGCTGAATTTCCTTACATCAAAAAAATGGACTCAAATAATTTAGATATACTATGGAAAGAACTAGACATCAAGAATAAGTTGATCTCACTATTAAACTCAAAAATAAATTAAATGAAATTTTTGGATTCAAAAACTCCAAATCAAGATTGGCACCCAAATATTTGGCCACCTTTTACACAAATCAATAAAAGCAAACCGCAAATAGAAGTAACTCATGGTAAAGATGCCCTCTTATTTACTAAAGATCCTGAAAAAGAGCTAATAGATGCAATTAGTAGTTGGTGGGTAACTCTACATGGTCATAGTAACGAATATATTGCGGATGCCATTTTCGATCAATCAAAAAAACTTGAACAAGTTATATTTGCTGATTTCTTACATCCACAGGCAAAAAAATTAGCGGAAAGACTTAGTGAATTAACAAAACTAGAAAGATTATTCTTTTCTGATAACGGTTCTACTGCAGTAGAAGTCGCTTTAAAAATTGCCTTCCAATCATGGCAAAATAGAGGAGAGACAAGAACTCAAATTGTAGCTTTTGATGGCGCCTATCATGGTGATACATTTGGAGCAATGGCTTTAGGTGAAAGAAATATTTTTAATGAGAATTTCGATAATCTTATGTTCCCAGTTAGAAGAGTCCCATGGCCTTCAACTTGGATGAACGATGAAGAAGTAGAAAATAAAGAAAATGAGGCGATCCAAAAATTAGAAACTCTACTTAAAACTCCCACAGTTGCAGTAATCCTTGAGCCACTTGTTCAAGGGGCAGGAGGGATGAATATGGTTAGGCCTCAGTTTATAAAAAAAGTTTCAGAAATTATAAAAAATAATAATTCTTTGTTAATTGCCGATGAAGTTTTGACTGGTTTTGGAAGATGTGGAAGCCTTTTTGCGTTTCAAAAAGCAAAAATCATTCCTGATTTAATAAGTATTTCAAAAGGTTTAACTGGTGGATTTTTACCGATGGGAATAACTTTATGTAAAGAAAAAATTTTTCAATCCTTTATTGATGATTCCCCAAGAAAAACTTTTTGGCATGGACACAGTTTTACTGCTAATCCTTTAGGTTGTGCTGCAGCAAACGCTAGCCTTGATTTATTAGAAAAAGAACCACAAAAATACCTTTCATTTGAAGAAAAACATTTATCTCATTTAATTAAATTTAAAAACTTATCTTATATAAAAAAGGTAAGGGTATCCGGCACAATTGCTGCCTTCGATTTAGATATTGGGAACAAAAAAGGGTATTTCAATAATATTGGGAAAGAAATAAAGAGTCTTGCAATGGCGCAAGGTTTATTCATTAGGCCACTAGGGAATGTTATTTACCTCTTGCCCCCTCTCTGTATAACAGATGATCAATTAGAAAAAAGTTACTGGATAATATGGCAAATCTTAGATAATCTTTAGATGGAAATTTAAGGTCCCTGCAGTATTGCATTTTCCACATCTTCTCTATTAATGCAGTAAGAAAATAATCTTTTAGTTTCTTGTCCTTCACTTTCCCATATAACACTTAAATCTTCTTGTTCAAAAATAATAGTTGCATTCCAATTAGAAAGTAACAGGTACCATTTAGATGGATTATTAACATCCTTCAAAGCACCTAAATCAGTTAGCCACAATTCCAATGATTGCAGTGAATGTTGGTTGATGGGTTTTTTATGGAGATTCACAAACTATTTTAAAGTATCATTTTACTAACCAGATAGGTATTGTATCTAATTCTTTGCCAGTAAAAGAGGCAATAAAAATTGAACAAATCAAACTAATAGAAATGATAATAAATAAAAGAAATAACGAAAACAATTCCCCATTTGAAAAAGGTCTTCTGTTACCTACTAAATTTTGATTATTTGAATCGATTATTAAAGTATTTAAAACTTTAGTATTAGGCTTACTTCTAGATTTTTCCTTTAGTTTGTTATCGTAGATTTTCCTCAAATTACTATTATTCAAATTTTCATAAGCTTCCAAAACTTCTTGAAATTTACTTTTAGCATCGTCTATTTCTAAAGAAGTTGTATCAGGATGCAACTCAATAGAAAGTTTGCAAAATGCCTTTCTTAATTCATGATTTGAGGCATTTTGATCTACACCTAAAATTTTGTAATAAGAAGTTTCCCCTTTCAAAATAATCTTTTATTAATATTGTAATTCTAATAAATTTTTAATAAATAGAATGTATTTTATGAATGGTAAAAATTTATATTTATAACGAAATGAAAAAACAAAACATTCCAGAAGAAATTTTTTCCTTAATAACTGAAGAAGAGATAATTATGTTTCAAGAATTACAAATCAAAATTAAAGAATTAAATAATAAAACCAACTTAACAAGATTAATTAATGGGGATGATTATTGGATATCTCAAGTTTTTGACAGTATTTGGCCCTTTAAAACTTTCCCAAATTTCAATTTTGATAATAAAAAATTTCTAGATATTGGATCCGGCTGTGGCTTCCCTGGTTTAGCTTATGCCATAACGCATCCCACTTCAGAAATATACTTAGTTGATTCTTCCAAAAAGAAAACAGATGCACTAAAAGCCTTAATTAAAGAGATCAATTTCAAAAACAATATTCATATAATCAATGATCGTATAGAAAATTTAGCCCATCAATCTTTAATGAGAAATAGTTTCCATATAGCAACTACTAGGGCGGTGAGTAATCCATCAACAGTTTCAGAATATATATTACCAATGCTAAAAAAAGAAGGATTAGGAGTTTTATATTGTGGGAAATGGACTGATGAAGAAAATAAAAATCTAGATAAAACTTTAGAAATATTAAAAGGAAAATTTAAAGAGAAAAAGAATATTTCATTACCAAAAAGTAAAGGCACACGAAATATTATTCTTATTCAACCTAAACATTTTTGCCCCGAAATTTACCCAAGAAAAGTTGGTAAACCTGAGAAAAATCCATTATGAAATTATTTTTTTGATAATCTCTTAGTAGATTTATCTCCAAATTTTTCTTTTAAAGTTCTTAATTTTCTTATAACTTTTTTTGGATTTATATGGCCTTCTAAAACTTTCAGTAATTGGCCTTCGGAAACATCCACATCTAATAAATTAGCGTTACATCCCGGAAACCAATGACTTCCATTCCCAAGCAATTGATATCTAGCTCTTGCAAATCCTTCCATATCCAACCAATCTATTAAATTTGAAAGCCAAAGCAGAATGGGAATATTAATATTTCCAGGGGTATATTCCCAACTAGGTAGATTTCTATTCCAATTTTGATACCATTCTAAACCTAAAGCATTGATTGATTCCTCCCTTAATCTATTTACTATTTTTGGAACATAATGTTCAGTTTCTGATAACAAAGAGACAGCTTCTAAATGAAGATCAAAATCTGACTCTTGTGCAATGCCCACACTGAGAGTATGGACATTTTGGTTCCTCAAGCAAAAAAGATCATTAAAAACTATCGGATGAAGCGGATTACAAAGTTCCAACATTTTTTTTGAGGGAGTATGAAGATGTCCCCCTTTATCAGTAGGACTTATTATGAAAACCCCGAGATCATATTTATTTGCTAATTTAATAACCTTTGTATTTTCTTGATTAATATAATACCAGTGCAAATTAACGTAATCAAATAAGTTTGTTGATATAGCCTTTTCAATCAGCGAAGATTTGCCATGGGTTGAAAATCCAATAAATCCAATTAAATTGTCTTTTTGAAAATTCCGCAAAATATCAATACAACCTCCATCTCGAACAGCCTGATGTAAATGTTCCAACGTATTAATACCATGTATTGCTAACAAATCAATTTTTTTAACTTTCAATTTTTCAATACTTGTTTTGACGTCTTTCTCAAAAATTGTCGGATCACTATTTGGAGGAATCTTTGTTTGAATAATATTTGGAATTTTATTAGTCTTTTCAAAACCCATCCCTAATTGAACCTCTGAAGTTCCATAATACTTGGCAGTTTCTACATGACTTAAGCCATATTTATTTGCTAGATTTAAAATATTCTCTAGTTTATTTTGCTCTTCATATGAAATCGCAGAGAAATCTAGTTGATCCCAACTTTTTTGAAACCTCATGCCTCCTAAAGACAAAATAGGAATTTTTAGATTAGTTCGACCAAATCTCCGATACTGCATCTTCTAAGAATTAATGCTTATTCATTCTTGGTGGTTTTCCAAATGATTGAAACATATCCCTATCGAGACTATTTTCCAAATCATCCAATTCTTCAAAATTCACCCAGTGAATACAATCCACAGGACACGTATCTATCGCTTCTTGTATAACATCAGAACTATCTCCATCTTGCCTAATAGCTCTACTTCTACCATGAAATTCATCAACCATAAAAGTGTTCGAAGCTACGTGTACACAATATTGGCAACCAATACATTTAGCCTCATCAACCCAAACAGCTTTTTCGGCTAACTGTCCCCCTAAAACAGGCTCCCATCCCGTAATTTCAGTATTCTCTTCAAAATTATCAAATGGATCTATAAAATCCATATTCTGATTTTAGTTATCCCACTTGGTCAAAACCAACTCAATAGAACCATCATTCTTATTTTTTTGTTCTACGATTTGATATCCATCTTCATTAGTTTTTGAAATAATTGTGTGGTAGGCATACATTTGAGTGACCTTAGAAATAAATCTTTCAACTGGGATCTCAAATTTCCAAAGATCAAGATCAGTAACTAATTCATAAGCATTTGAATTATTGTCCCATTTAAATCCAACTTTAGTGTCACCAGGTAAATTAATGCTGATATCAACTGCTGTAAACTTGCCTCTATAACCCTTTACAAACTTTTCTTCTTGATTGATAGGATAACCAAGATTGTTTAAGGCCTTAATCAATGGCTCTGCATCTTTGAGCTGGGTTTTGATTGTACTAAAATGTGACATTAGATTCGTTGTTTAGTTGTTTTAAGTTTTCATTTTCATTAGAGATGAAAGCATCAGATCTTTTATTCTTGACTGTTACTTTACCAAGAGCATCTTCGAGATTTTTTGTAGCTTCATTGCATGAATTACCAGTGAATCCCTCAACAGTCTCTTCAACTCTTCCGTCTTGATGAATTTTGAATCTCAATGTTTTTTGAGGCATTAAATTCAAGTACTGAGTACTTTTACTTTATATAGAATAACGAAAATATTTTGTTTCAGTTGGTACAAGTTAATTAATTTTAATTTTTATATTGAATATCTAATAAATTAGTTTTTATGTAGCTTTCTGGTGAAGAAATTAAGATTTTTAATTATAAAAACCTTGCATCCCCATTGAATCAAGGGCGGTTTTTGCTTCTTCCATAACTGATGGCTCTTTATCGAAAAGGGCTATCTTGGTACATTCATCAACGAAGCTTTCTTGAAATGTATTGTTTAATTTTTCGAATAACCTACACAATGACCAAATGCAATTACTTCGTACACCTGATTCATTATCTACCTTTAAACTTATTAAAAGTTGTTCTGCTGCTAATTGAGCGTTCTCAAAAGAAACATTTCCAATTTCAGCTAAAGAGCTAGATGACCATAACCTTACTGCAGCCACATCATTCTTTAAAGCATTTATTAATGGTTCTAAAACAATTTGATTATCATAATTAGCTAGGCTCCATGCAGTCGCTCTCCTGACATAAGCATTGTCATCAGTCTTCAAAAGACTGACAAGTTTTTGGACTGCGCTAGGACATGGATTACGACCTAAAGCATATACCGCACTCATTCTTTCAACAGGGCAAGGCTGATCAAGCAATGGTAATAAAAGAGGAAAGGATCTTTGATCTCTATACTCACAGAATATTCTTAAGCCTTGTATTCTCTCTTCTCTATTACCTTGGAGCATTTTTAAAGCCTCATCACACTCTTGAGTAATATTTAAATCTTTTGAAAAAACATCTTGATCAATTTGCTCTAAAGGGTCTATTTCAATCTCTAAAGCCAATTCTCTGGCTAAAACATCTGGATCAACTGCTATTTCAGCTAGGCTTTCTTTCTTAGGATCACTATTTTTTGTCATTATCAAAAACTAAAAATATTAATTCATGGGGGCAGGAGACATCATATCTCCGGGCAACCAAATTCTTGCACTAACTGCGAAGAAGGCAATCCCAAAAAGTGCGACGATAGCGAAAGGTAAAATTTTTGTCTTAATAAAACCCAATGAATCAAGATTAATTAAGTCAATAATAACCTGTTTAAGAGACTTTTAAAAAATTGTTTTTAGATAATATTATTTATTTATTGCATTTTGTCTTAACTGACCACAGGCAGCATTTTTATCTAGACCTCTGCTTTTTCTCAAGCTAACAGCGATGCCATTGTTAATAAGTCTAGATTGAAATAATTGGAGATTTTTTAAAGAGGTTCGTTTAAATTCAACCTCTTCAATTTGGTTATACTGAATTAAATTGACGTGACATTGAAAACCTTTTAGTAAATTACACAATTCATAAGCATGTTCTAATTTGTCATTCACCCCACTTAGCATTAGATATTCAAAGCTTACCCTTCGACCAGTATCCCCTACGAATTTTTTACAGTCTTCTATTATATTTTTAATCTCATAGTTTTTTGCACTAGGTATTATCGTTTCTCTTGTTTTTTGGTTTGAAGCATGTAGGCTAATTGCCAGTGTAAATTGACATTTACCTAAAATTTGAAAAGATTTTGCTGATAATTTACCTATCATTTTTGGAACAGCCACAGTGCTTACAGTTATCTTTCTCTGACTGATTTGAAAATCCTCATTTATAGATCTAATTGACAAAAGTAAGTCATCAATATTCAATAAGGGCTCGCCCATACCCATGAAAACAATATTGGTCACTTTTCTATTCATTTCATTTTCAATAAATAAAATTTGATCTAAAATTTCACTTTTTTTTAAAGATCTCCTCAAACCTTCCTTCCCAGTTGCGCAAAATTTGCAGTCCATTGGGCAACCCACCTGACTTGATAGACAAGCAGTAAGTCTTTTTTCAGTTGGGATACCAACGCACTCAATACTTTCATTATCACTTGTAGACAGTAACAGCTTTAGAGTACCATCATTAGCTAAGTTTCTTTCTTGGATACTTAGCTCACTTACTTTATAACCATTATCCTTTAACTTCTTTCTAAAATCTAAAGGCAAGACTTCTATTTGATCAATATTTTTCTTTTTATTTCTGTAGTTATAAATCCAATTATAGATTTGGCGACCCCTAAAAGCAGCCTGACCAAAATCTAAAGCGATATTTTCTAAATCTTTAACACTACTTCCAAGAAGATTTTTCAAAATGAGTAGTCTTTACTTCAAAACTATTTTCACCATAACAGCAAACCATGTTTTAAAAAGAATTCTGTAAGAATAAGCGCAATAAAACCAATCATTGCCATTCTTCCATTAAGTTTTTCATTATATAAATGAAATCCATAACGAGGTAATTTTCTTTTGGGGATAATCTCTGGCTTAATCATTGCTTACAAATTTAAAAAATCATTCTAGTCTCTAAAATAATAATAAGTCATATTTATTCATCAGACAGAAGGCCCTCCTCCTGCAAACCTTCTAATGCGGCAGGATCTGGTAATTGATCTTCAGAAAATTGATTTTCAGCATTAGGCCTTGCGAAAGCCGCAAAATTACTCGAAGAAGGATCTATTCCATGTCGATTTCTCGTTGTCTCCAAATCTTCATCACTAGGATCATCAAGTATTGCAGTAGAGCTAACGGCAGGTGATTGTGGCATGTCAACTGTATAATCTGGCCTTAAGTTCTGAGCTCTTCTGTATCCACCAGATTCTTCTGCAAGAATATCGGGATGAGGACCAGCCTCTGAGGATAATTCCTCCACAAAACCACTAAAACCAGTACCTGCAGGTATTAATCTACCAATAATAACATTTTCTTTTAAACCTCTTAACCAATCAGATTTACCTTCAATTGCAGCTTCTGTCAGAACCCTTGTTGTTTCTTGGAAAGATGCTGCTGAAATAAAGCTATCTGTATTGAGAGAAGCTTTAGTAATACCCAGTAAAACAGGAGTGAATTCTGCTGGAGCTCCTCCAGTAACTGCCATCGCTTGGTTTATATCTTCCACCTGCCTCAACTCTATGAGTTCACCAGGTAAAAGAGTAGTATCCCCAGCATCTTCTACACGGACTTTACTTGTCATCTGTCTAACAATAACTTCAATATGTTTATCATCGATTGCTACACCCTGTGACTTATAAACATTTTGTACCTCACTGACCATAGTTCTTTGTAATTTTGATATAGATTCCCGAGCTGCATCTATCAGAGGTTTTTGATCTTTCAAATCATTGAAATAGCAATCTAAAAGTTCATGCGGATTAATTGGACCATCAGTTAAAGATTCTCCACCTGCAACTTGTTGTCCATCGCTAACCATTATATTTTTTCCAATTAATAGTTGATATTCATTAACCAAATCATCTTTTTCAATAACAGATAAAGAAACTGATTCTTCATCATTACCTTGTTTAATCTGAACAATTCCAGATTTTTTACATAGGATTGCAGAATCTCTGGGTCTCCTAGCTTCTAATAACTCTTCAATACGAGGCAATCCTTGTACAATATCACCAGTTTTTTGCCTTTCAAAAACAAGTAAAGCTAAACCATCTCCCCTAAGAACTAAATCTCCGTCTTTAACATGTAAAACGGAATCAGGAGAAACCATGTAAGGCCTACCAAGTCTTAAGGTTACTGAACTATTAGAAATTTCTTCTATTTCTCCACATGAAGTTGATTTCACATCCTTACTAATGGGATCACCATCAACTACTCGATCACCAACCTTAACTACTGCTTTTTCTCTTATTTTGATTTTAATTTTATCTTCTTCTCTTTCAACAATTAACCTTCTTATGGGCTCATCGTCAACATTTGGTAAATGAACCAGTCCCTTCTCTTTGCAAAGAATTTGAGTAGTAGCTATTACATCTCCAGCTTTTACTTCTTGGTTATTATTGACTTGCAGTTCTGTATGTGTTGAGCCATGACTGGAGTCAGATATAGTATCTCTTCTTACAAGAATAGACTCCAGTATTACTAAATTTAATCTATTGATCGATTCATCATTTTTATCTTTAATCGACTCGGCGTCAATAGTCATTTGAGGAGTAGCATCAAAGCTTTCAATGCTTAAATGTGTTCTAAGTAATTCAACCCCTTCAACTGATTTTATCAATTCTCCGTCTTTATAGGTCAGTCTTTGGATAGCTTTTAAGCCTAAATGTGGTCCCTTTTCCTGCTTAACATGTGTTAGTTGGGGTAATTCCGCTTGGTCAGGAATAGTAAATTCTTCAACAGTTCTTAATAACAAGCCTCGACATTTTTCTGTTTCTAATTTTTGAACAAATAGAATATCCTTATTATCAACACCATCTAAAATCTTTTCGCCAGGATTTACAAGATTTCCCTCTTCTGTAAATCTATTCAGAACTTCCTCATCATCACACTCATGAAAAGTTCCATTTCTTACAGTTATTTCACGAAGAATATCATTTTTTTGTGTAACAGTAACAATTCCTGATGTTTGACTAAAAATATCTTTTACAACTTCTGTTCCAGCTTCAATCCATTTCATATCTTCGATCATTAGAAGAGATATGTCCTTGTTAATTTCATGTGTCTCTTGAGGTATCCAAAGCAATGTTCCTCCTTGACTAACTTCAAAACCATTTTTAGATGATCTTGCTTTTTTAACACTTAATCCAGGTGCATATTTTACTAGACCACCAGTCTTTGTACGGAACCTTTCATCCGTTAAATCTGCTATTACCTCACCACTACTTATTTTACTTCCTGGGGAAATATTTAAACGATAAGAGGTACCATCATTAGATTCCAAATTATATATTTGACCTGAGTGAGTAGATTCTTCAATTAATTTAAAATTAGTTAAGGCCATTGAAGTAGTAACAATCTGAACTTCTCTTGAATCTCCTATTGATTCTCTTAATCGAACTTGTCCGCCAAACTCACTTGATTGACTTGCTTCTGCCAAAACAGTTCCTTCATCTACAGGTTTTCCAGATGAGATAACTGGTCTTGCGTTAGGTGGCAAATTATAAACATCTCCAGCTAAAACCCACAATCTACCTAATCTTTGAGCTTTTAAGGTGATATTACCCTGCCTATCTGTTACCTCCTTTGGTTGAATAACCTTGTCATACCTAACTTGACCAGCCAAATCGCAGATAACATCTTTAGTTGCTTTTTCAACACTCTTCTTAACAGATCCAGCAGTAATCTGAGCAACAGTTATATCAGAATTAATTTCTTCACCATCATCTACAAATAAAAGCGATCCGCTAGAAACTTCAATTTTTTGGGATTTGCCAGAATTATTTCCTTGAGGAACTATCTTTAGTATGAAATCAACTTCCGCTTGTTTAGCTTCTACGCCATGTGGGGTCCTATAACCTCTAACCTTTGCTTTTGAACTAAATTCAACTCTTCCAGAAATTTTTGATCTTACGACTCCACTTTCAGCAGTTGATACACCTCCTGTATGGAAAGTTCTCATTGTCAATTGAGTTCCTGGCTCACCAATAGATTGGGCAGCAATAATTCCGACTGCTTCTCCTAAATCAACCAAATGATTATGAGCCAGCGCCCATCCGTAACACCTCCTGCAAACCGATCTATTAGCTTCACATGTTAATGGGGATCTGATTTTTACATTACTAATAGATGCTTTCTCAATTTCACCTGATAATGCAGGATCAATTGCAGTATTTTGAGGAACAATGAGGTTTTCTTCAGCATCAAAAATATCCTCAGCAGTAAGCCTACCAAGAAGTCTTGCTCCAAATTTACCATCCTCAGCTTCAACCACTATTGATCGTTCTGTTCCACAATCTTCTTCTCTAACAATTACATCTTGAGCAACATCAACTAATCTTCGAGTCAAGTACCCAGAATCGGCAGTTCTTAAGGCAGTATCAACCAAACCTTTCCTTGCTCCGTAAGAAGAAATTACATATTCAGTTACTGTGAGTCCTTCTCTAAAATTAGTTCTAATTGGGAGGTCGATGATCTCTCCTTGAGGATTAGCCATCAATCCCCTCATGCCAACAAGTTGTCTTACCTGAGACATATTTCCCCTTGCTCCTGAGTTAGCCATCATCCAAACGGAATTTAGAGGATCATTTTGATTGAAATTATTCTTGACAGCATCTACCAATCTTTCATTAGTTTCAGTCCAAGTATCTATAACTTTAGTGTGCCTTTCAACTTCAGTAATTTCACCAAGTCTATAGCATTCTTCTGTAGCGGATATTTGCTCTTCAGCTTGTCCTATTAAATCTTGTTTAGCTTCAGGAACTTTCAAGTCATCTACTGAGATAGAGACAGCAGCTTGGGTAGCATATTTAAAACCTAAGTCCTTTAGATTATCAGCCATGGCTGAAGTTATAGCAGTTCCATGAGTTTTATAAGCCCAGGAGACTAAATTTTTTAAAGCTTTCTTATCAACTACCTTATTTTTAAAAGATGGAGGCGTTTTAGCGAGAGCAGGCATTACTACTGGATTGTTCTTTTTTAAGTTTTTAGTAGTTTTACGTACTCTGGATGTTTTTTTAGGTTTAGATGATGTCATGATTTTTAGATAAATAAATAGAAGTTTTAAAAGATTACGTTTTAGATACAGAATCTATGATGGTATAATTCATAACTACTCTCCCAACAGTTGTAAGAACAAATCGGCTTATTAAATTATCATCAGAGTCAAATCTGTCCCTTCTTAAATTCCAGATTTCTAATCTTGAGCCGTCGTCTAGCTCTTGAGTTTTTTGTGGGCTATACATTTCATCTTCATCTTCCACTTCTCCATTAAATCTAACCCAAACCCATTCATGTAGGCTGAGTCTTTTATCTTCAAAAGCAAAAATGACATCTTCTAATGAAGCAAAAGTAGTCTTATTATCTCCGAATTCTGGTTTTCGATAATTCGGTTGCAAAGCCGTTAAATAATAAGATCCCAAAACCATATCTTGTGATGGAGTCACTATTGGTTCACCAGTAGCAGGAGAAAGAATATTATTACTGGCCAACATAAGCATGCGTGCTTCAGTTTGTGCCTCTAAAGCTAAAGGAACATGAACTGCCATTTGATCTCCATCAAAGTCAGCATTGAATGCAGGACAAACTAAAGGATGAAGTTGTATTGCTCTGCCTCCAACTAATTTCGGTTCAAAAGCTTGAATTCCTAAACGATGGAGCGTAGGCGCTCTATTTAAAAGAATTGGATGACCCTCGATAACTTCCTGAAGTACCTGCATAACTTCGTCATCGGCTTTTTGTATTAATTTTTTTGCAGCTTTAATATTATTCACAATATTTTGTCGTATTAATCTATGAATTACAAAAGGTTGAAAAAGCTCTATCGCCATTTCTTTTGGAAGACCACACTGATGCATTTTTAATTTAGGACCCACAACTATTACAGATCTTCCTGAATAGTCAACACGCTTTCCAAGAAGATTTTGTCTAAATCTTCCTTGTTTTCCCTCAATTATGTCGCTTAGGGACTTAAGCGCTCTATTATTTGCTCCAACAACAGTCCTTCCTCTCCTTCCATTATCTATAAGGGCATCAACAGCCTCTTGAAGCATTCTTTTTTCATTTCTTACGATAATTTCAGGAGCTAAAATTTCTTGAAGCCTAGCTAGTCTATTATTTCTATTTATAACTCTTCTATATAAATCGTTTAAATCTGAAGTTGCAAATCTTCCCCCATCAAGCTGAACCATAGGTCTAAGATCTGGAGGTATAACTGGGATTGCATCTAAAACCATCCATTCTGGTTTTGCATTAGTTGCAATAAAATTATCAATAACTCTTATCCTTTTTATAAGTTTTGCCCTCTTTTGCCCTTTGCTATTAGTAATTTCTTCTCTAAGCTCCTCAGCAACCTGATTTAAATCAAGGTCCTCAAGTAATTGCTTCAGTGCCTCAGCACCAATTCCAACAAAAGGTTCATTTTCAATAGTTGACTCTTCAGCATAAATTTCGTCTTCAATTTCTAGCCACTCATCCTCAGTGAGTAATTGCTTATATTTAAGTTCTTTATGATCACCAGGATCTAAAACTACGTAACAATTAAAATAAACTATTTGCTCTACATCTCTTAGTGGAATATCCAAAAGTATTGCAACGTAACTGGGAATTCCTTTCAAATACCAAACATGGGAAACTGGCGCAGCAAGTTTTATGTAGCCCATCCTATGTCTTCTGACTCTGCTTTCAGTTACTTCCACACCACATCTCTCACAAACAATGCCGCGATGTCTTACCCTTTTGTACTTTCCACAGTGGCATTCCCAATCTTTAGATGGCCCAAAAATCTTTTCACAAAACAGTCCATCCATTTCTGGTTTAAGTGTCCTGTAATTGATAGTTTCAGGTTTCGTAACTTCACCAACTACTTGTCCATTGGGCAATGTCCTCTGACCCCAATCCATAATTCTTTGTGGAGAAGCTATTGAAATTTTGACGTAATCAAAGTGATTTTCAGTTCTTAAGTTGCTGTTTGTCATTTTTGGCGATTTTAAATTAAAAGGTTTTAATTAAGTATTTAATCCTCCTCATATTCTGAGGTTCCGAGTGATTCGTAAGTCGGCCTTGATGGAGTATTTCTTCTCGGATTTATATCTTGCATTAAATCAACCTCTTTTCCTTCATCTGTATAAACCCCTATATCCAATCCTAGAGATTGTAACTCCCTCATGAGAACTTTAAATGACTCAGGAGTACCAGGCCTTGGGATAGGTTTACCTTTTACAATTGCATTAAGCGCTTCATTTCTTCCTTGCATGTCGTCAGATTTAACTGTTAACAATTCCTGAAGAGTATAAGCGGCTCCATAAGCCTCAAGAGCCCATACTTCCATTTCTCCAAGTCTTTGTCCACCTTGCTGAGCTTTACCACCCAATGGTTGCTGTGTAACCAAAGAGTAAGGGCCAGTGGATCTAGCATGAATTTTATCATCCACCAAATGGACTAATTTGAGGAAGTGAGAGTATCCGACAGCAACTGGCTGATCGAAGGGTTCCCCTGTTCTGCCATCTTTAAGTAATAACTTTCCAGGATCTTCAGGATTGTAAACCCATGCTTTACCTGGCTGTTTTGAAGCTTCTTCTAAAAATGCTTGAACAGTTTGATGTGATTTTTCAGCTCCATACATTTCATCAAATGGAACAACTTTAACCCGGCAATTTAAATTCGAAGCTGCCCAGCCCATCAATAATTCAAAAACTTGGCCTACATTCATCCTACTAGGCACTCCTAAAGGATTAAGAACTATGTCTACAGGAGTTCCATCAGGTAAATAAGGCATATCTTCTCTTGGTAAGATTCTGCTGATAATTCCTTTATTTCCATGCCTCCCAGCCATTTTGTCACCTACTTGAATTTTCCTTCTCTGAGCCACATAAACTCTGACAACCATATTGGCTCCTGGAGGTAATTCATCACCTTGTTCTCTAGTGTAAATACGAACATCTAAAACCCTTCCCTTTTCAGTTTTAGGAACCCTGAGGGAATTGTCTCTAACATCTCTAGCCTTTTCGCCGAAAATAGCTCTTAACAGTTTTTCTTCAGGCGGTTGGTCTGATTCCCCTTTAGGAGTTACTTTTCCTACAAGAATATCTCCACTCTCGACAAAAGCACCAATCCTAATAATTCCCATCTCATCAAGATTATTCAAGCTTTCTTCAGAGATATTGGGAATCTCTCTCGTTATTTCTTCGGGTCCTAGTTTCGTTTGTCTTGCTTCAATTTCATATTTTTCAATATGTACTGAAGTATATAAATCATCAGTTACCATTCTCTCGCTAACAAGTATTGCATCTTCGTAGTTGTATCCTTCCCATGGCATGTAGGCAATTAAAACGTTTTGGCCAAGGGCTATCTCCCCTCCTTCACATGCGGATCCATCTGCTAAAACCTGCCCTGATATAACTTTATCTCCAATTTTCACTATAGGTCTTTGGTTGAGGCAAGTATCTTGATTTGATCTTTGATATTTCTGAAGATAGTGAAAATGTTCATTACCATGATCATCTTTAACGACAATCTCATTAGCGTCAACGTAAGATATAATTCCATTAACTTTTGTTATGGGAACCATCCCCGAGTCTCTAGCAACTTGAGATTCTAAACCTGTACCAACTAAAGGGCGTTCTGGCCTGAGCAATGGAACGGCTTGGCGTTGCATATTTGATCCCATTAGAGCTCTATTAGCATCATCATGTTCCAAGAAAGGAATAAGTGAAGTAGCAACTGAAATAACCTGAACCGGAGAAAGCTGAACGTAATCAACTTGATGAGGAGGAACTTTTTCAAAATCTTGTCTATATCTTACCGGTATTAAATTTGCAATTATATTGCCGTCCTTGTCAGTAGCGACGTCTCCTGGAGCCACCCTACACTCATCTTCTAAATCAGCAGAAAGATAAACAGGATTACCTGCTTTATTAACTTTACCGTTATTAACTTCCCAAAAAGGTGTTTCAATAAAACCATACTCATTAACTCTTGCGTGGGTAGCTAATGAATTTATAAGTCCTGCATTAGGACCTTCAGGAGTCTCGATAGGGCATAATCTTCCATAATGTGAAGGATGTATATCTCGTACCGCAAAACCTGCTCTTTCTCGAGTTAAACCTCCTGGACCTAATGCTGAGATTCTTCTCTTATGTGTTAACTCAGCCAGAGGATTAGTTTGATCCATGAACTGACTTAATTGGCTGGATCCAAAAAATTCTTTTATTGCAGCAACCAAAGGTTTGGGATTGACTAGTTGAGCTGGAGTTAGAGAATCTGTTTCTCCTACTGTCATTCTTTCTTTAATAATTCTCTCTAATCGATTTAGTCCAACCCTTACTTGATTTTGAAGAAGTTCTCCTACAGATCTAACCCTTCGATTACCGAGGTGGTCAATATCATCCAAACTGGCGCCGCCAATATCCAATTCTAGATTAATTAAATAATCAATGGTAGAAAGAACATCTTCATGGGTAAGAGTTCTCACATCGTCTGGGACGGTAAGTCTCAATTTTTTATTTATTTTATATCTACCAACTCGGCCTAAATCATATCTTTTAGGATCAAAAAATCTACTGTGCAAAAGCTGTTGTCCGCCAGAAACGGAGGGTGGTTCACCAGGGCGTAGCTTCTTGTATAGTTCAAGTAATGCCTGATCTTCTGAATTTATACCCTCATCATTAGCTGACTCAATTGAGTTTTGATAAAACTCGGGATGCCTAAGTTTATCGACCACATCATTATCTGAAAGACCCATCGCTCTCATAAGAACATGAGCATTAATTTTTCTAGTTTTATCAACTCTCACATAAAGTAAATTATTTTTGTCAGTCTCGAATTTTAACCATGCTCCTCTATTAGGGATAACGCTAGCGTTGTAGGTTCTTCGACCATTTTTATCCAATTCATCTTTGAAATATACTCCAGGGCTTCGAACAATTTGATTAACAATCACTCTTTCGGCACCATTAATGATGAAAGTTCCTCTTTCAGTCATTAATGGTAATTCGCCAATGAATACTTCTTGTTCTTTAATTTCCCCTGTCTCTTTATTAATTAACCTGCAAGTTACATACATCTGAGATGCAAATGTAGCATCTCTTCTTTTAGCTTCCTCAACATCATGTCTAGGTCTTTTTAACCTGTACTCCTCACCAATAAAATGCAATTCTAATTTACCTGTGTAATCAGAAATGGGGGAAAAATTTTGTAGTTCTTCTATTAAACCCTTTTCCAAAAACCATTTAAAGCTTGCTCTTTGTACTTCAACTAAATCTGGTAGATAAGTAGCTGTTTTTGCTACCTGTAAAGCGCTACTGCTCATCCAAGAAAACCTGCGATTTTGTGAGATTTACTATTTACTTTTAATCTACTCAATAATTAGTTCTTTAACTTTTCACGTAAAATGAGATAAACCATTAAATCTCGATTACAACAAAAAACAACCTAATAAAAAAAGAATTAAATTTGTTTAATGCTGATAAAATCATTAACTATGTGAGTTAAATTCAAAAAATTAAGAAAAATTTCCAGTAATTCCTTATTTTAACAGTTGCTACGTCAACTTAACAAGTCAAATTTAAACAAATCTTCAGCATTCTTAGATGACTCTTTAGCAATTTTGATTAATTCAGTGGATCTTAAATCTGCAATAAAATTGGCAACATTTTCAACGAATGCAGGTTCATTTCTTTTACCCCTGTAAGGAACAGGAGCTAAAAATGGTGAGTCAGTTTCAATTAAGTATTTATCGTTTGGGACTATTTTGGCACACTCATGAATTTCATATGCTTTTGGGAAAGTTACTATTCCACTAAAACTGATATAAAATCCAAGATCCAAGAATTGCTTCATTTCTTGAGGGGATCCTGTCCAACAATGAAGCACACCATCAGGACATTTTCCTTTTTTAGAGAGACCACTACAGATCTCAATCATTTCATTTGCAGCATCTCTGCAATGAATAATTACAGGCAATTTAAGTTCATAAGCTAACTCCATTTGCGGAATAAGTGCTTCTATTTGCTGGGATTTATTTTCATTTTTAAAAAAATCTAAGCCTAATTCCCCAATAGCTACAACTCTTCGATCTTCTAGAGCTGATTTTCTTAAAAGAGATTTTGAACTTTCTTCCCATTTTTTTGCTTCTAGCGGATGCAAACCAACCGAATAGTAAATTTCATTAAATTCGTTAGATATTCTTTTCAACTTTGGAATTTCTTTAAATTCACAACAAGCATGAACCAATTTTTTTACACCCTTTGAACGCAATCTTAAAACAACATCTTCAAGATCTCTTTCAAAATTTTCAAATATTAAATGACAGTGCGAGTCTATGAGTTCTATATCGCTCATAATTATGCTCTACCTTTTAATTTGTCGTAAGAGTATTTTTTACAAAATTGTTAATTTTCGATTTTCTATTAGCTCCATTGTTTTTGTGAAGAACATTTTTTTTAACGGCTTTATCTATTAGACTATAGGCTTTGTTATGGCTTGTTTTGACTAAATTTTTATTTTCCTCATTTGGGTCTTTTTTATATTTTTCACAATTTTCTAAAGTTTTTTTCGTCAAAGTTCTTACTGTAGATTTGTAAGACTTATTGATTAAACGGTTTCTTTCTGCAATTTGGATTCTCTTTTTTGCAGATTTGTTATTGGCCACAGAGGTTACTTAATAATAGGTTCCAATCATAACAAATAGATCGACTACTAATCAATCATATATAATTTAAAGAGTTATTAAATTGGACTAGAGTCTTTCAATTTGAAAAAATTAAGAATATGAAGATTATCAATAATAAAGAAGACGCTATCCAAGAATTAAAGAGGATTTCTACTCGAACCAATTCAGAAAAAAATAATAAAATAACTGCAATAGTCGAAGAAATTCTTAGAGAAGTAAAAAATTATGGAGATATAGCAGTGGGAAAATATACAAAAAAATTTGATGGTTTCGACCCTAAACCTATGAAAGTGAGTGCTGATCAAATAAAGAATGCATGGGATGAAATTGATAACAATTTGAAGCGCTCACTTGAGGTAGCTCATAAACGAATTCAAAAATTCCATGAAAAAGAAATTCCTCAATCTTTCACAATAAAAGGTGAATATGGTGATATAGTCCAAAGAAAATGGAGACCAGTTAAAAATGCAGGTATTTATATTCCCGGAGGTAGAGCTGCTTATCCAAGTACTGTATTAATGAATGCAATACCTGCAAAAGTAGCAGGAGTAGAAGAAACTATTATGGTATCTCCTGGGAATAAAGATGGTGAAATAAACAAAACTGTCTTAGCTGCAGCTTACTTATCAGGGATCAATAAAGTATTTAGAATTGGAGGAGCTCAAGCAATTGGTGCTCTAGCATTTGGCACAAATCAAATCAATAAAGTTGATGTTATTTCAGGCCCAGGGAATATCTATGTTACAACAGCAAAAAAACTCATATATGGCTTCACAGGGATTGATTCTTTAGCTGGTCCAAGTGAGATATTAATCATTGCAGATGAAACAGCTAAAAGTACTCATATAGCTTCTGATCTCCTAGCGCAAGCAGAACATGATCCTTTAGCTTCGTCAATACTTCTAACAACATCAAAGAACCAAGCAAAAGAAGTTTTAGAAGAAGTTTATAAAATAATAGACAATCATCCAAGAAAAGAAATTTGCATTCAATCAATAAAAAATTGGGGTTTAATTGTAATTTGCGAGAATCATGAATTATGTGTTGAACTAAGCAATAACTTTGCCCCTGAACACCTAGAAATTCTTACTAAAGATTCAAAAAAAATTCTTACAGGTATAGAGAATGCAGGTGCGATATTTTTAGGAAAATGGACGCCAGAAGCTGTTGGAGATTATCTTGCTGGACCAAATCACACTTTACCTACATCAGGAAATTCTAGATTTAGCGGTTCTTTGGGGGTTGAAACTTTTATGAAAAATACTTCAATAATAGAATTTAATGAAGAAAGTCTAAAAGTTAATAAACTTGACATTATTAATCTTGCTAAAAGTGAGGGCTTACATAGCCACGCTAACTCAGTACAAATAAGATTTGAAGATTAGCTAGCTCTTGAAGGTGAGTAAACTACTGGAGTGTTGTTTTCGATTTTACCAACTAATACTTTGTCCGTAAGATCAACGAATAATCCATTTTCTAATACTCCTGGGATATTGTTAATCATCATTTCAATGTCTTTTGGATTCTTAATTCCTTCATTAAATAATACATCTAGGATAAGGTTTCCTTGGTCAGTAACAACTGGGCCAGCTTTTTTGGTAGCCATTCTTAAAGAAGAACTTCCATTCATGTCTGAAATAACTTCCTTAACTTGCTTCCAAGCATTTGGAAGAACTTCTACAGGTAAAGGGAAAGATTGATTTAGATTTTGTACAAGTTTAGTTTCATCAACAACAATCAACAATTGATCAGCTATAGAGGCCACTAACTTTTCTCTAACATGGCATGCCCCTCCTCCTTTTATTAATTGAAATCCAGGATCAACTTCATCTGCTCCATCAATAGCTAAATCGATTTGGGATACAGAAGCTAAATCGATAAGCGTTATATCCAGTTCAAGTGCTAGAACTTCTGATTGAAAAGAAGTTGCTACACCTCTTATATTTTGAAGTTTTCCAGAACGTATTTCTTCCGCCAGGCTTTTTATCATTAACGCAGCTGTAGATCCAGATCCTAATCCCAGAATCATGTCACTCTTTACTTCCTTTATTGCTGCATCAGCAACTACTTGTTTCATTTGAGTTTGTGAATCCAAAATCTTTTCCCTAATCGTTATAAATCATTAAATTTCAACGAGTGCTTTATGTCAAACCTGGAAGAGGTTCTGGTTTGATATTTATCTGTATCTCTTTGTTATCTCTCAATATATTTAAGAGGAATACTTTTCCTATTTGAGCTTTTTCTACTTCATCCAGTAGAGCTTTAGGTTCTTTTATAGAGATATTTTCGGCTGCAATTACTAAATCTCCTCTTCTTAAACCAGCTTTTTCAGCGGGACTATTAGGTATTACTGATTGAATTAGAGCTCCATTTCTTTCAGGTAATTGAACTAGCGAATTTGGATCTCGATTATGTTCTTTAGCAATTCTAGGATTTAAAGAAATCAATTGTACCCCTAAATATGGATGAATAACTTCTCCATTTTTAAGAAGCTGATCAGAAACACTTTTAGCTAAGTTGATAGGAATTGCAAAACCTAAGCCAGCTCCAGGGCCACTTCTAACTAATGTATTAATTCCTATTACCTCACCATTGGAATTTATGAGTGGTCCGCCAGAATTTCCTGGGTTTATTGCAGCATCAGTTTGAATAAGATCCAGCCTTTTATCTGAAAATCCTAAACTACTAATATCTCTATGTAGACTGCTGACGATCCCCAAGGTAACTGTTTTTTCAAGGCCATAGGGAGTGCCAAGTGCTATTGCCCAATCCCCAACTTCAAGATCTTCAGAATTTCCAAGGGGAGCAAAACCAGAATAAGTATCTTCATCAATTTTTATTAAAGCTAAATCTGTTACTGAATCTGTGCCCAAAACTTGACCATCACAAATAGATCCATCTGCCAAAGTAACTGAAACATCATCGACTCTTTCTACGACATGAGCGTTTGTAAGAACCAAACCATTCTCATTAATGATAACTCCAGAGCCTTGTCCCCTCTCTCTTTCAGGAGCAATTCCTTGCTCGCCAAGTAAATCTCTTAATAGAGGATCAAGTAAAGTAGGATCAAATTGTTGCCTCTCTACCATTCGCTCAGTATCAATTTTTACAACTGCAGGGCCAACATTTTTCACTGCAGATGATACGAAATTATGACTTTCAAAGGAAGTTAAAGCTAAAACTTCAGCATTTTGAAAGAAATTGGGTAAACAAAAATATACAATAATGAATATTTGGATTAAACTAATAAATTTAATCTTGATAGACTTCATTTAATTAATATTTTTTGGATTGATCAAATAAATCTAATTGAAGAAAAATTTTATTGTTGTTTTTTTGTTTACATCCATAAAATACAAATTTTTATATAGAAAAAAATTCTTTATATGTGAAAATAAATTTTAATTAAATTTATAAACAAACTTGAATAAAGAAAACAAAAGTAAACTAGAGGTTCTTTTAGAAAAAGTTGCTAATGAACAAGACTTAGAAATCTACTGTTTAAATATACAATCCAATCAAAATCCAATTGTTATTGAAATAACTATAAAAAAAACTAATGGAGATGACATTTCCCTAGATGATTGTGCGCTATTTAATACCCCAGCATCTGACGAAATAGAAAAATCAAATCTTTTAAATTGTTCATATGTGTTAGAAATTAGTAGTCAAGGGGTCAGTGATGAATTAACCTCAGATAGAGACTTCAAAACTTTTAAGGGTTTTCCAGTTAATGTTGAGTTAAACCAAAAGAATTCAAAAATAAAATTCCTGAATGGTTTACTTTATGAAAAGTCTAATGATTATTTAGCCATTAACATTAAGGGTAGGATAAAGAAAATCCCTTTAGATGAAGTATTAAAAATTAGTCTTTGTACCTTAAAAGATTAATTAATTTTCAACAATTATTCAATTTTCCCATCATAGATGGCATTAGTTATTCTCCCAGGTTTAAACAATCTTATTGAAGACATTAGTGAGGAAAAAAAGTTACCTCCTAATATCGTTGAAGCAGCCTTGCGCGAAGCTTTGTTGAAGGGATACGAAAAATATAGAAGAACTTTTTACATTGGAGTTAACGAAGACCCATTTGATGAAGAATACTTTAGTAATTTTGATGTTGGACTAGATCTAGATGAAGAAGGTTATAGGATCTTATCAAGTAAAATAATAGTAGAAGAAGTTGAAAGCGAAGATCATCAAATTTCTTTAGTAGAAGTTAAACAAGTGGCTGATGATGCTCAAATAGGTGACACGGTTGTCTTAGACGTCACTCCAGAAAAAGAGGATTTTGGACGAATGGCTGCTACAACAACAAAGCAAGTTTTAGCCCAAAAATTAAGGGATCAACAAAGAAAAATGATCCAAGAAGAATTTGCAGATTTGGAAGATCCTGTTTTAACTGCAAGAGTTATAAGATTTGAAAGACAGTCAGTAATAATGGGAGTTAGTTCGGGTATTGGTAGACCTGAAGTAGAGGCCGAACTTCCTAAAAGAGATCAATTACCAAATGATAATTATAGAGCTAACGCAACTTTCAAAGTATTCTTGAAAGAAGTTAGCGAAATAGCTAGAAAAGGTCCACAACTTTTTGTAAGTAGAGCGAATGCTGGATTAGTCGTTTATTTGTTCGAAAATGAAGTTCCGGAAATTCAAGAAGGAACGGTAAAAATAGTTGCTGTTTCAAGAGAAGCGAATCCTCCTTCAAGAGCCGTTGGGCCAAGAACAAAAGTAGCTGTAGATAGCGTCGAACAAGAAGTAGACCCTGTAGGTGCTTGTATTGGAGCGAGAGGAGCAAGAATACAACAAGTAGTAAATGAATTAAGAGGAGAAAAAATTGACGTTATTAAATGGTCATCTGACCCAATCCAATATATTTTAAACTCTTTAAGTCCTGCGAAAGTCGATCTCGTAAGACTTGTTGACCCAGAAGGTCAACACGCGCATGTACTAGTTCCACCGGATCAATTAAGTCTCGCAATAGGTAGAGAAGGACAAAATGTAAGACTTGCAGCAAGATTAACTGGTTGGAAGATTGATGTTAAAAGCTCCCATGAATACGATCAGGAAGCAGAAGATGCTGCAGTCTCTAAATTAATCCTTCAAAGGGAAGATGAAGAGAATCTCCAGCGAGAAGCTGAGCTTAGATTAGAAGCAGAACAAGCCGAGCGTGCTGCAGAAGATGCAAGATTGAGAGAGCTTTATCCCCTTCCTGAAGATGATGATGAATATGGACAAGAAACTTATGAAGAAGAGGTCTTCTCAGATAGTGATCAATTAGAGAAAGTTCAAGATGGTGAAATATCCGCAAAAGAGGAGAGAAAAAGATGATACGACAAACCCCTGTTTTGCGTATATGCATTTCATGTAGAAAAACATATGACAGGCAAGATCTTATAAAGATTACTAAAGATCATAAGCAAGGTATTATGTTCAAAAAGGGTATGGGGCGATCAGCCTACATTTGCAAGTCAAAAAAATGTTACTCAGATTCCAAGATCAAAAAAAAGCTTCAAAAAGCTTTAAAAACATCTTTAGAACCTGAATTTATTTATATTTTTGAAAAAGAAATTACAAGCTACAATGACTATCCCTATAAGGGAATATAATTAAATTAAATCCTCTTTAAATTTCAAAAAGAGTACAAATCAGATTAAATGACTATCAGCGATAAAATCAGAATTTATGAACTCTCTAGAGACTTAAATCTGGACAATAAAGATATATTGGATGCCGCCCAAAAACTTTCAATTTCAGTAAAAAGCCATAGCAGTTCAATTAGTGCAGAGGAAGCAAAAAAAATAAAAAATCTTATTAATAAAAAAAGTTCAGATAAAACAATACTTTCTATCAAGAAACCTTCAATTAGAAAAGATAATTACAAACAAAATAAAGAAGGAGATTCTTCTTTTATCTCCTCTATGAAAGAGAGACCCCAAAAAGATAATTCAAGCAAAAAGCCATTACTAATAAAACCTAATAATAAACCTGAGAGCCAAAAAAGAATTTCAAATCAAACTAAAAATCTGAATAAACCGATAATTTCTAACAGTTCAGAATCTAAAGCAAATCTTACAAATCAAAAAACAAATATTAAAGCTTCACAAAATCTCAACCAAGATAAAAAAACTTTCCGAAATAACACAACCTTGCCTATAAAAAGTCCTGCAAAACCCCCTGTCCCTATTCAACTAATTGCTAAGCCAAAAAATATTAATATTAATGTTAAATCTAATGAGACTTCCCAGAACATCTACAGTTCAGGGGGAAAAAGACAAATATCAAACAAACCTGACCAAAATTCCAACAGATCTAAAACAAATAATATTAATAACAGAACGTCCCCCCCTGAGCTCGTAGGAGCTCCAATGAGAAGGGGCGGACCCAATCAGCAAAATAATAAGCAAAACATTTCTTTTAAACAAACTACCCCCAACAGACCCGGCATGCCTAATAGGTCTGGATTAAGAAACAAACCATCAGATCAAACCAGGCCTGGAGTTCCAAACAGACAAGCAAATGCAAATAAGCCTGGAGCTCCCAACAGACCTGGCATTCCCAGTAGGACTGGATTAAGAAACAACCCATCAAATCAAGGCAAGCCTGGATCTTTTTATAGACAAGCCAATGCAAGTAGGGGTGGAGCCCCCAATAGACCTGGCATGCCAAATAGGACTGGGTCTAAATTCAATGGTCAAAATTCACCCGGAATTAGAAAGCCAGTATCACCTAATGAACTCTTACAACTTCAAAAAACTAACAAATCTGAGAATGACAAAAAAGTTTTAAAGAATAATGAAAAACAAAATATCGATACAACGAAACAGAAGGCGAAAGCTCCAAATAGTCGTCCACATACCGCCCCTAATTCAAAAAAACCGCCCCATAGAACATTTACAAATAATTCTAAAAAACCAGGAAAGACAGACTGGGACGATAGCGCAAAACTTGAAGCATTAAGAAGTAAAAATACCCAAAAACAAAGACAGAAAGTTCATATTATAGGTGAAAATGATGATACATTAACATCTGAAACTAGTGGATATTCAGGTGAAAAAATTTCAATCTTATCAGCTAGTTTGGCGCGTCCAAAGAAAGAAAAGTCTGATGAATCCAAATCTCAAAAAACTATAAAACAATTTAAAAAGAAGAAAAAAGAAACTACTAGACAAAGGCAGAAAAGAAGAGCTATGGAGTTAAAGGCTGCCAAAGAAGCCAAACAAGTTAGGCCAGAAATGATAATCGTACCTGAAGATAATTTAACAGTTCAAGAATTAGCTGATAAATTAAGTCTTGAAAGTTCTGAAATAATCAAATCTCTCTTTTTTAAAGGAATAACTGCAACTGTTACTCAATCACTTGACTTAGCAACAATTGAAACAGTAGCAGAAGAATTTGGGGTACCTGTTTTACAAGACGATATCCAAGAAGCTGCTGAAAAAACAGTAGATATGATTGAATCTGAAGATATTCAAAATCTAATAAGAAGACCACCTGTTATTACAGTGATGGGTCATGTAGATCATGGCAAAACAAGTCTTTTAGATTCCATCAGGGAATCAAGAGTAGCCTCGGGGGAAGCAGGGGGCATCACTCAACACATAGGAGCTTATCAAGTTGAATTTGAACATGAATCTTTAATGAAAAAATTAACTTTTCTTGATACCCCCGGTCATGAAGCCTTTACTGCGATGAGAGCAAGGGGTACAAAAGTTACAGATGTAGCAGTTCTTGTAGTTGCTGCAGATGATGGTTGCAGACCTCAAACACTAGAAGCTATTAGTCACGCAAGAGCTGCAAAAGTTCCAATTGTTGTTGCAATAAATAAAATTGACAAAGAAGGAGCATCTCCAGATAAAGTAAAACAGGAACTATCAGAAAAAGATTTAATTGCTGAAGATTGGGGAGGAGATACAGTGATGGTTCCAGTAAGTGCTATCAAAAAACAAAACATTGATAAATTACTCGAAATGATTTTATTGGTTTCAGAGGTAGAAGATCTACAAGCTAACCCTAATAGATTTGCAAAAGGTACTGTGATTGAAGCCCACCTAGATAAAGCCAAAGGGCCTGTGGCTACTTTGTTAGTACAAAATGGGACTTTGAAATCTGGAGACGTTTTAGCTGCTGGTTCAGTCCTTGGAAAAATTAGAGCAATGGTTGATGAACATGGTAATAGAATCAAAGAAGCAGGACCATCATTCCCTGTGGAAGCACTAGGATTTAGTGAAGTACCCACTGCGGGAGATGAATTCGAAGTCTACCCTGATGAGAAAACTGCTCGAGCCATTGTAGGAGAAAGGGCAACAGATGCTAGAGCTACAAAATTAGCTCAGCAAATGGCCTCTAGAAGAGTCAGCTTATCATCCTTATCAACTCAAGCAAATGATGGAGAACTAAAGGAGTTAAACTTAATTCTCAAAGCTGATGTTCAAGGAAGTGTTGAAGCGATATTAGGTTCACTAGAACAATTACCAAAAAATGAAGTTCAAGTCAGAGTTCTACTTTCTGCTCCTGGAGAAATAACTGAGACAGATATAGATCTCGCTGCGGCATCTGGGTCAGTAATCATTGGGTTTAACACCTCATTGGCTTCTGGTGCAAAGAGAGCAGCTGATGCTAATGACGTTGACATAAGAGAATATGAAGTAATCTATAAACTCTTAGAAGATATTCAGCTGGCCATGGAAGGTCTACTTGAACCAGATCTTGTCGAAGAATCATTGGGTCAAGCGGAAGTTAGGGCAACCTTCGCAGTCGGTAAAGGAGCTATTGCGGGCTGTTATATACAAAATGGCAAATTACAAAGGAATTGTTCGGTGAGAGTTGTTAGATCAGATAAAGTAATATTTGAGGGTAATTTAGACTCTCTTAAAAGAGCTAAAGATGATGTAAAAGAAGTAAATACAGGGTTTGAATGTGGAGTTGGCTGCGATAAATTCTCTTCATGGATTGAAGGAGATGTAATAGAAGCATTCAAATTTGTCACTAAAAAGAGGACCCTATCACAATAATTAAACATTTAGCTTACTAATCTTTATTTCTGTCGATAATTAGTAGAGTAGGAAATATTACACAAGCACCCAACTGTATGAAAAGGTTATTTTGCTGGAATTCAGTTCCGCTTGCAATTTTAGAGAGCATTATTAGAAGTCCCAAAAATGCAGAACCGCTAAAAGCTATCCACAATATTCTTCTCAATCCCTTGAAAGGAGTTTGGGATTCCTTTAATAATTTTTTTTTTAATTCGGGATCTATTTTTGTCATAAATTCATTAAATAATAAGATTAAGTCTATATGAAAAATACAATATTTAATATTGCCGGTATAGCTCAGCGGTAGAGCAACTGTTTCGTAAACAGTGGGTCATTGGTTCAATTCCAATTATCGGCACTTAAAAAGTAAATTAAAACTAAAATGAGTAATAAAATTTTAAAATTTAGATATATTTTTAAATTATTTGTTTTTATTCCTCTTATATTTTACTTCGGCAAAAGAAGTTATATTGCGTTTGATGAAGGTTTTTATGCGCTACAAGCAAGATGGATACTAGAAAAAGGTAACTGGACAATTCCTCTTTGGTGGGATGAATATGTTTTAGATAGAACAATAGGTTTACAGTTTTTAATAGCAAAGTCACAAGACTTATTTGGAAGAAATATTTTTTCTGCATATCTACCTACCACAGTCGCTTCAGTATTGATGCTATTTGCAACTTATAAATTACATGAAGAATTATTTAATAAAAAATATGCAATTATATCTCCACTAATCCTTGCTACTACATATCTATGGTTTGACTACTCACACTTAGCGACTCAAGATATTATTTATTCATGTTTAGTAACTATTGGAGTATTAGCTTTAGTCAAAATAAAAAGTAAAAATGACAATTTCTATATTCTGCTTTTTGGGATTTGGATTGGTTTAGCTTTTATGATGAAAACTTTTTTAGTTTTTGTACCTTTACTATCACTCTCACCATATTTTTTTTTAAAAAAAAATTTTTTATTCATCAAATTCTTTTGGTTAGGACTACTAATTGGATTTATTCCCTTTTTATTATGGACGTTTTCTATCAACCCTTATTTAGATAAAAATATTATTTTTTACTTAATTGAAAAGTTTAACTTTCTATCAAGTAAAAATACTTTTACAAATCCTTTCTATTATTATTTGTGGAATATTCCTGTAACATTTTTACCATGGAGTTTTTTCGCAATTATTGGCACAATATACAATACTTCTCATAGTAAAGAAAATAAACTTATACTTGTTTTTTTTCCCATAATTTTAATAGCAATTCTTAGCATATTCTCAACAAAAACACCTTATTATACTCTACAAATCTCATCTATTTTTTCATTAAATACCTACATAGGAATAAAAAATTTATTTAATTCTAAAAGATATAGTCGATTTTTTATATTTATGACTTCAAAAATAATTCCTTTATTTATATGTGCTCTAACTTTTACATATTATTTCTTCTTTAAAGATTTAATTAACTTTAATACTAAGGAAAATACATGCATAATTCTTGGATTATTATTTTTCGGATTATCTTGGTCATCAATAAAACATAAATATCCGTTCAAAAAAATATTAATAACTCTCATAATTGGGCCTTACTTATTCACTTCATTTCTTTTGCAATCAAGTTTATTCACTGATAGATCTAAAGAACTAAGAGAGAAAATGGAATATGTTTCATCCCTTGATATAGTAAAAAATCAAACGATCATGGTTGATAAAAAAGGAATAGACAACTCTCTATCGCAATCAAAAATCATAAGGATTTCTTTATTAACTCCTAAACTAGGCGAGGGATTAGACAGTATTAATCAATTAAAAAAATCAGAATTAGCATGGACAACTAACCTTAAAACAATAAAAAATAATGATGATTTTTATGAAGTGATATACGAGAATGATGTTTTAAATCCATGGAAATTAATATTAAAAAAGTAAATAATCCATATATAATATAAGATTGTTTATTATCTTTAAAGATGAGATGTGTTAAAAGTTGGAATTTAAATAATAATAAACTTCATCAAGTATTCAAGGACAATAACGAATTTATTTCTATTAAAGTCCGTGGTAATACTTGGGAGCCAATCACTAGATGGCTAAGATTAGATTCAAGAATTTTTAGAAAAACTACTAGAAAAGCAAGAATAACTTTATGCGATATTGAATCTCTAGCAGAAATTTATAACTACAGATCAATTAGATGGAAAGCAAAAAAACTAACTCCTCTGCCCACTAAGGTAATTCCAAAATTTATTAAAAATATTTTTCGGAAAATACCAATCATAAAACAGCTTGCCTACGAACTCGAAATAGTTTTTTATAGATATAGTGAAAACATTTCTGAGCATTTAATATCAATAGTAATTCCTGCAAGAAACGAAGCTGGTAATAAAGACCTTTTAATTAGTGCTTTAAATAAATTCAAAAATTTACCCAATGAATTAGAAATTATATTTGTTGAAGGGAATAGCAATGATAATACATATGACATTTTGAGAGAGTTAAAAGAAAATTTCTCAAATTTCTTCAAGATATTTCTCTTAAAACAAACTTCTAAAGGGAAGAAAAATGCAGTCGTGGAGGGATTTAATATTTCTTCAGGTGAGACCCTCGCCATAATTGATAGTGATTTCACTGTTGATATTGATGACAGTATTGCAGCAATTATGGAATCAACCAAAAATAAAAATATCCTAATTAATTGCGCCCGCACAACTTTTCCAATGGAAAAAGATGCGATGAGATGGGCGAATTATATCGGAAATAGACTCTTCGCAATATTTATATCAATTCTCATAAATAATCCTGTATCAGATTCACTCTGTGGAACAAAAGTTTTTTCAAGAAAATTCTTTAAACTTATGAAACAAAACGGAAGTTGGGATTCCAAGTCCGACCCATTTGGAGACTTTACAATAATATTTGAAGCTGCTGTTAATAACATTAAAATATTAAATTATCCTGTTAGATATTACGCCAGAAAGTCTGGAGCACCAAATATATCTAGATGGATAGATGGGTTAAAACTTCTCAAAGTATGCTGGATTTATATGATTTCTGATATCTGAATATAATAAAATTTTCGTGAGTATTTTCTTAGGATTTTAATTTCTCCAATTTAGTAATAAAGTAGTTAGATTCTTAAAGTAATAAATTAATTAAATTTCATGACATGAATTTT
Source organism: uncultured Prochlorococcus sp. (assembly GCA_902591865.1). Classification (GTDB taxonomy): domain Bacteria; phylum Cyanobacteriota; class Cyanobacteriia; order PCC-6307; family Cyanobiaceae; genus Prochlorococcus_A. The sequence continues at coordinate 65,780 of CACJCK010000003.1, forward strand.
AATTTAAAGTTCGAAAAATTAATTAAAAAAAATTACCAAAGAAAGCACTTTGGAAAAATCCTAACTGTTAGACTGCCATGTAATCCAATATTTCCAATAGGACCTATCTATTTAGCAGACCATATTCATAAATGTTTTCCAGTTATAGAACAGCAATTCATTGATTTAGCAATAATTCCATCTAATAAAGTTTCCAAATATTTATCTAGAAAAATTGATCAATTTAGACCACATCTAATCATTTTTTCATGGAGAGATATACAAATTTATGCACCTGTTGATGGTAGAAGTGGAAATCCCCTACAAAACTCTTTTGAAGTTTTCTACTCAAAAAATATCCTTAAAAAAATTAGAGGTTCCTGGGGAGGATTAAAATTAATCGCATCTCATTATGGAGAAATATATAGAAATACTTCTTTAGTCAAGATGGGACTAAAAAGAGCACAAAAATATAACAAAAATGTAAAAGTAATTTTAGGAGGTGGGGCTGTTAGTGTCTTCTATGAACAATTGGGAAATTTACTCCCAAAAGGAACTGTTATTTCAGTTGGAGAGGGAGAAAATCTCATAGAAAAAATAATTAGAGGTAATTCAATAGAAGAAGAAAGATGTTATATTGCTGGACAAAAACCTCGGAACAAATTAATACATGAACAACCTGCAGGCACTGTTAAAACCGCCTGCAACTATAAATATATTAAATCAATATGGCCTGAATTCAATTGGTACATAGAAGGTGGAGACTACTATGTGGGGGTGCAAACAAAAAGAGGTTGTCCTCATAATTGTTGTTTCTGTGTTTATACAGTTGTAGAGGGGAAGCAGGTTCGCGTTAATCCTGTTAACGAAGTAATCAAAGAAATGAAGCAATTATATGATCTTGGAGTAAGGGGATTTTGGTTCACAGATGCACAGTTTATACCAGCCAAAAAACATATTGAAGATGCAAAAACACTTTTGCAAGCAATCAAGGATCAAGGCTGGGAAGATATTAATTGGGCTGCATACATTAGAGCAGATAATATTGATGCTGAGCTGGCTCAGCTTATGGTTGATACAGGTATGAGCTATTTTGAAATAGGTATCACATCGGGATCTCAAGAACTCGTTAGAAAAATGAGATTAGCATATAACCTTGAAACTGTTTTAAATAATTGCAGAATGCTAGTCAAATCAGGTTTTAAGAATCATGTTTCAGTCAATTATTCATTTAATGTTTTTGATGAAACCCCCAGCACCATAAGACAAACAATTGCTTACCATAGGGAATTAGAAAATATTTTTGGTAAAGGCTTAGTTGATCCAGCTATATTCTTTATAGGTTTGCAACCTCACACTCTTCTTGAGAAATACGCCTTGGATAATAAAATTTTGAAGCCGAATTATAATCCTATGAGCATGATGCCTTGGACAGCGAGAAAACTTCTTTGGAATCCAGGCTCATTAGGGGAAAAACTTGGTCAGGTTTGCTTAGAAGCTTTTGATAATCCAGAAGATGAATTTGGTAAAACAGTCATCGACATTCTTGAGAGAGAATATGGGAAGTCATCCTTAAAAGAATCCTTAAAAGTGCGCCCCTTATCAGAAAGGAAACTAGCTCACTCTAAATAATAAGTTCAACCGTTATTAATCTTCTTTCTCAATTGAGCTAGAAATTCCTTTGGATTTTAATGATTCAGAGTAGAATTCTGCTGGCTCTAAATCGCAAACAATTACTAAACCTACACCCGTATTGTGTGCCTCAAGCATAATGGCAATAGCGTCTTGTTCGCTTAATTGCGGAACAACTTCTCGTAGTGAAATAGTTACATACTCCATAGAATTAACTGGGTCATTATGAAGTAAAACCTTATATTTTGGAGATTTATTTTTTAATTCAGCAGGTTTCCTTTCAATCACTGCTGAATTATTACTTACACTTCGTTCTAACTTTATAGATAACATTAAAATTTTTAGAATCTAGATTTACTTATAATTATATATTAATTATTCTTTCCATTGCATCAATGACATTTGATCGTGAGTTAAATGCTGACAAACGAAAATAACCTTCTCCTGACAATCCAAATCCGCTTCCTGGTGTTCCCACTACACTAACTTTTTGAAGAAGGAAATCAAAAAAGTCCCAAGATGTCATTTGATCAGGAACTTTAACCCAGATATAAGGAGCATTGTCCCCACCATAAACTTTATATCCTGCATTCTGAAGTTTATTTTTCATGATTTTTGCATTTTCCATATAAAAATCAATTAAACCTTTAACCTGTTTCTTCCCTTCAAGAGAATAAACTGCCTCTGCTCCTCTCTGAACCACATAACTTACTCCATTGAACTTTGTAGATTGTCGCCTATCCCAAAGAGGCCATAAGTCTATTTCCTCATTTGTTGAGCTCAAACCTTTGAGATTTTTAGGTATCACTGTATAAGCACATCTAACTCCAGTGAATCCTGCATTCTTTGAAAAAGATCTAAATTCAATAGCACAATCCTTTGCTCCCTCAATCTCATATATTGAATGTGGAATTTCATTATCTTGGATAAATGCTTCATAAGCCGCATCAAAAAGTATCAGAGATTTGTTTTGAAGAGCATAGTCAACCCAATTTTTTAATTCTTTTTTAGTGATAGTTGCTCCGGTAGGATTATTTGGAAAACAAAGATATAAAATATCAACTTTTTTTTCAGGTAGTTTTGGCAGAAAGTTGTTCCCCTCGTTTATTGCAAGATATGTTAATCCTTGATAAGTGCCGTTTTCAAAAGCATCTCCAGTTCTGCCTGTCATAACGTTACTATCTACATAAACAGGGTAAACAGGATCTGTTACAGCAATTGAATTATCTTTGCCAAGAATATCTAAAATATTGCTACTATCGCATTTAGAACCATCTGAAACAAAGATTTCTTCAGGTGAAATTTGACAGCCTCTCGAAATAAAATCATTCTCAGATATTTTTTCTCTCAGCCAAGAATAACCTTGTTCTGGTCCATAACCTCTGAAACCATCTGTTGTTCCCATTTCATCCAAAGCTTTACTCATAGCCTCTATGCATGCTCTAGGTAATGGTTCTGTAACATCTCCTATGCCTAACTTAATAATTTCAGCACTCTCATTCGATTGAGAATATATTTTAACCCTTTTTGCAATTTCAGGGAATAAATAGCCTGCCTTGAGTTTTAAATAATTTTCGTTTACTTGAACCACTTTAGATAAAAATTTCACCAATATTAGAATAATGTATCAACGTGCTTTAATGGTTATAAGATGTTAAAATTATTTTTAGTTATGGTTAATTTAAGAAATGATCATAGCTATGAATTCAATTTCAATTAGTTTGAAAATCGTTTAAAGCTTTATAAATAGCAGAATTCAATCACTATTAACTTTATTAATTCTTAAAAAAGTAAATCATAATAGCTAAAAAAATTGCTTTATCTAAAGATAAAATCTAATTCTTTAATTTAAATGATTTTCAAAAATCCAATTCATTCAGAATCAATTATATGTCTCAGCAAATTATCATCGCTGAGCAGGCTCGAATTGCAGCACTACTCACAGATGATCGAGTTGATGAATTTATCGTCGCACAAGGTCAATATCAGATTGGCGATATTTTTTTAGGAACAGTTGAAAATGTTCTCCCTGGCATTGATGCCGCTTTTATAAATATTGGTGAGAGCGAGAAAAATGGATTCATCCATGTTTCAGATTTAGGTCCACTAAGACTTAAAAAGGGGACATTTGGAATAACTGAATTACTTGAACCAAAACAAAAAGTTCTTGTACAGGTAATAAAGGAACCCACAGGATCTAAGGGTCCCAGACTAACCGGAAGTATTTCAATCCCAGGGAAATACGCCATTCTACAGCCATATGGCCAAGGAGTAAATATTTCAAGAAAAATAAATACAGAAACAGAAAGAAGCCGTTTGAAAGCTCTTGGGGTTTTAATAAAACCTCCCAGCACAGGATTGTTATTTAGAACAGAGGCTGAAAAGATAAAAGAAGAACTTCTAATTGAAGATTTAGAGCAATTAATTCATCAGTGGGAAAATGTACTAAAAGTTTCTGAGGCCTCTAATCCGCCAAATTTAGTAAAAAGAGATGATGATTTCTCTCTTAAGATTTTAAGAGATCATATTAAAGAATCAACTAAAAGAATAATTATCGATAGTAAATTTTCAGTTGCAAGGGCAAAAGATTTTTTAATAAATTATGAATCTGATATAGATATTGAATTTCACGATAATAATTTAAACCAACATATTTTCGAAAAGTACAAAATAAAAAAAACAATACAAAAAGCTCTCCAGCCAAGAGTAGATCTTCCTTCCGGAGGTTATATAATTATCGAACCTACTGAAGCATTAACAGTAATCGATGTAAACTCTGGATCATTTACAAGATCCGCAAACTCAAGACAAACCGTTTTATGGACGAACTGCGAAGCAGCAGTTGAAATCTCAAGACAAATGAAATTAAGAAATATTGGTGGTGTAATAGTAGTAGATTTTATTGATATGGAATCTAGAAGAGATCAATTTCAGTTACTTGAGCATTTTACTTCGGCAATAAAAGATGACTCTGCTAGGCCTCAAATAGCTCAGCTTACTGAATTAGGCTTAGTAGAGTTAACCAGAAAAAGACAAGGCCAAAATATATATGAATTATTCGGTAAAAAATGTTCTACATGCGATGGTACAGGACATGTAGAAAATATATTAAATCACGAAATTTCTAACTTAAAAATTAAAAATGTTGAAAATAAATCTGATCAATCAAACACTCTAAAATCTTTAGATAAAGATACTGCTCAATCAACTGATGAGCAGGAAAAAATAATTGACAAGGAATTAATCAACTCCAAAGACCTAAGTAAAGATAATTCTTCTAATATAAAAGACAAAGAAAAAGATAATGATAATGATAATTTCAACCAATCAAATTCAAATGAAAAAAATATAATAACAGTTGATCTTACTAATGAAGAAAAAATTGTTTTCAGTCAATTAGGTATTAATCCACTCATAAAGTTAGGTAAAGAATATCTTACCAGCAATAATTTTGTACGTTTAAAAGAAAGTGATAAAGATAATGAAAAACCCTTAGAAAATAAAAAAACAAAAGCAAAACAAATTAAAAAAATCTCAAAATCGGGAGAAGAAAAGATTAAAATTGAAGCAAATACAATTCCTAAAGATAAATCAACAAATAAAACTAACGAAAATAATGAAGTTTTATTTACAGATAAAAAGGATGAAATTGAACTTGCAGATGATCTAAACAATGCAAGAAAAAGAAGAAGAAGATCTTCAGCAAGCATTGAATAAAGTACCTGAAGTTGGAATAGATGAAGTTGGGAGGGGAGCAATTTTTGGTCCAGTTTTTGCAGCTGCTGTAGTATTAACTGAAAAAAATAAATTTATCCTAAAACAATTTGGAGTAACAGATAGTAAAAAACTAACTTCCAAAAAAAGAAAATTACTTTTACCAAAAATTTTATTACTCTCTTCAGATTATGGCATTGGGCAATCTTCGGCAAGAGAAATAGATAAGTTAGGTATCAGAGTTGCTACAGAACTTTCAATGATAAGAGCTTTAAAAAAATTAAAAGAAAAGCCATCTGAATTAATAATTGATGGCCCCTTATTATTAAGACCATGGAACGGAATTCAGAAAAACATAGTATCTGGAGACTCAAAGTTTATTTCAATAGCATCAGCAAGCATAGTTGCCAAAGTTTCTCGCGACAATCTAATGGAGAGATTAGAAAAAAAATTCTCAGGATACTTGATATTTAAAAATAAAGGTTATGGTACCAAAGAGCATCTTTCATTAATCAAAAAAAATGGAATAACTAATCTTCATAGAAAAAGTTTTTTAAAAAAATCAAATCTTATTTAATTCACACCAATCTAAAAAATCTTTTACGAGTTGCTGTTGAACCCTAGACTTTATACCCAACAGAATCCCATTTAATACTGAATGACCAGTAGATTCCAAAATTCTCCTTGGTACAAGCTTCAGTAGAGGGGGTTGGCTTACAGATACCCCAAGAAGCGCCTCGCCTTCTAAACCAATATCAGTTGCTTCCAAATTCGCTTTCAAAATAAGATTAAAATCATCTATCATTCCCAAACCATCCAATGTACTTTCAAGGGCACTCATTTTTAAAATTCCATCTTTATTTTCTACAGCAATTGAGACAACAGGGTTAATATCTAATTGAAAAACCTTAAAACTTGTTACTGTATACTTATATCTACCTACACCTTCGGGTATTAATTTTTTGGAGTCAAGCATTGCTCCAACGACTCTTTCTTCTTCCAAAAGATATTTAGAAAGATATTCTTTATTACGTTTTACAGAAAGCTTGAGTTTCTGTTTAGCATCAAAAGACAATAACATTTTCTATATTCCTCCAATGCTTATTTGATCTCTTTTTTTTTTACGATTAATCATGCGCAAACAAGTTGCATATTTAGGTCCTAAAGGAACATACGCAGAAAAAGCAGCTCATATATTATCAAAGCTTGCCAATTTTCAGACACCTATATTTGTACCATGTAATGGGTTACATTCGGTCATAAAATCAATAGCTTACAACAATTGTTATGCTGCTGTAGTCCCTATAGAAAATTCTGTAGAAGGGGGAGTTACAGCTACTCTAGATGCCCTTTGGAAATTTCCTGAAATTTTTATAAATAAAGCAATTGTTTTACCTATAAAACATGCCTTAATTAGTGATGGAGAACTTTCAAACATTTCAGAAGTATTATCTCATCCTCAAGCATTAGCTCAATGTTCGGAATGGTTATCTGAGAATCTTCCAAATGCAATTCCTCTTCCAACAAATTCAACATCAGAAGCTGTCAATATGGTCAAGGGAAGTAAATTCAGAGCTGCTATTGGTTCAAAATCATTAATTCAAATCGAAGGACTTAAAGAATTAGCCTTTCCTATTAACGATGTTCCAGGTAATTGCACTAGATTTGTTTTATTGAGCAAGGAATCAAATTCAAATTTAGCTAATATAGCCAGTTTTGCTTTCTCATTAATT
>CACJCK010000004.1 GCA_902591865.1 uncultured Prochlorococcus sp.
GCATTAGGATCAGCTATTCCGATATCTTCACTGGCAGATATAAGTAGTCTTCTAAAAATAAAATTTGGATCTTCACCTGCCTCCAGCATATTCGCAAGCCAGAATAAAGTTGCATCTGGATCAGAACCTCTTATGGACTTGATAAAGGCACTTATTACATCGTAATGATTTTGACCATTTTTATCGTAAACAATATTTTTCTTTTGTAGTGCATCCTCTGCTATTGAGAGATTAATGTTGATTTCTTTAGCATCATTATCAGCAGTTGTTTCTATGGCCATCTCTAGCGCATTGATTAATGTCCTTGCATCTCCGCCAGAAAATTGAATTAAATGACTTATAGCATCATGAGTTAAATAAACCTTTTTTGAATCTTTTTGTTTTGAATAGTAAGTAATAACTTTTTGTATTATTTTCTGCAAATCATTTTCTGCCAAAGGAACTAATGTAAAAATACGAGACCTGCTAACAAGCGCTTTATTAACAGCAAAGAAAGGGTTTTCAGTTGTAGCACCAATAAAAATTATAGTTCCATTTTCTATTGAAGGTAATAAAGCATCTTGCTGAACTGATGTAAATCTATGGACCTCATCGATAAATAAAATTGTTTTTCTTTTTGAATTTATTAATCTATCTTTTGCATTAGCGATTTCATGTCTTAATTCTTTAACACTTGATAATACGGCATTTAACTTAATTAATTTTGAACGCGTATTAAAAGAAATAATTTCAATTAGAGTAGTTTTTCCAACACCCGGAGGGCCAGAAAAAATAAAATTACTAATCTTATCGTTTAATATTGCACTTCTCAAAAGCGAATTCTCATTCAGGATTGGTTGTTGACCAAAAAAATCTTCCAAATTCTTTGGTCTCAATTTATCTGCCAAAGGTGCGTTGTTTTCTATTTGAGAATAATTAGTAAATAAATTTTCGGAATGCATATAAATAAAATCAAAAATTCATTACTTTCAATTCTATGTAATTACTGTAGGAGTTTCCATTTGAGTAAGTTGTGAAATGGTCAATAAAGCATCTAAATCATCTATTAGAGGTTTTAAAGCGATCTGAGGATTTAACGAAAGATTCTGTTGAGGACTAAAAAATTTCTCAAAGTAAAGTCTTAATGTTGCACCCTTAGTTCCAGTTCCAGAAAGGCGCACAATTACTCGAGAATTATCATCAAGGACCAATCTTAAACCTTGATTTTCACTTATGGAATTATCAACAGGATCTAAATATGAAAAGTTATCTGCAACTTCAACTAAATGGCCAGCAAAACTATTTCCTTTTAAATTTTCGAGCATGGAAGTTAGATTACCAAAGATTTGATTAGCAATATTTGAGGGGATTGCCTCATAATCATGTCTTGAATAATAATTCCTGCCAAATTGTTTCCAATGATTCTGCATCAAATCACTTACCGAACATTTTTTCTCAGCTAAAACTTGTAACCAATACAAAACTGCCCATAGTCCATCTTTCTCTCTCACATGATTACTACCTGTTCCGAAACTTTCTTCTCCACATAAAGTAATTAAATTAGAATCTAAAAGATTTCCAAAAAACTTCCAACCAGTAGGTGTCTCGAAACAAGGTATTTTTAATGCTCGAGCAACATTATCAACCGCTGAGCTGGTTGGCATGGATCGTGCCACACCTGTGATCCCATCTTTATAACCAGGAACACATTTTGTATTAGCAGTAATAACTGCAAGGCTATCACTAGGATTTACAAAGCATCCACTTCCTAAAATCATATTCCTATCTCCATCTCCATCACATGCAGCACCAAAACTATAAGATTTTTTATTTAATAACAAATCAGCCAAGTGAGATGCGTAAGTAAGATTAGGATCAGGATGTAAACCCCCAAAATCTTTTAACGGGTTACCATTCATGACACAATCAGGTGCAAGACCCATTTTTTCAACAAAAATATTTTTTGCATATGGGCCTGTAACCGCATTCATTGCATCAAAGATTAACGAAAAGTCTTTTTTTAAAAAATCACTAATTTGATCAAAGTCAAAAATTTTCTCCATCAAATTAGAATAATCTGTTAATCCATCAATAATTTCTAAAGTAGTTTCGTCGTAAGGATAAGTTCCATATTCACTAAAATCAGGTAATTGAATTTTACAAATTTTATAACTAGTTAGTAATTGTGAAGCCTTGAAAATCTTATTAGTAATTATCTCAGGAGCTGGGCCACCATTAGAGATATTCAATTTTACTCCAAAGTCGCCATCAATCCCACCAGGATTATGGCTTGCAGAAAGAATAATTCCACCAATAGCGTTTTCTTTTCTAATTAAATGTGATGTCGCAGGAGTAGATAATAAACCGTATTTTGGAACAATAACCTTTTGAACTTTATGAGCAATGCATATTTGAACAATTTTTTCTATCGCTTCAATATTGCCATATCTGCCATCACCACCAACTACTAATGTTGAACCATTTAAATCATCTAATGATTGTAAAATTGCTTCAATAAAAACTTCTAAATAATGTTCTTCCTGAAACTTTAAAGTACTTTTTCTTAATCCAGAGGTACCTGGTTTTTGATCTAGAAAAGGAGAATTGATATTAATTACACTAACTTGATTCATATTTTTTATAAACTTCTAAGAATCTAACTAAATTAATGAGGCATTTCGGAAGTTCTTAACATAGCGATAAACCATAATGAAGAAATTAATAATGCACTAAGAATTCCATAGTTAACACCAAATTTAGAAATTATAATTGGAACTATTAGTGGAAACGCTAATGCCCCAAACAATGGTGTAAAGGCTACAATTTTTTTCCGCATTAATTTAATTTATTAAAACCATTCAGTCTCAGCATTATCTTTTTCATTAGTATCGTCAAGTGGTGTAGTTCTATCAAATTTCATTGATATACTTTTTTCTTGCTCACCAGATACATCAACAGCTCTAATATCATATTTTTGAGTCCCGTCTCTAAATGGAACTTGAATTCTAAAAGTACCATCTGCAGCAAGAGGTACATCTTCACCACCTATTGTCAGTTTTGCAGAGGGCTCTGTAGCTCCATAAACGATCAATTCTGCATCAGCAACGAGCCAAAAAGATCTATTTTTAACAATTCCGCTTCCAGAATCATTTAAACCTGATGACCATTTACCAGCACCTGAGTCTGTAAAATTATCATTGAGGTTTGTTGAATCTGCGTTTTCCATAAATTCTTCAGAACCGACTTTTCTTCTGAGAGGAATGTTAGTTGCTGCTTGGTATAGCCTTTCATGCATACCATTTTGTTCTGAAATAACAGGATTAGAAATATCTGGAATTGACTCAGAGGTAGAATCTAAATTAAAAGGTACAAATTTATCAAGAATTTGCTCAGAAGGATGAGACCCAGGAACATGGCTTATCGAGGAAAATGCCAATGACATCCAGTTAAAGCCATATTTGTAACCTAATTCCACTTTATAATCTCTATCAGCAAGTGGGATTGGCAAGTACCACTCTGTACTGTAACTATCAACTGCTATCTCCCTTAGTGTTCCTTGATTCAAGTTGCTTCCTTCAGAACCAGATGCATCAAATAATCGTAAACATAATTTATTAGCTCCCAAAGATTGTGCTTTTTCTCTATCTGCATCAGAAATTTGCCAAAAAACATAAGCCCAATCTGGATCTCGGGGTAGGAAAACTACATTTGTTTTAACTGCTTCACTACTGTTGAAAGCATTGGACTCAAAAGTTTCTTCAGATTTTGGCTGAGGTGAACTGATATGTGTTTTGGTAACTGATTTTTCTTGGTATTTAAGTATTAAGTCAACAAGAACTGCCTTTGTTTTGCGACTGTATAGCGGCACTGATAATTTACTTGCTTCTTGACGTAATTGTCTGAGGGTAAGTGAGAGTAATTGAACTTTGTTCATGATCCCATCAGCCACTTTTAAATCTCCGTCTTTGTTTGGGATCAGTATGTTCTTTTTTTTTTGGAATTGTGTGTATTTTCGCCCTGTCGTCAGGATCCTCTGACTACTAAAAAATTGTCAAAATTGATATTTCTCCTCAAAACAGTTGGTATCAATGAAATTAAGAAATTTTCAGATCTTTTTAAAATGTAAATTAATTTTCTTTTTTTTTAAATTTTATTACCTGAATTTGTTAACGACTCAACAAAAATATATTTTTTCTTCGGGATCAGTAAATAAAATAAAATTCAACCTTGTTCAACTAAAAGTACTAAATCATCTATCTCTAAATCCTCAATACTTTTACCTATTTTTTTTGAAAAAGTACTTAATTTTTTCGAAGTGGATTCTAACTGCTCATAAAAAAGATCACTAAATTTTTTATCATCAAATTTTTTAGATTGGTTATCACACCATTTTCTCAAGGGATTTTTATTTTGATATTCCAAACTATTATCTACATTGATAGTTTTTAAAATCTGAAGGCAATGAGCGAGTATTCTTAAATGATGTTTCTGCATTATAGGTAGATCAAAATTATCAATTTCTCGAATAGTTTCTAAGTTTAATGGATTAGACAAGGAATCAAGATGATTAGACATTAATTTTTAGTTTTAATAAAGGGAAAAAACTCAATATTGGGGGTATCTTTCGTTAAAGTATATAAAGCTAATTGTAATAAATTATTTTTAATAACATGGTTAACGAAAATTTAGTTAAAGATGCAGTTAAAGAGCCTTACAAATATGGTTTCGTTACTGATATTGAAACTGAAAAAATAGAAAAGGGATTAAATGAAGATATCATAAGATTAATTTCACAGAAAAAAGAAGAGCCAAAATTTCTTCTAGATTTTAGATTAAAAGCTTTTAAAAAATGGCAAAAAATGAAAGAGCCTGATTGGGCAGCATTAGGATATAAAAAAATTGATTATCAAGATATTATTTATTACTCTGCACCTAAGCAAAAAGAGAAAATTTCTAGCTTAGATGAAGTCGATCCCAAACTTCTTGAAACTTTTGACAAATTAGGAATCCCCCTCACGGAGCAAAAAAAACTAACAAATGTAGCAGTAGATGCTGTCTTTGATAGTGTTTCTATAGCCACAACTTTTAGAGAAGAACTTGCTGAACATGGAGTTATATTCTGCTCAATTAGTGAAGCAGTAAAAAATCACGCGGATTTGATTGAAAAATATTTAGGTACAGTAGTTCCAGCTAGTGATAATTATTTTGCAGCACTAAATTCTGCAGTTTTTAGTGATGGTTCTTTTGTTTATATCCCAAAAGGTGTTTCCTGCCCTATGGATCTATCTTCCTACTTTAGAATTAATAGTGGAGATTCAGGACAATTCGAAAGAACATTAATCATTGCTGAAGAATCAAGTTCTGTAAGTTATCTAGAAGGTTGTACAGCTCCAATGTTTGATACAAATACCCTACATGCAGCAGTTGTAGAGCTTATAGCATTAGACGACGCCACAATAAAATATTCAACAGTGCAAAATTGGTATGCTGGTGATGAAGCAGGTATTGGCGGAATTTTTAATTTTGTCACCAAGAGAGGAAAATGTTTAGGTAGGAGAAGTAAAATTAGCTGGTCTCAAGTTGAAACAGGGTCTGCAATTACATGGAAATATCCTAGCTGTCTTCTTTTAGGGGAAGAATCTGTAGGAGAATTTTATTCAGTGGCTCTCACCAATAATCTTCAGCAAGCAGATACCGGCACAAAAATGATCCATATTGGTCCTAAGACCAAATCAACTATTGTTAGCAAAGGTATTAGTGCAGGTAACTCAAAAAATAGCTATAGAGGGCTTGTCAAAATGGGAACAAAAGCTACAGGATCAAGAAATTACAGTCAATGTGATTCAATGTTAATAGGGGATCAAGCTTCTGCAAATACATTCCCTTACATCAAATCTCAACAAGCCAATTCTGAAATTGAACATGAAGCAAGCACATGTAGAATCTCAGAAGATCAACTTTTTTATCTCCAAAGCAGAGGTATAGAATTTGAGGAGGCAGTATCTATGATGGTCAGCGGCTTTTGCAGAGATGTATTTAATCAATTACCTATGGAATTTGCTGCTGAAGCAGATAAGTTACTGGCACTTAAATTAGAGGGATCAGTAGGTTAATTAATCAATTTCTAAACTGAAATGCAAAGTAAAATGAAAGAATCAGATCCAATTTTAGAAGTTGAAAATCTTTCTGCATCTACAGATAATCTTCCAATTTTAAAAGGGGTTTCACTTACTGTCTATCCTGGAGAAATCCATGCCATTATGGGAAGAAATGGATGTGGCAAAAGTACTCTTTCGAAAATCATTGCAGGACATCCATCGTACAGTATTACAAATGGCGACATAAAATTTTTAGGTGAAAACATCAACTCTCTAGAACCTGAAGAGAGATCTCAATCAGGAATTTTTCTTGGTTTTCAATATCCGATTGAGATTCCAGGTGTAAGTAATCTTGAGTTTCTTAGAGTTTCAACTAATGCTAGAAGGAAATTCCTCAACAAAGAAGAATTGGATATTTTTGATTTTGAAGAATTAGTTAAAGAAAAGTTAGAAATTGTGAAAATGGATCACGCATTCCTATCAAGGAGTGTGAATCAAGGCTTTTCCGGAGGTGAAAAAAAAAGAAATGAGATTCTGCAAATGGCTTTACTTGAGCCCAAGATAGCAATATTAGATGAGACCGATTCTGGTCTAGATATCGATGCTCTAAGAATAGTGGCATCAGGAATTAAAAAAATATCTAATGCACAAACTGGAATTATACTTATTACCCACTATCAAAGATTATTAGATGAAATTAAACCAAATTATGTCCATGTTATGTCAGACGGACAAATCATAAAAACTGGCGAGAGTGATCTTGCTCTAGAGCTTGAGGAAAAAGGGTATGAATGGACTGATAATTTTATAAAAGAGACTTAAAGAAATGGAAATTATTGAAAAAATAAAAACTAATAAACCGGATGACAACCTAACAGAAATACAAAAAATCTGTCTTCATAAATTACAATCAAGCCCTCTCCCTAATCCTAAAAATGAACTATGGAGACTTTCAAATAAATCAAAATTGTCAAACTTTTTAGATTACTCAGTTAATAAAAAAGATTCAAAATTTGATATACCATATCCGAAAAATTCTCAAAGTACTATTAGATTAATAATTGGTGAGAATTGCCAAATTAAATTAATAAATAAAAATTATTCAATACAGCAATTAAGTGAGGATGAATTACAAAAATATATCAAGGAACAGATATCTTTTTTTAGGCAAAACGAAAATTGGAGTGACCTACTAAATCTATCTTTAAGTTGTAAAAAAAATATTTTGGGATTAAAAATAAATGGATCAAAAATTCCTCCTATTGAAATTTTTAGTCATGCATCAAGTAATTCTTTAAACGCAAAAACCCTTGTAATATTTTTAGAAAAGAATTGTGATGTTGAATTATTACAAGTAAATCTTGGTAAAGAAAACTCTTCATTATCTCAATCAACTTTCTTTTGCTTGAAAGAAAATAGTTCCGTAAATCATGGTGTTGTTTCTTACGGTGAGAACAGATCAAATCTATTAAATTCTCTCAATGTGATTCAACAAAAAAATAGTTCTTACAACTTAGGAACTTTACATTTCAAATTCAATTACGCGAGATTTGAAATTAGCATTAAACAATCTGCGGGAAACGCTAAAACAAATATCAAAGGTTTGCAAATAACTAAAAGAGATGAGCAAATTTCAACCTATACAAAAATAGAATTTAATGGCCCAAATGGATTTCTAGATCAAATTAATAAATCTCTTGCTGATAATAAATCACATGCAATTTTTGAAGGTTCAATAATAGTTCCGAAAAATGCCCAAAGAACTGATGCTTCCCAATTAAGCAGAAATTTACTTTTATCAAATCTCGCACAAATAGATACCAAACCTCAATTAGAAATAATTGCTGATGATGTCAAATGCAAACATGGAGCTACAATTTCGCAACTAAATGAAGAAGAACTTTTTTATATGCGAACAAGAGGGATCACATTAACAGAAGCGAGTAAACTACAATTAAGTTCTTACTTTCAAGAAATAATTTCATTTATTCCCATTTCAAAAGATAAATGGGATTTGCTTGATAAACTTTTAAATGAGAATTAATGGAAACGATTCAAAATTTTCCTCAAATAACGAAGAAAGACTTTCCTCTTTTAAATAAGAACTTAAAAAGTAATAAGCAAATTATTTATTTAGACCATGCTGCAACCACACAAAAACCAATACAAGTCTTAAAAAAAATTGATGAATATTACAAAAACTTTAATGCCAATGTACATAGAGGGGCACATCAATTAAGTGCTAAAGCAACAGAAGAATTTGAAAATGCGCGATATTTAATTAGCAAATATATAAAAGCGAATTCAGCAAAAGAAATTATTTTCACAAGAAATGCTACTGAGGCAATCAATCTAGTAGCTAGATCATGGGGCGAAAATTCATTAAAAGAAAACGATGAAATTCTCTTATCAATAATGGAGCATCATAGCAATATTGTTCCATGGCAAATGGTTGCAGCAAAAAATAAATGCAAATTAAAATTTATAGGTATAGATAAAGATGGGAAATTCGATATAGATGACTTTAAATCAAAACTAACCTCTAGAACTAAACTTGTTAGCCTAGTACATGTTAGTAATACTCTGGGTTGCTGTAATCCAATCAAAGAAATAACTAAATTAGCTAAACAAAAAGGTTCTTTAGTTTTAATAGATGCATGCCAAAGTTTGGCTCATCAAAAACTGGATGTGATTGATCTTAATATAGATTTTTTAGCTGGATCAGGACATAAACTATGCGGTCCTACAGGTATTGGTTTCCTCTGGTCAAGAAAAGAAATCCTAGAAAAAATTCCTCCTCTCTTTGGAGGTGGCGAAATGATTCAAGATGTTTTTGAAGAGACAAGTACATGGGCAGAGCTACCACACAAATTCGAAGCTGGAACTCCAGCCATTGCAGAAGCAATAGGTCTTGCAGAAGCAATTAACTATATTAACAATATTGGATTGAATGAAATTCATGAATATGAAAAGAGTATTACAAAATATTTATTTGAAAAATTAAATCAAATAGAAAATATTGAAATCATAGGTCCATCGCCGGAAATAGATCCAGATAGAGCCTCACTTGCCACTTTTTATATAGAAAATATACATTCAAATGATATTGCTGAAATTCTCGATTCAAAAGGAATTTGCATCAGAAGTGGCCACCATTGCTGTCAACCTCTTCACAGATACATTGGAATTAAATCAACAGCTAGAATCAGCATGAATTTCACAACCAACAAGGAAGAAATTGATATGTTTATAGAAAAATTAAAAGATACTATTGATTTTCTAAAAATCAATTCTTAAATATTCAAAATATTTTTTAAAAATTCCTGAGATTTTTGCATTACTACTTCTTTATTTTCAATATTTCTAAAACCATGCCCTTCATTATCAAAAAAAATAACTTCTGAATATTTATTATTCTGAATCAAAATTTCTTGAATTTTTAAAGTTTGCTTATAAGAAATAACTGTATCTTTTTTTCCATGAAACAATAATATAGGTTTTTTTACTTTGTTAATATAATTTACCGGTGATCTATTTATGTAATCATCATGGTTTTTTGCATAATTTCCTACCAAAGAATTTAAATAATCTTTTTCAAACCTATGAGTGTTGTAATGCATATCCTTCAAATCAATGACAGGATATTTACAAATTGCTGCTTTAAAAATAGACCCATATAATAAACAGTTCAGGGCAGTTAACCCACCAGCACTATTCCCAAAAATTACTACTTTTTCACTATCAACTTGATTTGATTTAATCAATTCAAAAGCTAGTGCTTTGCAATCATAAGAATCAACAATACCCCATTTATAATTCAACCTCTCTCTATATGCTTTGCCAAATCCTGATGATCCTCCATAATTGACTTCAGCAACAAAAAATCCCTTCGAAGTCCAATATTGAACTTCAGAATTATATGATCCATCAAAACATGAAGTTGGTCCGCTATGTGCTCTAACAAGGAGCGGTGGCTTTCTAAAATTTTCAACAAGCGGCTTATAAAGAAAAGAATGAGTAGATTGAGCCTCAAAACCTTTAAACCAAAATGTTTCAGGTTTTGAACAATCTTTTATATGATCAAAAAATCTTTGCTCAGAAAAATTTGATAAAACTTTTTTTGCAAAATCAATTTCAAATACAATTCCCAAAAAATCAGATCCATAACCTTTTAAAAGAACTTTTTTCTGAAAAACACTGAAATCACTTATTGAGGTAAAGGGAGTAGAAAATTCTCTAACAAATTCAAGATCGTTATATTGTTCCACTATTAAACTATTTTCTTTTTTTGCTAAACAAAATAAATTTTTTATAGTCCCTGAAAAGAATGCTATTCCAGTGACCCATTGAGGTGCTCCATATTCACTCAAATTTCTCTCTACTCTTTTCTTAATAAAAATATTATCAATTTCACTAACATCTAAAAACATTAAGTTCCACCATCCAGAACTATCTTCAGAACATACCAAATGTGTTTCACTTATCCAATAGGGTTGAAAAAAAGAAACATTTTTTTTTGAATTTATCAGCTTATTTGAGAATTTTTTTATTTTTTGTATCTCGCCATCTAAATCTATTTGAGCAAAAAACAGCTCATTTTTCTCCCAGGGCATATATGGAGAATCCCACTCTATCCATGAAAGTAAGTTAGCAGATGTATTAGAAGATAATTCTCCAGCAAAATTTTTAAATTTTTTTATTCGATGAATATCTTGTTTATTTTTTTTTAAATTTAAAGAAAATAAATAATCTCTATTATTTATTTCACAAATTCCATACAATAAATTTTTTTCAGAAATGACAAATGAAGAATCAAAATTTCCATCAATTGATTTAGATAGTTGATTAGGTTCTTGAACTGAAACGAGATATTTATTTTGGCTTTTATAAATTGGCGCTGCCTCTTTAAAAATTTGAAACCATACTGCCTTTGTAATCTGATCTAGCCATATCAAATAAAAATTATTTTTAATATTTATACATTTATAAGATTTACCACCATATCCATGAAAATTATTTTTAATATTATATTTTTTACTAGTTAATTTCTGAGGAAATGCATCTTTGTCATTAAATGGTCTTGCAAAAATGGCATTTTCATTTTGACCTTGCTCAACAACATCAATCCAAAAAATGATATCCCTAATAATAGTTAATTCCTTGAAAGCTATTTTTTTGAATTCAGTTTGCCTAACTTTTAACTTATCAACATTACTCATTTAAAATAAATATAAAGAAAGTAAATTAAAGTGCTAGTATTTTTATAGCTAAACTATTAATTAAAAACTTTTTTTAACGTGGCAAACCATTTTTCACAACTTGCAAAAAAGTCAAGAACAAATGAATGCTCAGAAAAAATAGCAAAAGAACAAACAGGTAATCCATCTCTAGATATTTATAAACTTGGTGATGATGTATTAAGACAAAACTCTAAAAGAATAACTAAGGTTGACGAATCGATTAGAAAACTTGCTAGAGAAATGCTTCAAAGCATGTATGCGGCTAAAGGAATTGGACTTGCAGCACCTCAAATTGGTATCAACAAAGAGCTTCTTGTTATAGATGTAAATTTTGAAGATTCAGCAGCAGAACCTCTAATATTAATCAATCCAGAAATTACAGATTTTGGGACAACCCTTAATTCATACGAAGAAGGCTGCTTAAGTATACCTGGCGTATATTTGAATGTAGTAAGACCATCAACTATCAAATTAAAATTTAGAGATGAAATGGGAAGACCACGTAAAATGAAAGCAGATGGACTTCTGGCGAGGTGTATTCAACACGAAATGGATCACTTAAACGGAATATTATTTGTTGATAGAGTCACATCAAAAGATGATTTGAACAAAGAACTTATAAAGGAAGGGTTCAACGAAAAAGACGTAATTTCAATTAATTAATCTAATGGCTGAAACTACAATATTTCAAAAAATAATTAATGAAGAAATACCCTGCGATAAGCTTTATGAAGATGAGTTTTGTATTGCTTTTAATGATATCCAAGCACAAGCACCAGTACATTTTTTAGTGATCCCAAAAAAGCCAATTATTAGTTTATTAAATTGTATTGAAGAAGATGCAAATTTATTAGGGCATTTACTTTTTGTTGGTAGTAAAGTAGCTAAATCAAAAAATTTAACTAATTGGAGAACAGTAATTAATACTGGAGCAGAATCCGGACAAACAGTTTTTCATTTGCACATTCATTTTTTATCTGGAAGAAAAATGAATTGGCCCCCAGGTTAAAACTCTCGAAAGAAAAGTTTATGGGTTATAAATAAGTAAAAACATAATGAATACACCAGATTCCTTAAATACAAAATCCAAAAATTTATTCAATTTAATCTCAAAAAATTGGGAAGAACTAGATGATTCATTAAAAACTAAGTTATTAAAAATTTGGAAGGTTTTAACTTATAAATGGCAATTACAAATTTTATTTAATCTACCTTTTCTTTTATGGTGGGTATTAGATAAATCTTTTCCAAAAGTTCATAAATTTGATATGACAATCTTGAATTACTTAAATTTACCTAACTGGGCACTTTCATTTATTGGCTTTGGTCAATAGAATTCACAAACACACAATTTATTTTATAAAACTCGTAGAGTAATGAATAAAGTCGTTCAAAATAAATCCAAAATACTATACCAACTACAAAAATTAAGGAGGCTATCCCAGCCATTTTTCCTTCCCATTGATCAATGCAATGGTTTTCAATTCATATGGCTTCTGATTTCTCTTTTATTTTGTGTTGGGGGAGTAGTACTTGTTGGTCTTACAGGGATAATCAGTTTTTTTGAAAACTTACGGCCTATTTTTCTCGAAAAGTATTTCGGAGGTGTAGTAAAAACTGTTAATTCAATTTGGGCTGGTAACTGGGGATTACTTTTCTCTGCCTTATTTTTAATTGGATCAGGAAGCTTTTTTAGCTTAAGAAGGCAATTAAAAAACCGAAGATGGTTACATTGGCTATTCCTTGCAATAATTGTTTTAATGCTTTTAGCAGTAAATGGAATAAACGCAGGAATAGGATTTATAGCAAGAGATTTAACAAATGCTTTGGTAGAAAAACAAGAAGATGGATTCTATCGGATTTTGGGGATTTACGCTTGTTGTTTTGCTGTTGCTCTACCAATACGTGTTTCTCAAATATTTTTCACATATAAATTGGGAATAATTTGGAGAGAATGGCTTTCAAAAAGTTTAGTCAAAGATTACATGACTAATAAAGCTTATTACCAATTAAATCCCAATGATGAAGAACAAACTGATGTAGATAATCCTGATCAAAGGATAACCGATGATACCAGAGCTTTTACCGGGCAAAGTCTATCTTTCACATTAGGTATTTTTGATGCACTACTAACATTTTCACTTAATATTCTTATTTTATGGAGTATAAGTACAACACTTACTTTTTCTTTATTTGGTTACGCTGCATTTGCAACATCAATTCTTTTAATTGCTGGTAAAAATCTTGTAAAGATTGACTTTGATCAACTTAGATACGAAGCAGATTTTCGATATGGTTTAGTACATATTAGAGATAATGCTGAGTCAATAGCCTTTTACTCTGGGGAGAATCCTGAGCGAAGTGAAACTGAAAGGCGCTTAGGAGAAGTGGTAAGAAACTTTAATTTACTGATTATATGGAGAGTGATAATTGACGTCATGAGAAGATCCATTAATTATGCCGGCAATTTCTTTCCATATTTGATAATGGCAATTCCTTACTTTAAAGGTGATATTGATTATGGTCGCTTTATTCAGGCAAGCTTTGCATTTGGAATGGTCGAAGGTTCGTTATTTTTCATAGTTAATCAAATAGAAGAACTTGCAAAATTTACTGCAGGGATCGGCAGATTAGAAGGATTTCAATCAAAAGTCGAATCCATAAGTCAAACTAGCCCCACAAGCAATCAAAACGTTATTGCAAATTATCCTTCAATCCTTATTAATAATGCTAACCTTTGCCCACCAGGGTCAAATAAAACAATAATTAAAAATTTAAATTTGAGTATCGACAATAATCAATCACTGTTGGTTGTTGGACCTTCTGGATGTGGAAAAACATCTTTACTAAGAATGATAAGTGGTTTGTGGGAGCCCGATAGTGGGGTAATAAAAAAACCAAAAATTGGGGAATTATTGTTTATACCTCAAAAACCTTATATGTTACTAGGTTCTTTAAGGGAACAATTATGTTATCCCACAGAAGTTAAGAAATTTAGTGATGAGCACCTTACTTCTGTACTTCATGAAGTAAATTTACAAACCTTAATCGATCGTTATCCTAATCTAGATATCAAGCAAGATTGGCCAAGAATTCTTTCTCTAGGTGAACAACAAAGATTAGCTTTTGCAAGACTCTTACTAAATTCTCCAAGATTTGCAGTACTTGATGAAGCAACAAGTGCTCTAGATATTGATACTGAAAAAAAACTATACAGTTTACTAAAGGAACGAGAACTTTCTCTTATTAGTGTTGGACATAGACCTAGCTTAAAAGATTTTCATGAAAATATTTTAGAATTAAATGGTCACGGAGACTGGAAATTATTGACTTCTGATAAGTATAATTTTAAGGATTAGTAAAAAAAATGAATTCTAAAGAAGAACAAACTAACTCAGAAGACAGTTATTTAGAGAATAAGAGTACTATAGAAAAGCAAAAAAATCTAAATTACATCAATGAACAAACCGGAGATAAAAAATTAAATGAAAAATTAACAGATATTGAAGATGAATATAAATTCGGATGGAGTAGTTATTCTGAAATAACTAATGGAAGATTTGCAATGATCGGATTTCTAGCAATAATATTAATTGAATTATTTAGTCAACAATCTTTTTTAAAATGGGCAGGAATCTTATAATTAATCATCAAATCTAGAACTATTATCTCTAGGTTTCTTTTTGTTTGTTCCAACTTTATATCTACCACTTTGATTTTTTGAAGTTGATCTAACTGTAGAATTTACTCTACGATTCTCACGAGTTTTTCCTAATTGATTAGAGTCTTTGAATGAAGCATCTTCTACTTGAGCAGTTGAAGTTTGCTGTCTAATAGTAGATCTTATAGGTTTCTTTCTTAATGGAGAAGAATCATCAGGGGAAGAAATATTTTCTTGTCTAGAAACTGTCCTATTCATTCTTGGTCTTGATCCTGTTTTAACTTCATTGCGAGATAAGTTGCGTCTCTCACCAAAATTATTTCCTTCTGATTGATTACTATTTTTAACTTCAGGAGTTTTTCTTCTTCTTGTAGGTTCGTCGTTTTCAAACTGATTTACTTCTCTTGTAGATGGCCTAGATGGCCTGCTTCTACTTGCAGCCGCTGAAGGTATAGCTCTTGAAACATTCCTCCTCCGCGATCTCCCCTCAATATAGTCTTCTTCAAATTCATCTTCTTGAGGCTTAAATCTTCTTGACGGTCTTTCAGCTTCTTCAAAACTATCATAATCGTCATTAAATCGACCTCTAGAATTTCTGGGAACATCAGAAATAGGATCATCATCAAAATAAGATGACCTTCTAGCTTGATCAGTAGCGACTCCCCTCAATCGCACACTTTCATATGCGAAAAAAACTGTGGTTCCCGCTAATAGAAATTGACCAAACTGAAGGATAGGATCTAACCTCCAGCCTTGAAAAAACAATATTCCCCCGCACAAAAGTCCTATAGCTGCGAAAAAAACATCGTAATCTCTTGCTAATGCAGGTTTAAAAGACCTTAAGAAATACAGGCCTCCTCCACATACTGCGAGGACTATACCAACAATACTGGCCCAATTGAGACTAGCATTGACCACATTCTTTCTCCAAAATTTATTTATTAAAGGGGTAATTAAATCACCTTATACATATAGTGTACTTAAAACTTCTACAAAAACTAGCGTCTTCCAGTAGAAGTACGATCGAGAGAATCTTTTTGACTAACAAAAATCAAAAATGCAGTAGCTGGAATAACGATAAGTAAAGCAGCGGCAATAAAACTACCTATCATTCCAACTGCGGAATTATTTGAAACTTCAGCAGAAAAATCTGCAACTAGTAATAAGTTTGAAATTTGAAACACTTTTAAATATTAATTCTGAATTTATAATACGAATTAAATACGTTTCAATGGGTTATTTATTAAGATGAATTAAATATTTGTGATTTCATTGCCAATAAACCCTCTCCAAATTTTAGACGTTAGTGTAGGAATTTCTCTCTCATATCTAACTATAGTTTTTCTAATAAGATTAATTCTTACTTGGTACCCAAAAATTGATTTAACTAAAGGTACATGGTTATTAATTTCAATACCATCAAACTATATTCTTAATTTTACAAGAAAATTAATTCCCCCTATTGGAGGAGTTGATGTTGGACCAGTAATTTGGATTGGAATTATAAGCTTTTTAAGAGAGATTTTAGTTGGTCAACAAGGACTTATAAAACTTGCATTGCATACACATATTTCATAGAAATCATTTAAATATTTCTCAGTAATTCGGTAATAATTCTTCTTCTACATATTTAGTATGGATCCTACCTTCCTTAAATTTAGATTTATTCAGTAAGGTTAGATGAAAGTTAATTGTTGTAGGAATACCGGTTACTGCGCATTCATTTAAAGCCCTATTCATACGTTTAATTGCAGTATTACGATCTTTCCCCCAGACTATTAATTTTCCAATTAATGAGTCATAGAAAGGAGGTATTTCATATCCTGTATAAACATGACTATCCACCCTAACACCAGGACCACCAGGAGGAAGCCACCCAGTTATTTTTCCTGGTGATGGCCGGAAATTGTGAGTAGGATCTTCAGCGTTGATTCTGCATTCAATAGCATGACCGTTTAAATGAATATCATCTTGATTAAATTCTAAGTTTGCTCCACTTGCGATTTTAATTTGCTCAGCTATTAAATCAACTCCAGTAACCATTTCAGTGACGGGATGTTCAACTTGAATCCTAGTATTCATCTCCATAAAATAAAAATTATCATCATCATCAACTAAAAATTCAACAGTACCAGCTCCTTCGTAGCCGATACTTTTTGCAGCAGCTATAGCTGCGTTTCCCATTTTTTTTCTTAGCTCAGTATTGATTGCAGGACTAGGAGACTCTTCTAATAACTTCTGATGTCTTCTTTGAACTGAACAATCTCGCTCTCCTAGATGAACAACATTACCCGACCTATCCGCTAAAATTTGAATTTCCACATGTCTTGGCTTTTTTATAAATTTTTCCATATATAAACCATCATTACCAAAAGCTGCTTCTGCTTCGCCTTGAGCTGCTTTAAACATTTTTTCAAGATTATCAGAGTTTTCAACCAACCTCATACCTCTACCTCCTCCTCCAGCAGTCGCTTTAATAATTACCGGATAGCCTATATCATTTGCTAATTTATGAGCCTCATCAACATTTAATAACAAGCCTTTGCTACCAGGTACTGTTGGGACTCCAACTGCTTCCATAGTTTCTTTAGCTGTAGATTTATCTCCCATAGATCTAATAGCTTTTGGAGATGGGCCAATAAAAACTATGCCATGATCGTTACACATCTCAGCAAATTTATCATTTTCAGCAAGAAATCCATAACCAGGATGAATAGCATCAACTCCTCTCGAAGTAGCAGCAGCAAGTATATTTGGAATATTTAAATAACTCTTATTACTTAACGAATCTCCAACACAAACTGCTTCATCAGCAAGCTGAACATGCAATGCTTTTTTATCTACAGTGCTAAAAACTGCAACGGTTGCAATGCCCAGTTCTCTACAACTTCTGACAATTCGTAAAGCTATTTCTCCACGATTAGCAATTAAAACTTTTTCAACCATTATGAAATTAAATTGAAGAAATGAAAATGACTTAAAACAAAAAATTATTTGCCAAAGTATTAACAAAACTTTTTTTAGTGTCCAGAGGACATTTTTTACAATACAACCTAGAACGTTATATATGTATAAATATTTGTTTTATGCAATAGAACAATAATTCACCAAATTCACAAATACTCTTTGTGAACTACATCCTTATTTCAGCCAATAATGTATGATATTTTTAAGGTTCAGGCATCCCATGGTTACTGAAAAACCTTTGCGGACGTGGCGGAATTGGTAGACGCGCACGTCTAAGGAGCGTGTGGCTTCGGCCTTGCGAGTTCAAGTCTCGCCGTCCGCATTTAATGTATTCTGTTAAACTGCAGTGAAAAAAGAATCAGTTGCAGTAGTTATAATTTCTAATGGTCCTGGTGAATTAGCGACATGGGTAAATCCTGTAGTGGATGAGCTTAACAAAATAAATAAATCCATATGTGATGACGATAAACTCGATTTCACTCTTAGGTTAGTCCTAGTTCCTTGCCCAAATGCCACTGGTAAAGAATTTCTAGTTGCAAATTCATGGAATAAATTCGAACTAATTACAAAATCCAAAAGTTTTTGGAAATTATTAGTAAAGCCACAATCTTTTGCGAATTGGCCACAAAAAGGGATAGTTATTTTCCTTGGCGGAGACCAATTTTGGAGCATTTTATTAGCTAAAAGATTAGGTTATTTAAATATCACATATGCTGAGTGGATTTCGCGATGGCCTCAATGGACCAACGAAATTGCTGCTATGAATGTAAAAGTAAAAGAGTTAATACCTAAAAGATATAAATACAAATGTAAAGTCATCGGCGATTTGATGGCAGATATCAAACTTAATAGTGAAATATCATTGAGGAATAAAGAAAAACGCTATATTGCATTACTGCCTGGTTCTAAAAAAGCAAAGCTTTCTGTTGGGATTCCTTTCTTCCTAGAAGTTGCAGATCATATAGCTGAAGAAAATCAAAATATAAATTTTATAATTCCCATTGCCCCAACCACTGACAAAAGTGAATATTTATTTTATCAAAGCGAAAGAAATCCAATTGCCAAATATTACTCATCAAAAATCAAAAAAATTAAAAACTGCAAAGACTCCCACTCCCCTTTTGATTACATAATTGAAACATCAAAAAATACAAAAATTCATCTAATAAAAAATCATCCCTGCTATGAAATATTAAAAGAATGTGATCTGGCAATTACAACGGTAGGAGCAAATACAGCAGAATTAGCAGCAATTACTCTTCCAATGTTAGTTGTTCTACCAACTCAACATTTAAGTATGATGAATGCCTGGGATGGTATTTTGGGAGTAATTGGGAAAATTTCATTCATAAATAGATTCCTAACTTTTATAATTAAAAATTTTTATTTTAAAAAAAAGAAGTTTTTTGCTTGGCCAAATATTAAAGCTAAAAGAATGATTGTTCCTGAAAGGATAGGTAATATTTCGCCTAAAAACATTGCGAAAGAAGTACTATTTCTTATTAAAAATAGAGATCAACTAAAAAGTATTAGAAATAATCTACACAAAGAAAGAGGCGATAAAGGTGCTACAGAAAAACTTGCCTATATAATTATCAATTCAATAAAAAAACTTTAAGAATTACCAGGGATCATCAATTTCAAAGTTTTCTGATTTTTTATTATCTTGAACTGAATTTTGTTCATCCAGTGGCTCAATATCTAAAGTTTCAGTTGCATTTTGAATTGGTCTTTTAGAAGCTAAATTAGTAGTTGATTTTTTCTGTAGCTTATAGTCAATCTTATTTTCTTCATCTATTTGATTAACACTATTTTGATTCTCAATCTGATCAGAATAATCATTATCCATATATAGCTTTTTTCTGTTATTTATCTCCTCTGAAGAACCCTTTAGTTCAACATATTCTAATTCATTTTCATAATTTTCTTCATAATCATCTTGTTCATCAACTTCTTCATATTCCTGAACCAAATTATTTTGCTGTTCTGTTTCCACACCTGAAAGTAACTGATTCTCAACAGGTACCAGATTTGCTGAATATCCATTTGCTTCCCTTTCATCCCATGCAGAACCTCCTACTCCAAGCTTCTCAAGTAGTCCACTACTTAATTGCTTTAATTTTTCTTCAGCACCTTCATAAACAATAATCCTATCAGTACCACTACTTACGATTTCCTCAACTGGAATTTCCCAAGTACTTAAAACTCCCTCACCTAAAAGCGGAACACCAACAGCTCCCATGACAAGAGAAATCAAATCCCCAGTCTCTATATCAAAAGAAAAACCAAGAACTCTACCTAAAAGTTGACCAGATTCTGTAATAACTTGACAATTAATTACCTTTCCATATCTTTCTGGAGAAAAATCTTCACTTAATGAATCTAGAGAGTCGACTAATATAACATCTCCAACTTGCTTGATACTTTCTAAGGGCATCCATTTTGGTAAGCCTGGTAAAAATCTTGTAAGTGGATTATCTCTAAGTCCTAAAGCAACCACCTCTCTTCTATCAATATCAACAACAACTTCGCCCACAACACCTAAACGCCTGCCCGTATCAGTAGTTATAACTTGTGTTCCCATTAATTCTGACCTTAACCATAACCGTTCTCTAGGAACAGAATTAGAACGATTCATATCTGCAGATGTGTTAAACAAAATCATAAATAACTTTTTATCATTCTGACGTATAAATTTAAAAAAGCGTATTTATGCAGCATTTGGTAACCCAACTACTTGAGTATTAGCACCTCTTGCTTGCGCAACGCCAATTGTTCGTTCAGATGCACCTATCATAGGTCTTCTATGACTCACGACTATAAATTGAGCGTTTGATGACTGATTCGAAATTAGTTTTGACAACCTTTCAACATTAATACCATCTAAAAAACTATCAACCTCATCTAGTGCATAAAAAGGGGAAGGTTTATACTTTTGCAAAGCAAATAAAAAACTTAAGGCAGTTAATGATTTTTCACCACCTGACATAGAGGCTAATCTTCTAACATTTTTTCCCTTAGGATGAGCCACTAAAGTTAAGCCTCCTTCCAAAGGAGCATTAGGATTTTCGAGCTGAAGGAAACCATCTCCATCAGATAAATTGGCAAAAATTTCTCTAAAGTGTTTATCAACTTCTTTAAATGCTTGCATAAAAGCCTCTTGACGCATAGTAGATACAGTTTCTATTCTCAGCAATAATTCAGATCTTTCATTAGATAGAATTTCTAATTTTTCACGAAGACTATCTAACCTTTCAATTAATTCTTCTAATTCATCAAGAGCTAACATATTTACAGGTTCTAAGCTTTGTAGATTAGCATTTATAATTGAAATTTCTGATTGCAAAAATTCAAGACTCTTTCCTTCATATTCTCCAAAAATTGGGTAGGGATTAGGAAGATCTTTTTTATAATTTTCTAATTTTATATTTTCTATCCTCATTTCTTCTTTTAAAGAATTCATATCTCTTTCAAGATATTCCAACTTTAATAGAAAATTATTATATTCTTGCCTTTTATTTGAAATTGAAGAATTTAATTCATCTCTTTTCCGTCTCAATAAACCTAAATCCATCTCTAGGGAATTTTTTTGATTAGAGAGAACTAAAAGCTCTTTTTTAAATTTATCTCTTTTTTCTATCCATTCACTATGAGCAATTGCAAGTTCTTTGATAGATTTATGCAAGTTTTTTTCTTGTAGTAAAGTTATTTTTAATGAATTATTGATACGCTCTTGATTTAAAGCAAATTGATTCTTTTTATGTATTAATGAATCTCTCTCCTTAATAAGTAATTCAAGTTTTTTATCAAGATTATTAAAATCGTTATTAAAAGCTATTAATGATGATTTTTGATTTTTTTCATAGTTTGCCTTTTGAATGGTTTGTAAGTGATCAAACTTATCATGATAAGGCTTTAATTCATTTTTTAAATGATCTAACTCGTTAACTAATAAATTATTAGCAGTGTCAAGTTTATTTAATCTCGATTTACAATCCTCAATTCTTTGCGAGACAGCCTTAAGAGAATCTTGATTTACTTCAATTTCTTTATTAAATGAGGCACAATCCTCAATTATTTGACTGCGGTTAGAATTTAATTTACTAAGTCTATTATTTTTTCTTATCAAATCATTATTTGACTCTTTTAAAGCTTCTTCGATAACTAATAATCTTTCTTTTATAGGACTGGAATCATCAATATCATTATTAATTCCAAACCTATAAGCCAAATCTTTATTTAACTTACTGCCTCCTGTAATAGCACCACTTGCTTCTAATAATTCACCACTTAAAGTAACCAACCTATTTTTTTGTGTAGATAACCTGGCTGAGGATAAGTCTGAAAAAACCAAAGTATCTCCAAAAACATATCGAAAAACATCTGAATAGACTTCATCAAAAGCAATAAGATTAATAGCTTTATCAACAAATCCTTTCTCCCTGTTATTTTCAAATCTTGAAATTGCATAATTCTTTTTTTGACTTTTAATTCTATTTAAAGGTAAAAAAGTTAATCTTCCTGCTTTCTCCTTTTTAAGAATTTCAATTGCTTTAGCAGCAATATGATCATTATCAACAACAATTTGTCCTAATCTATTTCCAGCAGCAATTTCTAATGCATATCTATTTTTCTCACTGACCTCTCCAAGTTGAGCTACATAACCATGTATACCCTCTAACCCAGCTTCTAAGAGAATTCTGAGTGCATATGAACCTCTTGATTCGTTTAAAGCTTCCTTCCTGCTTTCGAATCTAGATAAATCCTTTTCAAGCCTTAATTGCTCATTGTTTAGCCTTGATTTAGTTTTAATTAATAAATCAATTTCATTTTTTAAAGAATTAATTTCTGAATTATTACTTGCCAAGTTTTTATTTTTTATAACGGAAGTCTCTTTTTTTCTTTGATTTCCCTCAAAAAGTTTTTGCTGTTCTAAATCTAAGGAGTAAATCTGAGACAATATCTCATCTTTTTGAATATTATTTTGAATAGTTTCTTCTTCAATTTTCCTTTTTTTTATTTCCAAAGGATTAATTTGATTTTTTATACTTTCAAGCACAGCATTTAATTTAATACTTTGTTTTGAGAATTCTCCAGATTCTCCAGCGGCATCAGAAAGTTTTTTTCTGGATAGTTTGTGTTTTATAGTAAGATCATCAATTTGCAAGTTCAATTGATTTAAAAAATTATCATCGAAATTTTCTTGTCTCATCTTTTCTGACTCGATATTCCTCTTAGAATTTGCAATTTCATCTCTCTGCTTTTGTAATTTAATACCTTCTTCTTTATTGAGACTTGATATCCTATCAAGTTCTCTCAAGCTAGAATTAATACTTCCAATATCAGAATTCACTTTTATCAATTTATCCTCGCCTTTCTCCTTAAGCTCATCAACCAGTATTTTCAAAGCATCTTCTAAGACTGATATTTCTTTACTAATAGAGTCTTTTTGTTTATTAAATAACAGTTTATTGTTTTCAATTTCACTTTCTTTTTTTTCTATTGATTCAACATGCTTAACTTGTTTATCAAAAATAAGAACTTTCTCTAATTCCCTTATTTGTAGTAGTTTTGCCTTTAATTCTTTATATCGCTTTGCTTTTTCACATTCTTTTTCAAGCTTATTCTTACTAGATTGCAATTCATTTTCTAAAATTTCACATCTTTCTTGTCTTTCGAAAACGTCATTTAATTTTGCATTAGTTTGTTCTATTCTTGTATCAAAAAGTGCGACTCCTGCTAATTCATCAATAAGATTTCTCCTCTCCTTATTATTCATTGATACTATTCTTGTTACATCACCCTGCATAACAACATTGCTGCCTTCAGGATCAACACTAATATCTCTTAATATTCTCTGTATTTGTTGCAAGGTACATTGTTTTCCATCAGAAGTATAAGTAGAAGCATAAGAACCACCTGGCATAAGCCTTAATTTTCTAGAAACTACCCATTCTTTTTGACCTTTATTAAGAGCAAATTCTTCTTCTTCTAGTTCCAAAGGAGGAAGATCCTCTCTAGGAGACCAATCTTGAATATTAAATTTTACCGATACTGATGTTTCTGATGACTTACCCTCTTTAACTTTGGAGTTATTTATTAGATCTGGTAATCTTTCAGCCCTCATCCCTTTACTATTAGCTAGACCTAAACAGAATAAAATTCCATCTAAAATATTACTTTTCCCAGACCCGTTGGGACCCGTAACCACTGTAAAACCTTCTTCAAGAGGAATTTTGACATTTCCCCCAAAAGATTTAAAATTTTCAAACTCGACCTGATTGATATATACCAATCTCAAGTCTCAATAGCTAAATAAGAATAACTAATTTGCAAAAATTCTCAATAGAAATATTACGTTTATTTATAAATGAAAATTAATAATTTTTGCTCAATCTACAAGAATTACCCGAAATTTCAAACAAACCATAGAGAAGTTCACCATCCAAAATGAATAGATAATATTCAGAGTCCAATTTATCAGAAACGTTTTTAAATATTCCATGATCAATTCTTTTTACAAAACCTCTATTATCAGAAAGTTCATGTTCGATCCTGGAAAGCCATACAAGTCGATGATTTGGCTGCTTAGAAATTTCTATAGAAGCTTGATCTAATAAAGGTATTTTTAAAAATTTCCAAGTTAAACAGTCTATGCCATTTTCGACAAGAAAATCATAATGAATATGAAAAGAGTTAGCAGAATAAACTTTATGTTCAAGCAAAACCCATTTATTCATTATCTAGTTAATAAATAAATCGAATCTATTTTCAAAACAAAGTTGAGATAAAGATATAGTTTCTTAAAGATGGTTCCTGTTATTTAATTACTTGCATCAGGAACAAATCTTAAAGCAATGAATAGCAAACTTCCAGCTCCAGCGATAGCTGCAGCTACTAATCCAAAATCTGTAGGGATTGTGCGAGATGCAAAAATTATTGATGCAAATGTAATATCCATAATGAAATTTAAACTCATTTAATAAATTCAGTAATAGCTTAACAAAACCTTCTTACAGAACAGAGGAGATAAATAAAATGTAAATAAACTTTTATATGTTTTAATTTTATATAAATCGCACAAATCTTTAGATAAGGGTTCCAAATTAAGAAAATAGGGACTAATCTTACAATAAATAATATTAAATAATGGAGACTTACCATCCTCCCAAAGAAGTAGAAGAAAAAGAAGATAACTCAGAACCTCCTGAAAAAGAAGTTATCTCGGAACAATGGTTACTTGAAAAAATTGATAGTTTAATACCTTTAATTAGAGAAAAATGGCCTAACATTGCACAACAAACCCTTGAAGCTACAAAGGGGAGTATTGATGATTTAGTTGAAGTGATAGCTAGGCATAGTGGAACCTCAGCAATTGGAATAAAACGCCAACTATTTGAAATTATTGATTCAATAAAAGAAAACAATTGGGAAATATCAGAAAAAATTGAACCTATCGAAAGTCAATTAGAAGAGTTATTAGAAGAACTTAACAATACTCTTAGACCAAAAATAGAAATTCCAATAAGAAAAAAACCACTCTTATCTATTGCTATTGCAGCTGGTATTGGTTTATTAATAGGAACTCTCTTAAACAGTGGAAGAAAATAATATGGAAAAACCCAAAAATAAAAACTTTGCAAATACAGCTGCTAGAATTTCAGCTATCGCAAGTTCAGTGATGGATTTGCACGTTAGAATAGCTCTTCAAGAAGTAGATAGAGAAAAAAGAAGATTAATTAGTGGTGGAATATTTCTAGCAATTGGAAGCACATTACTATTATTAGTACTTATTTGCATCCATATTATTTTTTATCTTTTCCTAAAAAATTACAATAACTGGAATATTGAATATAATTTATTGCTAATAATATTTCTTGATTTATTTCTTGCAGGCTTAAGTTTGAAGCTTGGAGGAAAATTAGCCAAAGGACCATACCTTCCTCAAACATTAGAGGGTTTAGGCAAGACAACAAGGGCCGTTCTAGGCAAAAAATAAATTACCTAATTAAATATTTTATCCATCTACAATCTATCCCCCCATTACTAACAGGAATTTTTAATGAAGATTTCATTTTCAAATATTTTGTTAGTTTTGGATTTCCACTTAGCAGCCAAAATTCCCAACCTGAAAAATTATTCTTTAGAAAGATTCCCATTTGTTCATATAAACAAATCAATTCATTTTCATCGCCCAATTTTTTGCCATATGGAGGATTACATATGATGATCCCAGGTGTGCAACTTAATTTTAGTTCTAAAAAATCATTATTTATAAGTTCAATATAATTTTCGAGTCCAGCCAATGATATGTTTACATTCGCCTGCTCAAAAACCTTTTTATTAATTTCACAGCCTATTATCGTTGGTAATTTTTCATAATTAATAATTTTATTTATTGCTTTATTTTTTTCATTAAGATAAATATCTTTCCTAAAGTCCAACCAATTCTCAAAAAGATATACTTGATCAAAATTTATGGGAACTCCAAGGAATTGGTTTACTGCCTCAATAAGAAAAGTTCCTGAGCCACACATAAAATCTATTAATGGGACTTTACCATTCCATTGAGTCAAATTTATCAATCCAGAAGCTAAATTTTCTTTTAATGGAGCATTTCCAATTGCTGGTCTATAGCCTCTTTTGTGTAAGCTTTCTAAGCTGCTCTGAAGACTGAGAATTGCTTTATTATTATTTAAATGCAGATGAATAATAAAATCAGGATTATCTATAGAAATATTTGATCTTTTATTCCAAACTTCCTTTTGTAAATCAGTTATAGAATTTTTTACTTCAAGAGCAGTGAAATGTGTATGACTTAAAGAAGATGTTCTCCCAGTCACTTGTACATTAAAGGTTTTATCAAAGTGCAACCAATTTAACCAATCAAATGAATCTCTAACCCCCTCATATAAAGATTGCTTGTTATGGCAATTAAAACTTGCAATTTCTCTATAAAAACGAAAAGCCAATCTTGAATAGAAATGAACTCTATAAAAAGTTTCAAAATCACATTCAAAATTAATAAATCTTTTATAAGTATTGATATTAAAGCCGCCTAAGTTTGAAATTTCTTCAGCTAATGATTTCTCTAATCCCTCCGGAGTTGATGCCACTACATTCATATACGACAAAACTTAATAAAAAAAACTATTCAATAACCATTTTGCCTGTCAGAATATAAATGTCCAATTGGACTAGGTGATCTCAACCGATGTTTCGGACAGCGGTTCGATTCCGCTCAACTCCACTATTTGGGGTTGTAATGGTTTCGACGGGGCATAAGGAAGGTGACTGAAGCCTGCTCGGTTAGAGCAAAAACACAAACGCTAACAAAATAGTTAGTTTCTCCCGTCAAACAGCACCAGTTGCTGCTTGATCCTAAAGGAGATGGGGTTATATCAGCCTTATCAACCAAATGATACGAGGAGTCTGGAAGGACTCCACTTTTTTAAATAACTAAGAAGTTGTAGTAGATAATTTATTAGTATGTAAATATTGCTGTAATTACTTGTATTAAAAAGAATTTTTATAATTTTTTAAGTATAAATACTCAGAAGATAAATTTTAAATTAATTTAGCTTATCTAAAAAATCCAAACTTGCAAAATGGAATCTAAAAACTAAATGACTTGATAATAAATCTCAAACCAAAAGTTATTAGATTCACTGGTGAAAAATTTCCCAATGAACTATGGAATAGTGGTTGTCAAATAAAAAAAAATAAAAAAATATCAAGCTAAAAATTTAATTACTCGAAAAAGGATTATTCGGCATTTTTTTTAAACAATTTTTTGAAACATCCTGAAGTTCTTGAAATTCATTTTTTTTTAAATTCCACTTGAATACATTCGATACATCTATAACTTGAGATTTTTTTCGCATTCCAACAAGTGGAATAGTTCCTTGATAACAACACCAATTAATTGCTACTTGGGCTTGGGAAACTGATCTTTGATTCGCAATCCTTTTTAGACACCTCCGCAATTCATATGTTGGTTTTCTATAGTTTGCAAATAAAGTATTTCGCATAAAACTTTTGTCTTTATTTTCTTCTTTATCTGGATCAATACAAAGTATTCCAAAGGACAAAGGACTATAAGCAAAGAAATCAATATTATTTTCTTCGCAAATTTTTTTAACCTGATATTGTTTTTTTAAATTGGGTGCAAGTAAAGAAAACTGTATCTGAACGCTTTTTAATCTTTGATCTCTTTTTGCCAAGAAATTAATTAATTTTTTTAACCTTTGAGGACCTATATTTGATAAGCCGATTTGAAAATCAAAGCCTTGATCTTTTAAATCGCAAAGATTATTCAACAGGCCTAATTCCTGCCAAGGATTATATTTTGCAGTTGACCAATGTAATTGAACTATATCTAATTTATTATTAAGTCTCTCTAAACTGTTCAAAAAAGGTTTATTAAAACCTCTGTCACCGATTCTCCAGGGATAAGGTGCAAGTTTTGTTGCTATTTGAATTCTTTTTTTCTTTGATGAAGGAGTATTTAATAAAAATTTGCCTATCAATAATTCACTTCTACCCTGAAGATTCCCAGTACCGTAAGAATCTGCAGTATCAATTAAATCAAAGCCTCTTCGTAACGCTTCATTATATGTCTCACGTAAATCATCATCATTTGTAGATTGGTAATTCCAAAAAAGCTTATTCCCCCAAGACCAAGTACCTAATCCAATTCTTTTCTTCACTAGCCTATTTAAATAAGAAACTTTATTAGGTTATCTAATAATATTAACCTCTTTAAATATTTCAAAAAATAAGTTTTAAAGCATTTAAAATAAATTTCTCTTGACATTAAGAAATTCTTCTCCAAAGTAAAAGAAATAAAAATAAAAAATTGTTTATTACCGTTTGCGGACAAAAAGGAGGTGTGGCCAAGACCTGCACAAGTGTTCACCTTGCTAGTGTTTGGCATTCTGAAGGTAAAAAAGTTTGCATCGTCGATGCCGACAAGAATAGATCTGCATTAGCGTACGCATCAAGAGGCAATCTTCCATTTCCAGTTTTCCCCGTCAGTTCAGCTGCAAAAGCATCAAGATCATCAGAAATTGTGATAACTGATGGCCAAGCTAGCAGTGATCAAGAAGAACTTAAACACTTAGCTTATGGTTCAGATTTAGTTATCTTACCTACAACTGCAAAAGCAAGATCAGTTGAATTAACTGTTGAACTAGCTAATTTATTAAGCAACTTAAAAGTTAACCATGCAGTAGTAATAGTAAAAGTTGATTTTAGACAGCAAAAAGCAGCGCAACAAGCCAAAGCAGCTCTAGAAAATTTTGGTTTGTATGTTTTTGATACATTTATACCCTTACTTTCAGCATTCGATAAAGCAGAAGCCTCGGGCAATGCTGTATTTGAAGCTGTAGACGATTTAGGTAGATCAGATCCTCGTCGAATGACGGGCTGGTCTGCTTATTGTTCAATTGCCTCACAAATTCCATGCCTGATTTCGAAGCCCTCATCCGACACCAACAACTTAAACAACCAACAACCAATCAGCGCTTAAAAGTAGTTGATTCACCTAATTTTGAAGAAGAAAAAAACGAAGAAACAATAATTAGACAATCTGGATTATTAGTTAATTTTTTTGGAGGTTTTATAGGCTCTGTAATTGGAACTTTAACAATACTGTTTCTTTATATGAATGAATATCTACCATTAGATTTACTGAAACTTAATTAGTATATTCCGAGTTGATAAAACATACAGGTTAAAAGTCATTCATAACAATAATACTCAAGGATAAGATTAGTGTTTTATTAGTGTTATATAAAAAATATATTCGCTAAGACCCCTTACAGCACAAGGGATTTGCACTAAGTTGTATACTCGCTATTTATTTCAACATACTTTTTAGAAAGATCGCACCCCCAAGCTGTGCCTTTCGATTCACCAGAATTTAGATTAATCATAATTTTTACAATATCATCTACTAAATATCTACCTTTCATTTTGGACTTAATATAGTCTGTGATTTTTTGTGGATCATATTTATTTAACTTGCCTTTTTCCAAAATCTGAGCATTACCTATAAACAAATCAACGTCATTAAAATTGAATTTAACTCCAGAATTGCCTGCAGCAGAAATGATTCGTCCCCAATTCGGATCACAACCATGTATCGCAGTTTTTACCAAGGCAGAATTACAAATAGATTTCGCGAGCATAATGGCATCATCTGTATTTTTTGCTCCCTGAACCAAAACTTCTAATAAACAATTTGCTCCCTCTCCATCCCTTGCAATATTTTTTGCCAAGTTCTTACATACAATATCAATCCCTTGTTGGATAATTGGAAAAAACCTTTTTTCAATTTTCTCTCCTGCATTCATTCCAATAAAAGAATCATTTGTACTTGTCTCTCCATCAACTGATATTGCATTAAAAGATTTTTTAACAGCAATAGTAATCATTTTGTCCCATTCTTCTTTTTGAATACCCGCATCACAGGTTAGAAAAGCAAGCATTGTAGCCATGTTGGGGTAAATCATTCCTGAGCCTTTTGCAAATCCTGCTATTTTTATTTTTCTACCTTGAATAATCGTCTCTATTGACGCTTTTTTCAAAGTCAAATCAGTTGTTAAAATTGCTTCTGCTGCATTTTGAAAATTATCACTCTTTAAATGACTAACTAAATTCGGTAAATTTTTTACTAAATCATTTATTTTTATTGGAACACCAATCACACCAGTTGAGCACATTAAAACTTCTTCTTCTTTTATTCCTAAAAGTTCCGCAATCTTTCCTGTAGCAATTTGAAAATGTTGAATGCCGAGATTTCCTGTACATGCATTTGCTTGACCAGAATTAATTAGTATTGCTCTTATAAAACCTGAAGTTGTTTTAATCCTTTCCTCACAAATATCCACACAAGAAGCGCGGACTATTGATTGGGTAAACATCCCACTAAAAATGCTTCCTTTTGGAGCGAGTATTAGTGCTAAATCTTTTTTGTTAGAAGCTTTTAATCCAGCAGATATCCCAGCGAAAAGAAACCCTTTGGGTGTTACCTTACTGTCATCAACAAACGACCAATTGGAATCTAACTGGCTCAAACTTTTTGGTATTTTAATTCATACTAACTACTCTTTGATACTAAAGAAACTAAGTAATTAGATTATTATTAATTATATGAATATTCTTCAAAAATCAAAAAACAACCAAAGAAGAATTGGTTTAACAGGAGGTATTGCAAGTGGGAAGACAACCATAACTAATTACATTAGAAAACATAAAAATATACCAATATTAGATGCAGATCATTTTTCAAGAGAATTAATCAAACCAAACACATATGGATATGAGAAGATTTTAGATTATTTTGGAAATAAAATTATTGATTATAAGAGCAATTCAGAAAAGGAAATAAACAGAAAACTTTTAAGGAACATTATTTTTAAACATTCAGAAAGCAAGGAATGGATTGAAAAACTGCTACACCCCTTAATTAAAGAAAGCATGATAGAAGAATGCAGCCAATACTCAAATAATCAAACTATAGTATTGGTTATTCCATTATTGTTTGAAGCAAAATTTGAAGATATTTGCACTGAAATATGGTTAGTTAAATGTCCTAAAGAACTACAAAAAAACAGACTTATCACAAGAGATAAAATTAGCGAAAAAGAAGCTTATGACTCCATAAATCTTCAATTAAGTTTTGAAGAAAAAAGAAAATTTTCAGATATTATTTTAGATAATTCGGATGATCAAAATAAATGGATCAATACGATAAAAGAGCTTCTTTAAACTTTAGCTATTCAATTTTTCCATAAGAAGTTTATTTGCAAGTTTAGGGTCAGCTTTACCTTTGGTTCTTTTCATAAGTTGACCAACAAAAAAACCAAGTAACTTAGTTTTGCCATTTTTAAATGCTTGAACTTCATTTGGATGTTCATTAATAAGTTCATCAATTATTGGTAAAATACTTGAAGAATCAGATATCATTGCCAAACCTTTTTCTTCTACTAATTTTTTCGGAGAAATATTTTTTTTAATAAGTTCAGGTAAAATTTCTTTTGCAATTTTTCCACTAATTATATTTTTTGAAATCATGCTAATCATTTCAGCAAGATTTTCAGGACTAAGCTTTAATTCACTAAAACTTAGTTTGTTTGATTTTAAATAGCCCACAATATCACTTGTTACCCAATTTGAAGCTAATTTGGCCTCGGCACCACTTGCTACTGTTTCTTCAAAAAAGTTTGCCATGCTTATTTCATCAGAAATTACCCTTGCATCATATGCAGACAACCCAAATTCACTTACATATTTATTTCTTTTCTTTGAAGGTAATTCTGGTAGTTCTTTAAACCATATTTCTTGTTGGTCTTTTGTTATTTCAATTGGACCTAAGTCAGGATCAGGAAAATATCTATAGTCACTGCTACCTTCTTTTAATCTCATACTTTTCGTTAATTGCTTAGCTTCGTCCCATAACCTTGTTTCTTGGAAAATTTTTCCTCCATTTTCATAAACTTCTATTTGTCTGGCTATTTCATAATCACAAGCCTTTTGAATTGCAGAAAATGAATTCATATTTTTTATTTCCACTTTGGTACCAAAAGGAGCATTGGGTCCTTTTCTAACTGAAATATTGACATCACAGCGTAATGAACCCTCTTGCATATTTCCGTCTGATACTCCAAGATATCTAACTGTTCTTCTAATCTCTGAAGCATATTCAGATGCCTCTTTACCTGATCTAATATCTGGTTTACTTACAATCTCACAAAGTGCTATTCCTGCACGATTGTAATCAACTAAAGAATACTTTGAGCCAGCTAATCTATCACTTCCTGAATGGACTAGTTTTCCAGCATCTTCTTCCATATGTAGCCTTTCTATACCAATTTTTTTGAAATAAGGTTCTTTGTCCTTTTCAATTATTTCAACCTCTAACCAGCCATTTTCAGCTAGTGGCTCATCAAATTGTGAAATTTGATAATTTTTAGGCAGATCAGGATAAAAATATTGCTTTCTATCAAATTTACAATGTTCCGCAACATTTAAATTTAATGCTAACGAAGTTTTTACAGCATACTCAAGAACAGTCTCATTCAAAACTGGAAGAGTTCCTGGTAACCCACAAACTATAGGATCTATATGCGTATTGGGTGCATCACCAAAAGCTGTTGACGCAGATGTGAATATTTTACTTTTCGTATTAAGCTGTACATGAGTTTCCAAACCAATCACAGCTTCCCAAGATTCCAAATTGTTCATTATCAAAAGTCTCTTTATTAATATTATTGGATATAAAGGAAAAGAGGACCAAAACACAAATAAAAATATTAATTTTTAAATGACACAAGAAACCAAAAATTCAATATTAATCATTGGCGGTGGACTTTTAGGTTTATCTATTGCTTATGAATTTTCTAGAAATAACTTCAAAGTTTTAGTTTTAAGCAAAAACAGAAATGAATCAGCTGGATTTGTTGCTGCAGGAATGTTAGCTACTCATGCCGAAGGGCTCGAAGATGAATTACTAAAATTTGGCCAAGAAAGTCAAAGTCTAATTCCAAAGTGGATAAAAAGTATTGAACAAGATAGTAATATTAAATGCGGTTTAAAAAAATGTGGGATAGTAGTCCCTTTTAAAAACAAAGAAGATCTTGAAAAGTTTCCCACTTATGAATATGGAAAATATTTAAATCACAAAGATCTTCAAATAGAAATTAATGGAATGAATTCTATTTGGAAACATGGTTTACTTTTTGAACAAGATGGTCAAATAGATAACCGAAGAAGATTGATGCGTGCTCTTGAGAGAGCATGCTCCTTGCACGGAGTCGAATTTCAAGAAGGATCAGAAGTAGAAGATTTGACATTCGAAAAAAATAAAATTACAGGTGCAACAGTTTTGAGTGCGACTGGAGAAATAAAAAAAATTAACTGCGAAAAAGCAATTATATGCAGCGGTGCTTGGAGTAAAAAAATTTTTAATAAGATTCCAGTCTTTCCGGTAAAGGGACAAATGCTATCGATACAAGGGCCAACGAATTTTTTGAAAAGAGTTATTTTTGGTCCAAAAACTTATCTAGTTCCCCGTGATGATGGACTTATTATAGTTGGAGCGACAGTTGAAAAAGATTCAAAATTTAATCAGGGTAATACTCCTAATGGAATAAAACAACTGCAAGAAGGCATTTGCTCCTTATTGCCAGAAGCTATTAATTGGCCACAAATGGAACATTGGTGGGGATTTAGACCTTGCACACCAGATCTTAAGCCAATAATTGGAAAATCAAAAATTGAAAATCTTTTTATAGCTACAGGACATTACAGAAATGGAGTTTTATTTTCTGCAATAACAAGTGATCTTCTTTTAAAAATAATTCAAAATAAAAATCTCAGAGAAATAGAAAAAAGCTTTTTAGAAAAATTTAGTTTAGATAGATTTGCGATTTAAATTTTAATTTTCAGATCGCCATTTCGAATCAGAAGTTTCCCACTCACATAATTCCTCTTCGTTAAACCATAGATCAATTTCAAATTTTGCTGTATCTTCTCCATCAGAACCATGAATAATATTCCTCCCAATATCAATAGCTAAATCACCTCTAATTGTTCCAGGCTCTGCTTCCAGCGGTTTTGTTGCACCTATTAATTTTCTAGCACTCAAAATTACTCCTTCGCCTTCCCAGACCATTGCTACAACAGGACCACTTGAAATAAAGTCTACTAAATCACCAAAAAAGGGTCTTTCTCTATGTACTCCATAATGATTTTGAGCAAGTTCTTTTGAAGGAATTAATTGCTTTAATCCAACCAATTTAAATCCTTTTTTTTCAAATCTGCCAATAATCTCAGCAACATATCCTCTTTGAACTCCATCTGGTTTAATTGCAATAAAGGTTCTCTCTTTGGTCATTTAGTTAATAATCACTCTATGTATATTCAACTTTTGGGTGGTAACTTGGCAAGTAATCATTAAAATAAAAGATATTCTTTGAGTTATTTTCAAAAACATTTATTAATCACTAAGAAATAAATTGACCAATTTTGAGCCGAAAAAATTAAAGAATATTTGGACTATTGAAGATAGTATTTCGACTTATAACTTAGACAAATGGGGAGATAAATATTTTTCTATAAATTCCAAAGGAAATATATCAGTAACTAAAGATATAAAATCTGAAAATAAGATTGATCTTTTTAAGCTTGTCAATGAACTTAAAAGTAGAGAAATAAATCCTCCATTAATCATAAGATTTAATGATATCTTGAAAGATCGCATAAATGCATTACATGACTCTTTTTTAAAAGCAATAAAAACCTATAAATATAAGAACATTTATCAAGGCGTTTTTCCTGTCAAATGTAATCAACAGAAAAATGTCCTAGAAAAGATAATAGAGTTTGGTAGCCAATGGAATTTTGGTTTAGAAGTTGGAAGTAAATCAGAACTATTAATTGGCCTTGCACTTCTGGAAAACCAAAATTCATTATTGATATGCAATGGATATAAAGATAAAAAATATATTGAGATTGCTACTTTGGCCAGAAAACTCGGCAAAAATCCAATAATAGTTATTGAACAACCAGATGAAGTAAAAAGAATTATTCAAGCAGTTCAAGAACTTAAGACGACTCCATTGATAGGAATTAGAGCAAAGTTATCAAGTAAAAGTAGTGGTAGGTGGGGTAAATCTATTGGAGATAATTCCAAATTTGGATTATCAATCCCAGAAATTATGTCGACAATAAAAGAACTAAAAGAAGCAAATCTTATCAACGAAATGAAATTGCTTCATTTTCATATAGGAAGTCAAATAAGTGATATTGCTGTGATCAAAGACGCATTACAAGAAGCTAGTCAAATATATGTTGAACTATGCAAACTAGGAGCCCCAATGCAATATATCGACGTTGGAGGAGGATTAGGAATAGATTTTGATGGAACTAAAACCTCCTCCAACACCTCTACTAATTATTCTCTTCAAAATTATGCTAACGATGTAATTGCAACTATTAGGGATTCATGCGAATTAAATAATATCAAGCATCCAACCATAATCTCAGAAAGTGGAAGAGCAATAATTAGTCATTGTTCAGTGTTAATTTTTAATGTCTTAGGAACAAGCCATGTCAGCTCAAAACTAAAAATTTTTAATAAAAAAAATCGACAATTAATAATTTCAAATTTATTTGAAACTTTCTCTGAATTAAAAAAACTTAAAAATAAAAAAATAAATTTATCTCAAATAATTGAATTATGGAATGATGCAAAAAAGTTTAAAGAAGATTGCTTAGTTGCTTTTAGATTAGGATTCTTAAGTTTAGCAGAAAGAGCTTATGCAGAAGAACTTACTTGGGCTTGCGCAAAAGAAATTTCTAATAACCTTAATAATGATGAAATCAATCACCCTGATTTATCTGAAATTACAGAAACACTTGCATCAACTTATTATGCAAATTTATCTATCTTTAAATCCATTCCCGATAGCTGGGCAATAAATCAGATTTTCCCAATAGTACCAATACATAGGCACTTAGAGGAGCCGTTCTGCAAAGGCAACTTTGCAGATTTAACTTGTGATTCAGATGGGAAACTAAATAATTTTATTGATGATGGAAAAATTCAATCATTACTAAATTTACATAAGCTAGAGGAAGATAAAGATTATCTAATTGGAATTTTTATGACTGGAGCCTATCAAGAAGCATTAGGAAACTTGCACAATTTATTTGGCAGTACAAACGTTGTTCATATAGATATAAATCAAGATAATTCATATAAGGTCAAAAATATTATTAAAGAGGACAGTAAATCTGAAATTTTACAATTATTAGATTACAGTTCAGCTTCTTTGGTTGAATCTATAAGAATTAATACTGAATCAGCAATTGATCAAAAAAAATTGACTATTGAAGAAGCAAGGAAATTAATGGATCAAATCGAAATTAGTCTCAGAAAAAGTAGTTATTTATCAGAATAACTATCTAATGTTTTTTGCAAATAATTTTTAGCATAATCTAGAGCATCACTTAACTTATCAATATCTTTAGCACCTGCTTGAGCAAAGTTAGGCTTTCCTCCTCCACCTCCCGAACAAATTCTTGCAATCTCATTAATTAATTTACCTGCATGCAATCCTATTTTTACTGCATCATCACATAAAGAAACTACAAATAACAACTTTCGATTTTCTGGATTTGGTATTCCACCAAGAATCACTATTGCTTTATTTCCCAAATGAGAAGTTAAATTAAGTGCTGCGGATTGCAAAGAATTCCCATCTAAGCCATCAATCTGATTTACTAAAATTGAAAAAGAATTTACTATTTCTGCGGATGATTTTATAGAAGAGTATTTAAAATATGCAATTTCATCTTTCATTTTTTGTATCTCTTTATTTTTATTAATAAGCTCTGCTTGCAAATTATTTACCCTTTCAAAAAGTTGATTAGGATTTGCTTTTAAGAAATCACTTAGTTTATTTACTAAAGCATTTCTATCACTGAAATAGTCTAATGCTGATTGACCTGATAATGCTTCGATTCTTCTTACTCCAGCTGAGATTCCTTCCTCACTAATTATTTTGAAAGAGCCTAATTCGGATGTAGTTTTAACATGTGTACCACCACAAAGTTCCATTGAAACTCCTGGTACATTAACAACGCGCACTTCATTATCATATTTTTCACCAAACATAGCGACTGCACCCTTTTCAAGAGCCTCACTCTTGGACATATTTTTTATTTCTAGGGCATGATTTTCCATAATCCAAGAGTTAACTAAAGTCTCAATCTTAGAAATTTGATCTTTAGAAATAGGATTAGAAGAATTAAAGTCAAATCGTAATTTATTAA
Organism: uncultured Prochlorococcus sp.; assembly: GCA_902591865.1. GTDB lineage: Bacteria > Cyanobacteriota > Cyanobacteriia > PCC-6307 > Cyanobiaceae > Prochlorococcus_A. The sequence continues at coordinate 37,788 of CACJCK010000004.1, forward strand.
AGGCTACTAATGAACCTTTTTGTCCAACACTTTCATTTACAACTGATTTAAGTGCAGATTGTAATAAATGAGTAGCTGTATGATTTGCAGCGGCCTTAGCTCTATTAGAGGAGCTAACATTAGTCTTAACTTTTTGTCCAATAGTTAATATTCCTTTTTTGATCGTTCCATAATGTAAAAAAACATTTTTCTTTCTAATAACGTTATCAACCAATACCTCTACATCTTTTGAAAATATCGTTCCAATATCACCAACTTGCCCGCCAGATTCTCCATAAAAAGTTGTCTGATCAAGAACAATTAAAACTTTCTGGCATTCACTTGCTTGCTTAACTAATGTTGAATCCAAGAATATGCCCTTAATTTCAGCTTCCGAAAGAAGTGAATCATAACCATTAAAAACAGTTTTGTTAAAAAGATCTATTTCTCGCTCTAATGATCCCTCTAAGGTCAAATCAATATTACTTGAAGCAGCTTTAGCTCTCTCTTTTTGTGCATTCATTTCTTCTTCAAAACCCTTTACATCTACACTGATACTATTTTCTTCAGCAATTTCTACAGTAAGTTCTAAAGGAAATCCATAAGTATCATAAAGTTCGAAAGCTTTAAAACCAGAAATTAATTTCTGCCCTGAAGAAATTAACTCATCTAGTAATTTCTCTCCTCTTTCAAGAGTTTCCCTAAATCTTATTTCTTCAATTTTTATCTCATTCAAAATAAAATCATTATTATTTTTTAAATCAGGGTAATTATTTTGCATTAAATTGATCCCGACAGAAGCAATATGAGGTAAAAATTCATTTTTTATTCCTAATAATCTCCCATGTCTGACCATTCTTCTAATAAGCCTTCTTAGTATATATCCCCTGCCGAGATTACTTGCTGCAACTCCATCAGAAATTAAATGAATAACAGCTCTTGTATGATCTCCAATGATTTTTGAAGAAATTTTGTTTTTATCATCTGAAGAAAAATAATCAATATTTGCAATCTCACAAATTTTTTGAATAATAGGAAAAATTAAATCTGTCTCATAATTATTTTGCTTTTTTTGTAGTATTTGAGCCATCCTTTCAAGACCCATTCCTGTATCAATATTTTTAAATTTTAAATCTGTCAATTTTCCATCAGAATCACGATTATATTGCATAAAAACAAGATTATAAAATTCAATAAAACGATCCCCATCTTCTAAATCAATATTCTGCAGACCCTTTTCAGGATGAAAATCATAGTAAAGTTCTGAACAAGGTCCACATGGACCTGTTTTGCCAGACGACCAAAAATTATCATCCTCACCTAGTTTTACTATCCTTTCTGGACGAATACCAATTTCATCTCTCCAAATTTTTGCAGACTCTTCATCTTCGTGAAAAACACTCACAATTATATTTTCAACGGAAAGTTGATAAATATTAGTAACTAATTCCCAAGCCCAATGAATAGCCTCTCGTTTAAAATAATCTCCAAAAGAGAAATTTCCAAGCATTTCAAAAAAAGTGTGATGTCTAGCTGTAACTCCAACGTTTTCTATATCGTTTGTTCTGATGCACTTTTGGCTAGATGTAGCCCTTTTTGATGGTCTTTCTTTTAAACCTAAAAAAACTGGTTTAAAAGGTAGCATTCCAGCAATTGTGAGCATAACCGTAGGATCATCTGGAATCAAAGATGCACTTGGAATGATTTTATGTAATTTTTCACTATAAAATTTTAAAAAAGCATTTCTAATCTCATCCCCAGTAACTATTTTTTTAATTAGTTGAGATGTCATTTATCCAGAGTAAGAAGAATAAAAATTAAGGAAAAGCGTAATTTCGGTTATTTCGCAAAAATAATCACGCGGATCTATATTCTATATAACTAAAGTTATTCTATAGAGCGATTTATTCTATGATAGCCTCTGCCCAGACAAGTAATTCTAAATTGGCACAAATAAATAACAAGTTGACAGTCCAATCTCAAATCTTTACTGATGATTCTTGTGCAATAAGATCTTTGGATTGGGATCGCAGTAGATTTGATATTGAATTTGGTTTAAGAAATGGAACTACTTACAATAGCTTTATTATTAAAGGCGAAAAAATAGCAATTATTGATACTAGTCACGCAAAGTTCGAAGAATTATGGTTTGAAGAATTACTGAAAAAGGTAAATCCCCAAGAGGTTGATTATCTAATAACAAGCCATACAGAACCTGACCATTCTGGTTTAATAGGTAACCTTTTAGAGTTAAACCAAGATATCACAGTAGTTGGATCAAAATTAGCCCTTAAATTTATCGAAGACCAAATACATATTCCCTTTAAGAGTCTAGAAGTTAAGAGTGGAGAATTTTTAAATCTAGGAACTAATCCTAATAGCGGTTTAGAACATAATATTGAATTTATAAGTGCACCAAATTTACATTGGCCAGACACCATATTTTCATATGATCACAGTACACATGTTCTCTATACATGCGATGCATTTGGACTCCATTATTGTTCTGACGAATTTTTAGACACTGATCAAAAAGAAATATACGATGATTTCCGTTTTTATTACGATTGCCTTATGGGTCCAAACGCTAGAAGCGTTCTGCAGGCAATTAAAAGAATAGATAAGCTACCTGCATTAAAAACAATAGCTGTTGGTCATGGACCTTTGCTCCATAATCAGGTCAATTTTTGGAAAGGAAAATATCTAGAATGGAGTAGCAATAAAAGTAAAGGTAATGATTTTGTGTCAGTCTGCTATATAAGCGACTATGGTTATTGTGATCGACTAAGTCAAGCGATCTCCCATGGAATAAGTAAAGCGGATGCACAGGTTCAATTAATTGATTTAAGATCTTCTGACCCGCAAGAATTAACAAGTTTGATTTCCGAATCAAAAGCAGTAGTCATTCCCACATGGCCAGTAGACTCAGATAATGAATTAAAAGAATCTCTCGGTACTTTATTTGCAGCACTAAAACCGAAACAATTTACTGCTGTCTATGATGCATTTGGTGGAAATGATGAACCAATAGATTCCTTAGCAAATAAATTAAGAGAACTTGGTCAAAAGGAAGCTTTTTTTCCTTTAAGAGTTAAAAATATCCCAGATCCCATTGTTTATCAACAATTCGAAGAAGCTGGAACTGACTTGGGTCAATTGATCAATAAAAAGAAGAATATTGCCTCTATGAAGAGCCTTGATTCAAATTTAGATAAAGCGTTAGGTAGATTAAGTGGAGGATTATATGTAGTTACAGCGAGCCAAGGGGAAGGTTCGACATTTAGACAAAGTGCAATGGTCGCAAGTTGGGTTAGTCAAGCAAGCTTTTCTCCACCAGGTATTACAGTTGCAGTGGCAAAAGATAGAGCTATTGAATCATATATGCAAGTTGGGAAAGGTTTTGTTGTGAATATCTTGAGAGAAGATAACTATCAAAAGATGTTCAGACATTTTTTAAAAAGATTTGCCCCTGGAGCCGATAGATTTGCAGATGTAGATGTAATCAGCAATATCGCTGAAGGCGGACCAGTTCTCTCAGATTCACTCGCCTTTTTAGATTGTAAAGTTAGTTCCAGACTAGAGACTCCAGACCATTGGATAATTTACGGAATTGTTGAAAATGGTAATGTTTCTGACTTATCATGCAAGACAGCAGTTCATCACAGAAAAGTTGCTAATCACTATTAGAAAAAAGTCTTTAAAATGACAGATACTAATATAGGGGTACTTGCAGAAAATCAAAACTTATCAGAATTTCAAATTACCGAAAATTTTTCTTGTGTAAGATTCCTAGACCAAAATAAAGAAAGATTTGAACTTGAATTTAACCTTGAAAAAGGAACTTCTTTTAATACTTTTTTGATTAGAAGTCATGAGGAACTTTTTATTATTCATCCACCTGAAAAGCAGTATTTCAATTTATTTAATAAATTAATTTCTAGATTTTGCGATCAATTTAAATTAGATAAAATCAACTTCATTTCTGGTCATATTAACCCCCAAATTATTGAAACAATAAAAAATTTAAGTACCCAATTTCAAAACACAACTATTACTTGCTCTAATCCAGGTTATAAACTTATTAGCGAACTTTGGAATCAAAAAAATCCTACCTTAGAAAACTTTATTGAAATTCCATTACCTGAAATAAACATAATCAAAAAAGAACTTAATTTAGAATTAGATAACATTTCACTAGAGTTAATTCCTATTCCAACAGCACGTTGGCCTGGTGGCCTGATAATTTATGAACGTAATCAAGAAATACTTCTTAGTGAAAAAATTTTCTCTGCACACATTGCATCTCAATATTGGTCTGAAACAAATCGAGTTAGTACAGAAATTGATAGGAAACATTTTTATGATTGCTTGATGGCACCAATGTCTAATCAAGTAGTATCAATTACTGAAAAAATTGCAAATTATGACATTAAAACTATTGCACCATTACATGGTCCCGCAATCGAATACAGCTTAAAAAGCTTTTTAAATGACTACATAAGATGGGGAGAGAATCTCTCAACAAATAATCCTAAGATCGCTCTGATATATGCAAGTGCATATGGAAACACAGCCTCAATAGGTGATGCATTGGCTAAAGGGATAAATAGAACCTCTGTAGAAGTTGAAAGTATTAATTGTGAATTTACACCTAATGATGCACTTGTAAAATCTATCCAAAATGCTGATGGATATTTAATAGGCTCACCCACATTGGGTGGTCACGCCCCAACTCCAATAATTAGTGCACTAGGAACATTGCTAGCAGAGGGTAACAGAGATAAGCCAGTGGGAATTTTTGGCAGTTTTGGCTGGAGTGGCGAAGCTATAGATTTACTTGAATCAAAATTAAAAGACGGTGGTTTTAAGTTTAGTTTTGACCCTATAAGGATTAAATTCAGTCCAAATAAACCAAAGATTAAAGAGTTAGAGGAAATAGGAACGCACTTTGGAAGAAAAATTATAAAAAAAGCAAAGAAAAAACCCAGAAAATCAGATACTGGAATGATTACAAGCAAAACGGATCCAAAGCTACAAGCTCTAGGAAGAGTAATTGGTTCACTTTGCGTCCTGACAGCATCTAAAGGCAAAGATGAGAATAATATTAAAGGAGCTATGCTTGCATCTTGGGTTAGTCAAGCAAGTTTTTCTCCGCCAGGGTTAAGTATTGCGGTAGCAAAAGATAGATCAGTAGAGTCTCTTCTGCAAATAGGAGATTCATTCGCATTAAATATTCTTAGTGAAAAAGATTTTAAAGAACCTTTGAAAAAATTCACCAAGCCCTTTGCACCTGGAGCAGATAGATTTGAAGGAATAAATATTGAATTAACTCCTAATGAACAGATAATCATTCCTGAATCACTTGCATGGTTAGATGCTTCAGTAAAAGAGAGGATGGAATGTGGAGATCATTGGGTAATTTACGCCGAAGTACTACACGGTAATATACTAAAATCCGATAGCCTAACGGCAGTTCATCACCGCAAAACAGGTGCCAACTACTAAATTTATTTATCTAATTTATGACCGAAACAAAAGATCTAATAATTATTACTGCTAGTTGTGGTAAAAATCTAGAACTTTCTGAAAAATTCCTTGAAAAAAGTAATGAACTTAAAATAAGTTCTGAAATTTTAGATCTTACCACTCTTAATATTCCATTATTTAATCCAAGAATTCATAGCAAAGAAAATATTCCAAATGAAATAAACGAATTAAAAAAAAAGCTTTTCAAGATTGAAAGGTGGGTGATTTGTGCACCTGAATATAATGGATCTATACCCCCCATTCTCTCTAACTTCATAGCATGGCTTTCTATTTCGGGAGATGACTTTAGGAATTTATTTAATGGTCAACCGATTGCAATTGCAACATTTTCTGGTGGCATAGGGTTAGAACTGCTGACCTCATTACGCATTCAATTAGTCCATTTAGGAAGTCAAGTATTAGGGAGACAACTTTTATCCTCATATAGTAAAGCTATAGATACAAAAACTATTGAAGATATTATTCAAAGACTTTTACAAATGAAAAAATTAAAAACATAAACATTTAAAACCATATAAAATTTCATTTTTTTTCGTTCCAAGCTTTTAAAATTTCTCTAGCCATAGGCAATGCATGAACAGATCCCCCACCAGGAGTATTTTGTGCGAAAGCAACTACAAGTAATTCGCTATTTTCAAAGGGAGTAAAGCAAACAAACCAAGCGTGATCTAAGCCACCTTCACCATCTTCAGCAGTTCCTGTTTTACCTGACACTGGAGGTAAATTTGAAACACCAAAACTAATTGATACTCCTGTGCCAGACTCTATTACTTTCCTAAGACCACTTTTTATCAATTGAATATTTTGTGGATCAATGTCAATTGGAATACGTTTTTTATCGAAAAAACTGTCTACATCTTTTTTAGTCAAATGTGGAGTAACTAGATAACCTCCATTAGCAATTGCTGCATATGCTCTAGCTAATTGAATAGGAGTTACTTGAACGACAAATTGTCCAATAGACATGCTCGCAATATCTTCTGGGACCCAAGGGGTTTTTCCTGGTTGACCCCATCCTCTACCTTCTTTAGCCCATTTACTACTAGCTACTAATCCTATATTTTCTTGTTCAGAAATTTCAATTCCAGATAAAGAATTAAAACCAAGCTTTCGAGCGACCCTATGAATTTCATCGACTCCTACTCCATAACCTACTTGATAAAAAAATGTATTGCTAGAAACTCTTAAAGCATCTTCGTAACCTATTGCCCCAAAGCCTAAATCATTGTGCTCTCTAAAACATTGACTCCCATAAGTTATACATGGTTTCGTATCTAAAATAGTATTTCTAGGGTATTTTCCACTTTCCAAGCCGGCTAAAGCAGTTACAATTTTCCAAACACTTCCTGGATCATAAGCATTTAATGCTCTATTAAAAAGAGGTTTTTCAGGAGAATTAAATATATTATTGTATTCTTTTTCAGACTTAAAATCCTTTGAAAAAAAATTCAAATCAAAATTAGGCCTGCTTACCATCGCTCTTATTGCACCATCTCTTGGATCCATGACTACTATCGCTCCAGCTTTTTTGTCTTTAAGAACTTCCTCAGCAACTAATTGCAAATTGAGGTCGATTGTTAGTTCAACATCATTACCTCGTACTGGAGGCTTTATACCTAATGATCTTTGAAATTTTCCTAATGAATTTACTTCAACCATTTCTCCACCCCATTCACCTCTAATAAAATCTTCGTAAACATATTCAATCCCTGTTCTTCCTATTAAGTCATTTAATTTATAACCCTTCTTAGCTAAGAATTTATATTCTGATTCGGTAATTGGCTGAGTATAACCAATTACATGAGCAGCAAGGGATTTATAAGGATAATTTCTAATTAATTTGGTAGCTATTTCAAAACCAATTAAATTACCTTCATTTTCCTTGAACTTTATTAATTGATCTACATTTAAATCATCAAGAATAGCTACTGAAAGTTTTTGATTTTTTAAACCATTAGTATATTTTTTTTGAATTACATTACTGTCAATATTTAACAAGTTAGAAATTCTTGATTTAGTTTTTTTCCAATTATTTTTATTAACAGATTGAGGCCTTATAATTAAAGAATATTTCACTCTACTATCTGCTAAAACATAACCATTTTTATCTAGTATTCTGCCGCGTATTGGCTGTGAAGCAATAAGTCTGATCCTATTCTCATCTGACATCTTACTAAAAGATTCATAATTTAAAAGTTGTAAAAAAATTAATCTAAATAGTATCAATAAAAACGAAACAGAAGAAAAAATAAATAATACTAAAGGTTGTCTTTTTAATGAAAAAAGTTTTTTGTTAGGACTTGTTTTTATCAAAAATATAAATTTTATTTAAATATTGTTTTTTCCAATAAAGCAATAGCTGATTTTATTTCCTTAAGTTTTATGATTAAATCTTTATAATCATCTTCAGTATTCACATTAAACTCATCCTTATCAATATCATTTGAATTCAAATTTTCACTCATAAAATTTTTACTTTTTTAAGCAATGATTCCAACTTAAATAATTTTAAATAAGAAATTTATTTTTTCAAAATTATATTAACTTAGATACTTAAAAATATCAAAAACAAATTAATTTAATTGATCTATATTTTGTTCAAAATAAGGATTACAACTATTCTTTGATATCCCTAAAGACCATCCAATAAATGAAGAAATAAATATTGTGACAATTAACGGCATAATTGCTTGTTGAGTATTTACAAGGCTAAACCATTCCCTCCAGCTACTAAAAAATCTTTCTCTTTGAAATTTTCTTTTTTCATTTTCTAATAATCGCGCTTTTTTGGCGAAAGATTTTGTTACCCACTTTTCGAAAGGAATCTTTTTTATAATTGCCATTTTTCTCTCAACTTCTAATAATTGTCCGGAACTAAGATAAGGATGAAATGTACTTATTAATTCAATAGTTTTTAAAAACATCTCAACAGTTGCATCTTTTATGAGCTTTTGCTCATGACTTAAATCAGCCCACTCTATTTCTGGATAAAAACGGTTTCTGTTTGGTGAAATTTGATCCTCTGACATTTGACCAGGCTCTCTAAGCCATCTATTAGTGTTTTCGTCAAATCTCCGCCAATATAGAAAAGGATTAATAAAAATTGTTTTACCAGATACTTTGACTACATCTTGTTGAAGATGATTAGTTATCTTTCTTTCAGAATTTTTCAATTTTATCAAAAGTCTAAATTAGTAATCTAATTAAAGATTATCTTTTATTGACTATTTTTCCAGAAATATAAAAAATTATCCCATGAATATTAAGTTATTGATAACTGCCAACGCTTCTTTAAATAATTACAGTATTCGCAATTTAAGGAAGGTTTTGGAAAAACATCCGAACGTAATAAATTAACTGTATCAATTATCTTATTTTCTACCCATGAAGTAGAACAATCCAATTTAATTAGATGAACATCAAAATTTAATTGTTTATTAAATAACTGTTCATTTTTCTTTCCATTGAAATATAAAAGATAAGCTTCTTCAGCCACTTGAAAACCGTTTTTTTTAAATAACCACTGATACATTTCTAATTGCCTCTTATAAGCTTTTGCATATTCGTATTTATTAAAAGTTTCATACCAATCAAAATTATTTCTAGATGTTGCTTTTACATCAATAATAATGAGGTCACCATTTTTTTTCTGCCAAATATCATCTACAGCTCCACCAAAATCATAATTATGTTCAATTGACTTATATCTAATCCCTTGAAAATTACTTCTCCAACGTTCTAAATCTTTGTGTTTAAAGGGAACAGCATCGAGACCATATTCAATAAATAAAGGATGCGGCTCCTGAATTTTCCTGTAATAATCAAATTCATTTTTACATAAATTATCTACAGCAATATTTAAAGTAAATGGTAATGATGGTGGTTTTATTTGATATTTTTTATCAAGTACACAACATCTTGGACAACTAAGATATTTCTCAACAGTAGTTCGACTTAATTTGATAATTTCACTCATTACGATTAATCCATCATTTAATATATTTTTTTACTTAAATAAAAGTCTTAAATTTCTTAGAAAACTTATTCACTTACTCCCACTCAATAGTTCCAGGAGGTTTGCTGGTAATATCATAAACAACTCTATTAACTGAACTTACTTCATTTACGATTCTATTTGCAATCCTCTCCAAAATTTGAAAAGGAATTTTTGACCAATCGGCTGTCATACCATCTTCACTAGATACACAACGTAAAACTATTGGCCATGCATAAGTCCTTTTATCACCCATTACTCCTACAGTTTTTACAGGTAACAGTACTGCAAAAGCTTGCCAAATATCATTGTAAAGGCCTGCTTGTTTAATTTCGTCTCTTACTATCCAGTCTGCATCTCTTAAACAATCAAGTTTTTCATTATTCACCTCTCCCAAAATTCTTATAGCTAATCCTGGTCCTGGAAATGGATGCCTTTTTATAATTTCATCCGGCAAACCTAAAGCAGCTCCAACTTTTCGGACTTCATCCTTAAAAAGTTTTCTTAATGGCTCAACTAATTTAAATTGTAAATCTTTTGGCAATCCTCCCACATTATGATGACTCTTTATTTTTACAGCTATTCTTTCACCTGTCTTAGGATCAATATTAGTGCCAGCACTTTCAATTACATCAGGATAAAGAGTACCTTGAGCTAAATACTGAAAAGGTCCCAATCTATTGCTTTCTTCTTCAAATACTCTAATAAATTCTTCACCAATAATTTTCCTTTTTTGTTCTGGATCAGTAATCCCTTTTAATTTACCTATAAACCTTTCCCTTGCATTAATGTATTGAACTTTAATGTGAAATTTCTTATCGAAAAAATTCATTAAAAATTCCGGTTCACCTTTTCTCATGAAACCTTGATCTATAAACATGCATGTAAGCTGATTTCCAATTGCTTTATTAAGAAGAAAAGCAAGAGTTGAAGAATCAACTCCTCCTGATAAGGCAAGCAAAACTTTTTTATTGCCAACTTGCTCTTTTATTCTGGGAATAGTTTCCTCTATGTAGGTTTCGGTTGTCCAATCAGCCTCACAACAAGAAATTTTATAAACAAAATTTTTAATTAGCGTCATCCCAAACTCTGAATGAATAACTTCAGGATGAAATTGTACGCCAAATAATTTCTTTACATCATTTGAAATTGCTGCATGTAGTGTGTTCTCGGTATGAGCTATTTTACTAAATCCATCAGGCAAACAACTAATTGAATCGCCATGACTCATCCACATTATAGATTTATCTTCTACATCAAAAAGGAGAGCAGATTCTTGATCTATATTTATTGGTGCTCTACCATATTCAGCTTTTTTGGTGGCTGAAATAACAGATCCTCCAAGTTCTTTGACCATTAATTGCATTCCGTAACATATTCCAAGAATAGGAATTCCTAAATTAAAAATTTTTTTGTCACATTTAGGAGCATTTTGTTCATATACAGAATTTGGGCCTCCACTCAAAATGATCCCTTTAGGATTAATATCATTAATTTCTTCAATTGAAATACAATTACTTACTACAAGGGAAAAAACATTAGTTTCTCTAATTCTTCTTGCAATCAATTCAGAATATTGAGATCCGAAATCTAAGATTAATATTGAAGGATCTCGTTCTTTTTTTAAAGATATTTGACTCATGTATAAAAGTTAGCTTAATTTATTTACAAAAGCATAATCAATGACAAAATTAATCTCATTGAAAATAAGAAATATACTTATTACCGTTAGTTCCAGCCCATCTAATTTTTCTCTTTCTATCAAAAATGATTGATGCGATTTCCATATCAGTTTTTACATACCTATTAACATAGGCAAAAGAACGCATTTCGATCATATTTGATAAATTCTTGAATAATTTATCAGCTAAAGATTGATTAAATCTTTCAAGAACTAGTAAAGCATCCTCAATATTATTTAACTGAGATAATTCAACTATTATTTCAGGTGGGACCTTTTCTTGAACAGCCAAATAAACAAGAATCTCAATTCTTCCGTCAGCTAAATGATTATGTGTATGAAAAATACCACCTGCTAATTTAATTAATTTTCCGTGATAACCAAAAAGAATTACAGTTTTAACTTTTTTTATCGCAGCATCAACTAATAAGGGTCCTATCCAATTTCCAATTTTGATAATTGGCAAATTCACATCATAAGTTTTGGCTAAATTTAACCCATTTTCACCAATAACAAAAACTACTTCCCCTTTACAATCATTTAGAATTAACTTTGCTAGATGAGTTTTAGCCTCTTCTAATTGATCAGGGGAAGCACTCGAATAAGTCTCAGCAGAAGTACCAATAATGGATAATCCATGAACAATACCAAATGACTTATTACTAGTTCTTTCAGCTAAAAATTCTCCCTTTGGGAAAATGATTTCTAATTTCAAATTAAAGCCCGCAGGAATAATATCTAATAAATTTTTATATAAAACTTCTTTAGCAAAATTAGAAATGCATATCTCTGATGTATCTTCTTTTATACCTACACCAGATCCTGCAATTATATTAATTGGAATTGTTTGAGCAGGATTATTAAAAGAAATTTTTTCTAAAGAGGCTATAGTCCATATTTCTAAGTTTTGTGTAATGTCAAGATCTAAGCTTGACTTTGCAAAGGTAATTCCCAATGCTCTCGAATCTTCGTTAAGTAAGCCAACGGAATGAATCTCGATTTTTATTTCTTTTTTTTCATTAGGAATTTTTATAAGTTCATAATTCTCAAATGGTAACCCTACTAGTTTTTTTAATGCTGACCTAGCAGCTCCAGCAACCCACAAAGGTAAAGAAAATCCTTTTTTCAAATCAAGTAATTGAAAAATATATAATGAGAACTAATCTAAGAATGACCTATTTAACAAAAAGTGGCCATACAACAAAAATTATCATTGATGATTCCTGGACCCACACCAGTTCCAGAAAAAGTTTTACAAGCATTAAGTAAGCATCCAATAGGCCATCGCAGTAAGGAATTTCAAGATCTGGTAGAGAGTACTACTAAAAATTTACAGTGGCTTCATCAAACTCAAAATGATGTTCTAACAATCACTGGTAGTGGGACCGCCGCTATGGAGGCTGGAATAATAAATACCTTAAGTAGAGGTGATAAAGTAATTTGTGGAGAAAATGGAAAATTTGGCGAAAGATGGGTAAAAGTTGCTAAGGAATTTGGTTTAGAAGTAATAAAAATTGATTCCGAATGGGGTACTTCACTTGATCCAGAAGAATTCAAAAAGATATTAGAAGAAGATAAGCAAAAAGAAATAAAAGCTGTTATTTTAACTCATTCCGAAACATCAACAGGAGTAATTAATGATCTAGAAACTATAAGTTCATATATTCGCGAACACAACACCGCATTATCAATTGTTGACTGCGTCACAAGTCTTGGGGCTTGCAATGTTCCAGTAGATGAATGGAGCTTAGATATCGTTGCTTCAGGCTCACAAAAGGGGTACATGATTCCGCCAGGCCTTAGCTTTATTTCAATGAGCCAAAAAGCATGGGAAGCTGCAGAAAAATCTAATCTACCAAAATTTTATTTAAATTTAAAATCCTACAGAAAGAGTCTTTTAAGTAACAGTAATCCATATACTCCAGCAGTTAATTTGGTTTTTGCTCTAGATGAGGCTTTAAAAATGATGCGTGAAGAAGGCTTAGATAACATTTTCTTCAGACACAATAAACATAAATTAGCAATGAGCAATGCTGTAAAGGCTTTAAATCTAAAATTATTTGCAGATGAAAAACATTTAAGCCCTTCAATTACTGCAATAAAAACCGAAGGAATGGACGCTGAAGAATTTAGAAAAAAGATAAAGAATAATTTCGATATTTTACTTGCTGGTGGTCAGGATCATTTGAAGGGGAAAATATTTAGAGTCGGACATTTAGGTTATGTTAATGACAGAGATATTATCACGGTAGTTTCTGCTATAAGTAATACACTTTTAGAGCTCGGTAAAATTACGGCCCAACAAGCTGGTGAGTCTTTAGTTGAAGTATCAAAATATCTTGATAGAAATTAAGTTAAGTGCCTGGCTCTTCAACATTTCCGCCTAATTCAACAATCTTTTTTCTAAGAACAATTGATTTTTTTTCGTCACCTTTGGTTTGTGCTATTGCAAGGGCAAACTCTAATTTTTCAAGTTGGTGACCACCCTCAAAAAAAGATAATTTTTTCTTTACGCGGTTTTTACTATCTTTATATGAAATTTGTGAAGACATAAAAATTCATGCTTTAGTTAATATTATGCCAATAAAAGGGGACATTACGAGAGGAAACTAAAAATATAATTTGAGTATAAATTTAAACAAAAACAAATTTTTCTAATATTATATTCAAACATCCTTCAAATTTATGCCTTACATAAATTTAATCTATTACATAATCGCAGGCTTTATTTTTGGAGCTTTAGCTCTAAAAACTGGTATTCCTGCGGCTCCTCTTGCAGGTGCTTTAATAGGCGCAAGCATACTTAGCGTCAGTGGAAAAGTTGACATAGCAGAGTGGCCAATCGGCACAAGAACAATTTTAGAAATTGGAATTGGAACAGTCATTGGTACATCATTATCAAAAGATTCATTAGTTGATATTCAAAATTTATGGAGGCCAGCCATATTAATAACTTTTACTTTAGTTACTACAGGATTGGCAATTGGATTATGGGCGAGCAGATTACTAAATATAGATGTAATAACAACAATTCTAGGAGCGGCACCAGGAGGAATTAGCGGAATGAGTCTTGTAGGGTCTGAATACGGAGTAGGGGCTGCTGTAGCAACTCTACACGCAGTAAGATTGATTACTGTGCTTTTAATTCTCCCTTTAGTTGTCAAATGCTTGAATATATTTGGAGTAATTAAATCTTAAATTTCTGTAGACATATTCACAATAAAAGATATTTTTAAATAGAAGATCAAAGGCTATGCAAAGATTTAAGAAAAAAAAACTACTATTATTTGTGTTGGGGATTTTTACTCCACTAACCCTTACTACGTCAAAAGTAAATGCAAGTGCATTTGGAGCAGAAATTTTTTGTACTATGAGAGATGGCGGAAATGACCATGAAAGTAGTTGGAATGCAGCTTACACATATATAAAAAAACAAAAGGAAGGATTTTTCAAAGTTTCACCTAAAAATGCAGCACAACAAATTACTGAAACAGTTATTAGAGAAAAAGAAAAATTTAGTTATTGCATTGAATATTTAGATAATCTTCATCCAAATAGAAAACTAATAAGAGATTTAGAAAAAGAAGATAAACAGAAAAGAAAAAAATTAGAAAAAGAATTAGAAGAAGCTAATGAAGAAATTTATGAAAAATTTACTGATGAAACACTTGATAGATATAGTTATTAATATGGATTTCAGAAAGATAATAATTTTTGCTAAATTTGTTTAATTATATTTTGTATCTAAACACACTAAATCCCATTTTAACTGCCAAATTTAGACTAGAAAACATAAATAAATATTGACTTTTAATATATTCAAGCGATTATTTATTTAACTAAATATTCTGAATGCATATTAATGATGCGGTGTTTTTAGAGGATTTATGTCCTAAGTTCAGATTTAGACAATGGCGAAAATCTATTCATAGGTTCACAGGAAAAAGTTGTATATATTGCGGAAAACCATCAGAATCTATTGATCATGTAATACCACGAAGCCAAGGAGGCTTAAGTACAACAGAAAACTGTGTTCCTGCATGTCTTTCCTGTAATGGGGATAAATCAGATGAAAATGCTTTGTATTGGTATAGAAGGCAAAAATTTTATGATCCCCGAAGAGCAATGGCTATAAGAGCTTGGTTAGAAGGAGATTTGAGATTAGCTATTAGATTACTACAATGGGCTAATCCTAATTTTAAAGTAAATAAAAATTACATAAAAGATGAATCAAAATATAAAGCAGCTTGACTACCAAACATTACATATTTTTCTAGAGTTGTAACTCTCACATATATTTTCCAATTCTCTTGGTAATTCTGGGAATATTAAAATTGTCGAAAATGAAATAAGAAAGACAAATAACTTTTGGTAGAATTTAGAATTAACTAAACTTACTTCTTTCTCTGCAAGACGGGAGTAACTTTTTCTAATACAGAGAGTTTTTGATTTTAAATCGGGCTCAAAAGCTGCCTTCATCATTAATTAATACATATGTACTACTTTAACTCAAAATGAAAAAGCCTGCAAGTTTACTCGGAAATAAAAAAAAATTTTTAGTCTTGGGGTGTGGTTTCAGCGGGAGTTATTTTGCAAAAACTATTAGAAAATTCGGTTGCACTGTTTTAACAAGCTCAAGATCTGCGAGAAAAGATCCAAATAGTTTCATTTTCAATAGTGAAAACGGTGTTATTCCTGATAAAAGAATTTTTGATGGAGTAACGCATATTCTTAGTTGCATTCCTCCTGACAAAAATGGTAATGATCCAGTATTAGAAAGCCTTCAAAATAAACTACAAGATTTACCACTTGAATGGGTTGGATATTTATCCACCACAGGAGTATATGGAAATACTGAGGGTGGTTGGGTTTCTGAGATAGATCAGCCTAATCCTTTTCAAAAAAGAAGTTTTAATAGATTAAATTGCGAAAAAAAATGGATTGAATCTAGTTTGCCCGTGCAAATTTTTAGATTGCCTGGTATCTATGGACCTGGAAGATCTACGTTTGAAGCAATCAAAAATCAAAAAATTCGAGTAATTTTAAAAAAAGCTCAAGTATTTTCAAGAGTTCATGTTGCTGATATAACAAATGCGGTAATTTTTTTATTACAAAATAGGGATTATTTAAAATTTCACCAAATCATTAATATTGCAGATGATGAACCCTGTTCGCAGTTAGAAGTTATTCAATATTGCTACGATTTACTTGGTTTAAAAATGCCAAAGCCAATATTATTTGAAGATGTAAAAGATGAATTATCTCCCATCGCTCAATCTTTTTGGATGGAAAATAGAAGAGTTTCCAACAAACTATTATGCGAAACACTCGGATATAAACTAATTTATAAAAACTATAAATTAGGCTTAAAAAATTGCTATCTAAACAGTTAAAAATAAATTAAACCTTTTTATGAATTTTCAAAATACAAACAAAATATTGAAGGTAGTATTAAGCATTGGAGATGAGTCAGGTATTGGACCTGAAATAATTTTAAAAGCACTTTATTCTAATCAGATACCAAGAAATATTGATTTTATATTAGTTGGATCAAAAAAAAATCTACAAAATACATACGAATACTTTAGATCATTAGGATTAGAAAACCTTGCAAATCCAAAAAATTTCAAGATACACGATCTCGAAATTTCTTCATTAGATAATGATCCAAAATCAAGTTACGGTAATTCAAGTTTCCAATATTTAACAAAAGCAATAGAAATTGTAAAACAATATCCGAATTCAGCACTTGTAACTGGACCAATTTGCAAGAAATCTTGGTCTCTGGCAGGTCATCACTTCTCTGGTCAAACTGAAGTATTAGCAAAAGCATGTGGAGTAAAAAACGTTGGAATGTTATTTACAGCAAAATCACCAATTACGGGTTGGAGATTTAATACTTTACTAGCTACAACCCACATATCTCTCTCTGAGGTTCCCAAGAAATTAACTACAGAATTAATCCACTCTAAATTGGATCTTTTCAAAGATTTTTGCAATACCTATACTGATAAACCTACTTTAAAAGTCGCAGGATTAAACCCTCATGCTGGTGAAGAAGGTCTTTTAGGTCATGAAGAAAAGGATTGGCTCAATAATGCATTAATTACGTGGAATGAGAAGAATAAAGATATTAAATTATTTGGCCCTTTATCACCAGATAGTTGCTGGAATTCTTCGGTAAAAGCATGGAATAACAAAAATGCTGAAAAACATGATGGCATTCTTGCTATGTATCATGATCAAGGTTTAATACCAATGAAAGTGATAGCTCTGAATTACTCAGTAAATACCACAATCGGTTTACCATTTATAAGAACATCTCCAGATCATGGAACGGGATTTGATATTGCTGGCAAAGGAATTGCTCAATCTCAAAGCATGATTGAGGCTATTAAGGCTGCCGTAGAGATGACAAACAATTCAAGACTGCTTAACACGCATTAAAACTTGACCAAATTCAACTGGTGTTCCATTTTCAACGAGAATCTCTACAATTTCAGCATTAAATTCAGATTCAATTTCATTCATTAACTTCATTGCTTCCAAAATACAAATAGTTTGACCGACCTTAACGTTATTTCCTACTTCGACAAATGGCTCCTCTCCAGGCGCTGCAGCCCTATAAAATGTCCCTACCATAGGAGAAGTAATTTCAGTTAGGTCAGAACGCCCTGGGGGTGCCACCTGAGGTGCTTCAGGTTCATTAACAACAGGGATATTATCATTAATAGTTTTTTGATTAGCAATTGTCTGCTTATCAAATGAAGTATTAGAAACTAAATTATTAATAACTTGATTCTGATCAAATAAATTCCTTTTTATTTCGAGTTTAAAATCTTCTCCCTCTAGCGAGAACTCTTGTATATCACTTATAGAGATTTTCTCTATTAAGCGATCTAAGTCATCATGATCTAATTTCATAGCCATTAATTTTCACGTCCAAGATAAGTGTCATTTCGAGTATCAACTTTAATCATTTCTCCCACAGAAATAAATAAAGGAACCATAACTTGAGCACCTGTTTCTAGAATAGCTGGTTTCGTGCCTCCACTAGCAGTGTCACCTTTAACTCCTGGATCAGTCTCTGTAACTTTCAAAGTAATAGATATTGGAAGTTCTACTTCTAAAACTTTACCATTATGGAAAATTACATTAACCTCCATTCCCTCTTTCAAATACTTTGCGCCTTTACCGATTTGTTCAGAGGTGAGTCTTGTCTCTTCAAAGCTTGTCATGTCCATAAAAACATAATCACCAGACTCCACATAAGTATGCTGCAGGTTAGACTTCTCAAGGATAGCCTGCTGTACTGATTCTCCGGCTCGAAAAGTTTTTTCAACTACGTTGCCGCTTTGAACTGATTTTAATTTTGTTCGTACGAAAGCAGAACCCTTACCAGGCTTGACATGTAGAAATTCTACAACACGC
This sequence comes from uncultured Prochlorococcus sp., assembly GCA_902591865.1. Lineage (GTDB taxonomy): Bacteria > Cyanobacteriota > Cyanobacteriia > PCC-6307 > Cyanobiaceae > Prochlorococcus_A. Next base: position 56,420 of record CACJCK010000004.1, read on the forward strand.
CAAACTTGTCCATCCAATTCGATGGTAGTACCTGTGCGAAAATCGTTACTGGAAATCATTCCTGTATTACATCCCCCAAGGATCATAAACCTGCAAGAGTGCTATGCAAAAATTCTTATCAAATCAGAACAAACTTTTCTTAATTCTATCGATTGTAATTTTACAGGTTTTTCTTTTAAAACCTATTCAAGTATTAGCTGATTTACCTACTGGAAATGCAGTAAAAGACCCTAATGCAATCCTCAGAAACGCACTCCCTATCAAGCAAGTTGAGTTACAAGAAATTCAACACAAATTGGAAGAAACTAGTGACCTTGTAAGGGGAGGAAGATGGCCCGCTCTTACGAAAACTGTTACAAAATGTCAATCTTTGCTAAAAAAATACCAAAGTAAAATTATTCAAGAATTACCAAAAGATAAAAAGAAGATTGCTGAAAAAACATTTTTAGAACTCAAAGAAAATTTTGATAGCCTTCAGGATTACTCTAAATCAAAGGATAAATACTCGTTTATAGCGACTCGAAGAAATGCCTTAGAAAAAATAGGTGGATTAGAAGAATATTTTCTACCAAAAGAATTTCCATACTCTATTCCCCAGGAATTTGATAATTTACCAAGATTACTGGGCAGAGCAAAAGTCAATATAAAAACCTCCAAAGGAGATATGCAAGCAATTGTGGATGGATTTAACGCCCCACTTACAGGAGGAGCATTTATAGATTTATCTTCAAAAAACTTCTACAAAGATTTACCCATTAACAGAGCAGAAGAATTTTTTGTGCTGCAAACAGGTGATCCAATTGGTGATGATATTGGTTACATAGATCCTGAAACAAACGAAGAACGTCACGTTCCCTTAGAAATAAGAATTCCTGATGAACAAGATACTTTTTACAATCAAACTTTTGAAGATTTAGGTCTTTACACAGAGACGCCAACATTACCTTTTGCAACACTTGGAACTCTAGGATGGTCCCATTCGAATGCCGCAGTTGATGATGGGTCATCGCAATTTTTCTTCTTTTTATATGAAGCAGAATTAAATCCAGCGGGTCGCAATTTAATTGACGGGAGGAATGCTGCCTTTGGTTACGTTGTAGATGGATTTGATGTATTAGAAGAGCTTACTAAAGATGACACAATAATTTCGATTGATATTTTAGAAGGGATTGAAAACCTCAAATTAAATGCATAAAGAAATATTAGAAGATATAGGGGAAAAAGAATTAATAAATAGGCTAGGAAAATTTATGCCTAAAAATCAAGTTTCAGATGATTGCGCTTTAATCAAAACTAAAAATGAAAATTTACTTGTTAATACTGATTCTTTAGTGGAAAATGTTCATTTCAATGACATTAGTATTTGTCCTCAAGACCTTGGGTGGAAAGCAGTTGTAAGCAACATTTCTGACTTATTATCTAGTGGCAGCAAGAAAACTATTGGTATTACAATAAGCCTAGTTCTACCTGTTAGAACTGAGTGGATTTGGGTTGAAGAAGTATACAAAGGAATAAATAAAGCATTAAAAGAATATGGTGGAATGATTCTAGGGGGAGATTGCTCAAAGGGGAATGAAAAAATCATTTCAATTACGGCCTTTGGAATTCAAGGTGAGCTTGAATTAAGAAGAAACGCATGTAAACCAGGAGATATAATCTTAACTACAGGAATACATGGTCTTAGCAAACTGGGATTTTTGATACAAAATAAAATTAATTTCGATAATGAATTTTCTCTCGAAGAAAGATTAATAATTAAGTCTATTGAACATTTTTGTCGCCCTAGAGTTTACCCAAACTTTCTAAATAATCTCCTTAAAACTCGCTCCAATAAAAATATAAGGAGAATAGGATGTACTGATAGCAGTGATGGCCTATTTCAAGCCTTACAAGATTTAGCAATAGCTAGCAACTGCAAAGCGATCATAAACTATGAAAAAATACCTAAAGATAAGGATTGGCCTAAAGGAGATAAATGGGACGAATACTATTTTTTTGGAGGAGAAGATTATGAGTTAGTTTTCTCATTGCCAAAAAAATGGGCAGAAAATTTATCTAAACTTGATAAACATATTAACAAGATTGGTTTTTTTACTGATGGTGAACCATCAATAGAACTTAAAGATAAGAAAAAAAACAAATTATTTAATAACACACCTTTCAAACATTTTTAATTACTCCCAATTTTTAGCAACAATCTCTGCTAAATCTACAACTCTCTGACTATAACCCCACTCATTATCGTACCATGCAAGCACCTTTACAAGGTTATCTCCAATACACATAGTAAGATCACTATCTACAATTGATGATTCATTGGTACCTGCATAATCGCTTGACACTAATGGTTCATCTCCATACTTAATAATGCCTTTCATTGTACTTAGAGATGCTTCCTTGAGAGCATTATTGACTTCTTCAGCTGAGACAGATTTAGAAGATTCAAAAACAAAATCTACTGCTGAAACGTTAGGCGTTGGAACTCTCATTGCAATTCCAGTTAATTTGCCTTTCATTTCTGGATATACAAGAGCGACTGCTTTTGCAGCTCCTGTAGAAGTAGGAACGATGTTTGTAGCGGCGGCTCTAGCCCTTCTTAGATCTCTATGACTATTATCTAAAATTCTTTGATCACCTGTATAACTATGAATTGTAGTCATCAAACCTTTATTAATCCCAAAAGTTTGATCTAAAACTTTGACTACTGGAGCTAAACAGTTCGTTGTACAACTAGCATTACTCAAAATATCGTAGTCTTTGTGTTTATATGTATCAGCATTAACTCCAACTACATAAGTACCAACGCCATCGCCTTTACCAGGCGCAGTTAAGATAACTTTTTTTGCTCCCACCTCTAAGTGCTTACTTGCACCTACATCTGTATTAAATACTCCAGTAGATTCAATAACCAAATCTACACCCCAGTCTTTCCAAGGGAGATTCAGTGGGTTTCTATCTGAGAAACATTTAATTGTCTTGTTATTAATTACAAAAGTATTATCAGTATATTGAATATCAACACCATCAAGTTGACCAAGGACTGAGTCATATTTTAATAAATGAGCATTAGTCTTAGGATCTGATGTAACGTTAATTCCGACTACTTCAATATTGGTGTAAGCCCCTCTACTAAGCCAACAACGCATAAAGTTTCGACCAATTCTGCCAAAGCCGTTAATTGCAACACGCAAAGTCATAACTAATAATTTCTAAATGATTAACCTAAGTTGCTGATCATACTGAATTTTGTGCAATAACGTAAGGTTTTTTTGATTTATTAAGCAAATAAGTCTAGTTTTGTATTAATTCAAGGAAAAAAAACATTTTTTTTAAGAAAAAATAGCAAAATTTTACCTAGAAGTTATTTTGATTTAAGTAAAAGATAAACATTGGATAAAAAATTACTTTTGAAAAGTCATTTTCATTTTATTGGGATCGGAGGTATTGGGATGTCAGCATTAGCAATGGGTTTACTCAAAAAAGGTTGTTCAGTTTCAGGATCTGATTTAGTTAAAAACGATGAAACTAATAAATTGGAGAAACTAGGTGCAGTAATCTTTACTTCTCAAGTTCGACAAAATATTGAATTTGTTACTTCTAAATTTACCAACAGATTGATTAATTTTGTTGTAAGCTCCGCGATTAAGCCAGAAAATGAAGAATTATCGTATTGCAAAGAAAAAAATTTATCAATAAAACATCGTTCAGAGATACTTGCAATGCTAATGCGCACTTATACTGCTTTGGCGGTAGCAGGCAGCCACGGGAAAACATCAACTAGTACATTTCTTTCTACGATACTTGAGTTATGTACACGTAATTCTTCTTCAATAATTGGAGGAATAATTCCTATTTACAACTCTAATTGTCATTTAGAAAATACAAAATACTTAGTAGCTGAAGTTGATGAATCTGATGGGACTATTAACAAATATAAATCTGATATTGGAATAATCAATAACATTGATTTTGATCATTGCGATCACTTTTCTAATTTAAGTGAAGTCATATCTTCTTTTAAAAGTTTCGCTAAAAACTCTAAAAAATTATTAATTAATTTTGATTGTGAAACCTCAAGAAAAAATTTTTATAGTAACTTTAAGTGGTCAAACTCTACGGCTAAAAACGTAGAATATGCAATAATACCTACTGAAATTAATTCAAAGTACACAATTGGAAAATATTATGAAAATGGAAATTTTATCAGTAATTTAAATATTTCAATTCCAGGACTACACAATCTATCCAATATCACCGCAGCAATAGCAGCTTCCAGAATGATAGGAATAGATTTTATAGAAATTAAGAAAAATTTAAAAAATTTGAAACTGCCAAAAAAAAGATTTGAATTTAGAGGCCAAATAGATGAAAGAAGTTTATATGATGATTACGCACATCACCCAAACGAAATAAAAGAGACGATTAAATTAGGAAGATTATTTATTAAGCAAAAAAATAATAATGAATTTCAAAAAAATAGGTTAATTGCTTTATTTCAACCGCATAGATATTCTCGAATAAAGCAATTTAATAAAGAATTCGCTGAAGAATTATCAAAAGCAGATGCTATTTATGTAACAAGTATTTATGGAGCAGGAGAAGAAAACGAAGATAAAATTACTTCGAAAATTATTACTGATCTGATTTATAAAAAAAATAAAAACGTTAGTTACATAAATAATTATTATGAAGTTACCAAAAATTTTTACAAATTAACTCAAAAAGGGGATTTAATTTTGAATATGGGAGCTGGTGATTGTCATAATTTCTGGTCGATTTTAAATGAAAAAAATCAATTAAAATAAATAATTTATGAATAAAAAAATTTTTTCTGAAAACTGTAACTTAAGTAGTTATACAACAATAAAAGTGGGAGGAGTGGCTGAATATTTTGCTGAGCCAAGAAACGTTGAAGAACTTTCGTATCTAATAAAATGGTCAAATTTAAAAAAACAAAGATGTCAAATAATTGGCGCAGGTTCAAATCTATTAATAAATAATATTTTCATAAAAGGCTTAGTTGTTTGTACAAAAAAATTGAAATCTCTAAACATAGAGCCATATTCAGGAATTGTTGAAGCGGAAGCAGGTGTAATGCTCCCAACATTATCTAATTCTCTCGCTAAAAATGGATTACAAGGAGGCGAATGGGCTGTCGGAATTCCCGGAACATTAGGAGGAGCAATTTATATGAATGCTGGCACAGGTAATTTATCGCTAGCAAAAAATCTTATTTCCGTAAAAGTTATTAACAATAAAACTCATGAAAAACTTGAAATTGAAAAAAAAGATATCAATTTTGAGTATAGATTTAGCTCTTTTCAAAAAAACGAATTAACAATTATTAGTGCAAGATTACATTTTGAACCTAATGGAAATCTAGAAAAATTAATTCAAACAACCAAAAATAATCTTAAATTAAAAACAGAAACACAGCCATATCATCAACCAAGTTTTGGTAGTGTTTTTAAAAATCCTGAAAATAATTATGCAGCAAAATTAATTGATGATATGGGTTTAAAGGGATTTAAAATTGGCGGTGCTGAAATTTCTACAATGCATTCAAATTTTATAATTAACACTTCATCAGCAAGTTCAAAAGATATTTATAAATTAATAACAGTAATTCAACAAAAAGTACTACAAAACAAAGGAATTTTTTTGCAACCGGAAGTAAGAATGATTGGTTTTGACTATCCTAACTAAAGAAACGTTTTAACAAAATGGCGGGTTTTGGACTTCCTAACTTTGGACAACTTACAGAAGCTTTTAAAAAAGCTAAACAAATTCAGCAAGATGCTCAAAAATTACAAGATGAACTTGAAAATATGCAGATTGAAGGCAAAAGTGATGATGAGATGATAAAAGTTTGGATAAGTGGAAACCAACTTCCTTTAAAGGTAGAAGTAAAAGAAAATATCTTAAATTCAAATAAAGAACAAATAGAGCAAAACATCCTACAAGCTTTTCAAAAAGCTCATGAATTATCTACTACAACTATGAAAGAAAGGATGAATGATTTGACTGGTGGATTAAATCTTAATCTTCCTGGTTTTGATAATACGAACTCTTAGAAGAATCAATCATTTCTCTATAAAAAGAATATCTTTCGAAGGATTTATTTAAATTACATCCCTCATCGTTTAAATGTAAGCAGTTACGAAATTTACACTTAATTCCTTCTTCGATTACCTGTTTATATATTTCTGGATAAAGATTTGGTAACAACTTAATATCAACCTCTAGAGGTTGCATATTAAAACCAGGAGTATCCACAATGTAACTTTGATTCGACATAGAAAATAACTCAACATTTCGAGTAGTATTTTTGCCTCTCTTAATTTTATTGGAAACTGGAGAAGTACTATTTTGAAGACCAGGAATAATCATATTTAGCAAAGTAGTTTTGCCAACTCCGGATGGACCCATAAAAATTGAACATTCTTTTTGCTTTAACTCGGCTAATAAATTTTTAAAACAATCAGATTTCTGTAAATTTAAAGTAATTACTTGGTAACCCCATTTCTCAAATTTATCAAGTAGATATGATCTTCTTTTATCAGAAATTAAATCACACTTTGTCAAAACTAATGAGACTTCAACCCCCATTGATTCTGCTGATATCAAAAACCTATTAACTTGAGATAAATTTAATTCTGGTTCTTCAACGGAAAAAGTAACGTATATGTTAGAAATATTTGCAACTGAGGGTCTAACTAAAAGATTTTTTCTTTTTTTTAGACTTGTTATTACTGCGCGTTTACTTTCAAAATCAATTTTTTCAATCGCTACTTCGTCTCCAACATAAATTAATTGATCCTTGAAATTTATAGACTTCTTAACCTTACATAAAAATTTCTCGCTATTTCCAGAGTTTTCTTGATTTTTTAAATCAACTAAAAAAAAATCATTAAATTTTTTCGTAACTAAACCTAAATATTTACTATTAATTTTCATTCAATATTTTTATTTTTATAAATTTTTCATTTTCTTTGATTTGTTTAAAGAAATATCCCATCTCTTTTAAATTATTAAATACCATTTCTTCTGGTTCACCTTTATCTAGTTCAACAATAAGTTGTTCATTTTTAGATAACTTCTCCAAAGCCAATTTAATTTTGACTACATTTAAAGGACATGGAACAGATTTAAGATCCAAATGCTTTAAGGAAGTCATTAAGATTCTTTACCAAATAATTTACTAAAAAGTCCACTATTGGAATTAATATTTTTATCTGAATATTGAGAAGCTAAACCCTCTAAAAGCTCTCGTTCTGCGTCGGTTATACGAGTTGGTAATTTTACTTTTACTAAGACTTCATGATTTCCTCTCGCAACAGGATTACCAAGTCTAGGTACCCCTTTATTCTCAAGTGAAAGAGTTGTATTTGGCTGCGTACCACTTGGAATTTTTAAATTAACATCTCCATCAACTGTAGTGATTTTTACAGTGTCACCTAAAATAGCCTGTAAATAACTCACTGCTATTTCTGAGTAAATAGTTACACCATCTCTTTTAAGTTTTGAATCATTCTTAACCTTTATAAAAACATAAAGATCTCCAGGTGGACCCCCTTTCAAACCAACATTACCCTCGCCGGAAACTCTTAATTTCGTACCTGTATCAACTCCTGCAGGAATATTAATTCTTAATTTTTTTCTGACTTGCTTTACTCCATTACCGCCGCAACTTACACATGGATCTGCAATTATTTGACCTGCTCCATTACATGAAGGACATTCAGCTACTTGTGTAAAATTACCAAAAGGTGTTCTCGTAGCTCTTCTAACTTGTCCACTTCCCCCACATGTTGAACAAGTTTTTGGTCCGGTTCCTGGTTTTGCACCTGTGCCCCTGCAGACTTCACATTTCTCGAGATGAGGAATTTTAATTTCTCTTTGTTGGCCAAATATTGCATCTTTAAAGTCAACATTAAGGTCATACCTTAGATCATCTCCTTGTTGAGGGCCTCTTCTTTGAGTTCTTGCTCCCTGGGGATTTTGTCCTCCAAAGCCATTAAAAAAAGTTTCAAACAAATCTGCAAAGCCACCCATATCACCCATATCAGGCATTCCAGCCGCACCTCCTAGGCCGGCCTCTCCAAACTGATCATATCTAGCTCTTGTTTCAGGATCAGCTAATGCTTCATAAGCCTTGCCAATTTCTTTAAATTTATCTTCAGCTCCTGGTTCTTTATTAACATCAGGATGATATTGTCTTGCTAATTTTCTATAAGCCCTTTTTAAGGTATCCGCATCAGCATCTCTTGGAACTCCTAGTATTTGGTAAAAATCAGCCATTAGATAACGCTTAAATAAGAATTTGGAATTTATACATCTTCAGAAGTGTTTACCTCTGAATAAACATCCTCTCCAACTGTATCCTTTTCTACTTCCTGTTGTGAATTTTGTTTACCAGGTCCCATAGAAACCTTAACCAATGCATGTCTCAAAACCTTACCTTCCAGATGATATCCTCGCTGCAATTCTTCAATAATAAAATCCTCTTCAAACTCATCACTAGGCTCTCTTAAAACAGCTTCATGAAGGTTTGGATCAAATTGCTGACCAACAACTCTCATGGGTGAGACTCCCTGTTGTTTTAAAACTTCTACCAATTGTTTATACAATCCTTGATAACTTCTATGGAGAGCTTGAGCTTCTTCACTTTCTGGTTTGAGTTGTTGTCTAGCTCTCTCAAAATTATCAACAATAGGAAGTATTGCAGTTAAAGTCTTTGAAACAAGTTGGATTTTTAAATCGTCCAGATCCCTAGACTGCCTTTTTCTAAAATTATCAAAATCTGCTGAAATCCTTACATATTGATTTTTTAATGTTTCGTGCTCTTTTTCTAATTGTTCTAATCTTGCATCATTATTTGAAATAGTATTTTTTAATTCTTCAGTATTTATTTCTTCTATTTTTTGAGAAGATATTTCATTATTTTCAGTAGTTGAATTTTGCGTAGATGATATCTCTTCAGGACTATTACCCTGATTAGGAACATCATTTTCTTTATTATCAATATTTGCTGATTGATTTTCAATCATTTTTCTAAATTTTAGTAAGACTATTCTCCAATAAAGTGATGCACAAAACAAGTTGCGGAAGCCCGCACAAATATTTAGTCAGGAACAAATCTTAAAGCTAGTCCATTGTTACAGTATCTTTTGCCAGTGGGTAGAGGCCCATCATTGAAGACATGTCCTTGATGACCTCCGCATCTAGAGCAATGATATTCGGTTCTAGGGACAATTAACTTAAAATCAACTTTTGTTTCTACTGATCCTTGGATGGAATCCCAAAAGCTTGGCCATCCTGTACCACTATCGTACTTTTTATCTGAAGAAAAAAGCGGCAAATCGCATCCTGCACAATGAAAAATCCCTTTTCTTTTCTCATTATTTAGTTGACTGCTGAAAGCTCTTTCAGTTCCTTCCTCCCTCAAAATATAGTAAGATTCTGGACTAAGCTTAGCTTTCCATTCCTCTTTTGAGAAATTCCACTCTTTTTTAGAAGAAAGTGAAGATGCAAATACTTGCATAGGCTTAAAGATTATTTTTAAGATTGACATAATAGGAATTAGAATAAAAGTTCTTCTAGATAGAAATTGATTCATATATTTAAATCACAAAAAAGTAATGAATTTTATTCAGTCTAATTCTATTAAAAATATTCATAAATTAAGTATTGCTCCAATGATGGATTGTACTGATAAGCATTTCAGAATGATAATGAGAAAAATAAGTTCTGAAGCTCTTTTGTATACGGAAATGATTGTAGCTCAGAGTTTAGTACATACGAATAGCAAAGAAAATTTTCTAGATTTTAATGGTGAAGAACACCCGATATCGATTCAGTTTGGTGGTGACGATCCTAAAATCCTCAAAGAGGCAGCCCAAATGGCACAGGATTGGGGTTACGACGAAATAAACTTTAATGTTGGCTGTCCGAGTCCGAGGGTTTGTTCTGGAAATTTTGGCGCTTCACTTATGAAAGACCCTGAAAAAGTAGCAAAATGTGTAGAATCCTTAAAAAATAATTGCAACTTACCGGTTACGATCAAACACAGAATCGGTGTAGACAATGATGATAGTTTCGATAACTTGAATAATTTCGTAAGAATCATCGCAAATGCTGGTGCAGAAAGATTTACAGTTCATGCAAGGAAAGCCATATTAAAAGGTCTAAATCCAAAACAAAACAGGACCATACCTCCGCTAAATTATGATGTAGTAAAAAAATTGAAAAAATCAAATCCAGAATTATTAATAGAAATCAATGGGGGTGTAACAAATATCGATGAATCATTAAAAGCCTTAAATGATTTTGATGGGGTCATGATTGGACGGTCAATATATAAACATCCCTTAAGATGGTCTGAAATTGACCATAAGATTTATGGAGTTAATACAAAACTCAAATCTGCTTCAAATATTATATTTTCTTTGATCCCTTATATAGAAAAGCATTTAAGTAATGGAGGAAAATCTTGGGATATTTGTAAACATCTTATAAATTTAGTTGAAGGTATACCAAAAGCTAAAATTTGGAGAAATCAAGTTTCAAATAAATCTATAAAAAAAGAATTAAATATTGAATATCTATTTAAATTAACGAAATCACTTGAAGAAATGGGTTACTAATTTGTCTCGTTTGAAGCATTGCTCTCATTAGACACTCCCCTTCTTCTTCTGCTCCTACCATTTTCATATTCAGAATTTTCAGAAGAATTTCCATAACTTCTGTCTTCCCAACCTTCAGCTCCAGAAGATTTATTAAAGTTAGAGCTATTAGATCCAGAATTTCCACCGCCGTAACCACCGCCGTAGCCTCCGTTATTACCACCGCCGTAACCACCGCCGTAGCCTCCGTTATTACCGCCGCCGTAGCCTCCGTTATTACCACCGCCGTAACCGCCTCTTCCTCCTCTGCGAGATCCTCCAGAACCTCTTGGCTCAGCTTTATTAATTCTTAATGGTCTACCCATAAGTTCACTTCCTTGCAAACCCTCAATAGCTGTTGATTCAATAACTTCATCTGCCATTTCGATAAATGCGAATCCTCTTTTCCTTCCAGTATCTCTCTCCAAGGGGAGAGAACAATTTAAAACCTCACCAAAAGGGGCGAACAACTGTATAACATCTTCACGCTCTGCGCGGAACGGCAAATTGCCAACAAAAATACTCACTTTAAACTCAACAAAATCTACCTTTTAAAAAAACTACAATGAGTAGTCTCATAACGTTGCTATTACATTCTACTTCAAAGCATACCCTTGTTGTAAAAAAAATAATTGAGATTCAAAGTAACAATCTTTTTTCCCAATTATTTACCTCTTTTTCTACCTGAACAAAACCTGTACCACCTTCGCTATTTCTTGATTTAACAACATTAAGAGGTTTAAGTTCTACAAATACATCCTCATCAAATTCAGGATGAAATTTTTTAAATTCATCAATTTTGAGATTTTTAAATAACATTTTTCTCTCTAAGCAATACTTAACTATTTGACCAACAACTTGATAGGCAGTCCTAAAAGGAACATCTTTACCAACTAAGTAATCTGCCAAATCAGTAGCATTAGAAAAGTCATTTTCTACAGAATCAGATAAATTTTTAATATTAAATTCAATGCCTTCATTAATAAGAATAGTCATTGCTTTAATACAAGAAGATATTGTCTCTGCAGTATCAAATATTGGCTCTTTATCCTCTTGAAAATCCTTATTGTATGAGAGTGGTACCCCTTTGACCATAGTTAACAATGCCTGAAGATGTCCATACACTCTTCCTGTTTTACCTCTTATCAATTCTGGAACATCAGGATTTTTTTTCTGCGGCATCAAGCTACTTCCGGTAGCACATTTATCTGTTAATTTTGCAAAAGAAAATTCATCAGTTACCCATAAAATTATTTCCTCTGAAATTTTACTTAAATGAGACATCAACAAAGCAGATGCAGATACAAACTCTATACAAAAATCTCTATCACTAACTGCATCAATACTGTTTTTATAAATCTTCGTAAAACCCAATTCTGTAGCTGTAAAGTGTCTATCAATTTTTATCTTTGTTCCTGCTAATGCTGCAGCTCCTAATGGAGAAATATTAACTCTTGAGCGTACTTCTTTGTACCTTTCACGGTCTCTTTGGAGCATTTCTATATAAGCCAATAAATGATGCGCCAAAGATAATGGTTGAGCTCTTTGCATGTGAGTATATCCAGGTATTAAGGTATAAATATTTGATCTTGCAACATTTAAAAAGGATTTTTGCAAATCAGTTATTAAAATTTCCATATTGTCAATCTCTTTTCTTAGCCACAATCTTATATCTGTACCAACTTGATCATTTCTACTTCTCCCTGTATGTAATTTTTTTCCAGTTTCGCCAATTAAACTTATCAGCTTTTCTTCAATGCAATAGTGAATATCTTCAGAAGGTGCACCAGGATTAAATTTACCCTCCAAATACTCAACCTTTATTGAATTTAAACCATTAATAATTTGCAAAGCTTCAGAAGAGGATAAAACTTTAGTTTTGCCAAGCATCTTCGCATGAGCAATAGAGCAATCTAAATCTTCTAAAATAAGCTTTTTATCAAAACCAATTGAGGCATTAAACTTTTCAATAAAAGGGTCAAGTGTATTATCAAACCTTTTACTCCAAACTTTTGCCATATTAATTTGTAACTTTACGTATCTCTAATAAAGCATTTTTTTATATAAGTGACAAAAAATATCTATTTCAATTGAAAAATAACCATCGATGCATCATCTTCAAGATGTCTATTTTGTCCTGTAAAATCATCAAGCTTTTTAAATATTTTATTTAAAATTTCTTGGGATGTATAAGATTGCTTGCATAATTTTGTAAGGGTTTTAATTAATCTTTGCTCATCAAATCTTTGCCCTAAAGAATTAGAAGTATCAATTACTCCATCTGTATAATAAAGAACTAAATCATTTTCATTAAGCTTTATTTCACCACAATGATATTCAGCATCTTTTTGTAGTCCAAGTACAAATCCTTTTGCATCTAGTTTAATAATTTTCTGATCTGAACTTTTCCAAAGCAGAGGAGGATTGTGTGCTGCATTCGCGAATCTCAATTTTCTAGTTCTAGGATCATAATCTGAGTAAAATAATGTCACAAATCTATGGGATTGATCTAAATCATTTATTGCTAGTTGATTTAAATCATGCAAAATTCTATCTGGAGGTAGACCTGTAAGAACCTCTGCACGTAGCATTCCTCTTAACATAGTCATTAAAAGACCTGCTGGAATCCCTTTACCCATGACATCACCTATTACAAAAGCCCATCTTGATTTTTCTTTTCTTTTTTCAGAAATATTCGTCTTTAAGCACATAAAGTCATAGTAATCCCCACCGAGCTGAAGAGCTGGTCTACAATGAGCCGCCAAGTCTATACCATAGATAATTGGACAAAAATCAGGGAGTAATTGAGATTGAATTTCAGCTCCAGTAGAAATTTCTCTATCTACGTTTTCATGCTTTTTCTTTGTTTTTATTAAGTAGTGATTTTCTAATCCAACAGCTAGACAATTTTCAATAAAATTAAAATTACTATCTTCAGTAATCGACTGTCTGAAAATATCTTTGCTAAAAATATAGATAAATCCTCTACATTTTCCTCTAGATATTATTTTTTTTGTTTCAATTTTATACTCCTTAAATTTATTTTTTAAAGCTTTTTCAAAAGTTAGAATTTCTTTTATTTTAAAATTTTTTGAAAAATGAAATTGATTTAAAAAACTATTAATTTCTTCTTGCAGTGTTAAATATTCATTATTGGCAGCAATTTTTATATTTTCATTCCATATCTCCCCTTCATAATTTAAAGGAATAATTACAATTATATTCTCAGAAAAAATATGTTTTAAAACTAAGCATATATAATCCAGTAATTTATTTATGTTGGAAAATGATTTTAAATAATATGATAGAGAAGATGCAATTTCAGCAAATTTATATTTACTTTTTAAAGTTACATTAAGATCATTTTCTAAAAAATTTTGGATAAATTCATTTGAAAATATTTTTTCTTTTTGATTATTTGTCAAAACAAATCTAATAGATAAATATGTTTTAACATTAAATTTAATTTTTTAAAAAAAATTAATTAAATATTTATTTATCTGCAAGCATAGCCTCTACAAATTCATAACTATTAAATGGTCTCAAATCTTTTATACCTTCTCCAGCTCCAATAAACCTTATAGGCAAATTTACTTCTTCAGATACAGCTAAAGAGACTCCTCCTCTAGAAGTGCCATCTAATTTAGTAATAATTGCTCCACTTAAATCTGCTGATTTGGCGAAACTTTTTGCTTGCTTTAAGCCATTTTGACCCTGACTTGCATCTAAAACTAATAATGATTCAACAATTGCACCTGGCACCTTTTTATCGATTATTTTTTTTATTTTTGCTAATTCATCCATCAAATTGTTTTTTGTTTGTAATCTACCCGCTGTATCAACGAGTAATAAATCAACATTTCTTTTTTTTGCAGAATTAATTGCATCAAAAACTACAGCAGCTGGATCAGCATTTTTTGATTGATTAGATATTACATCGACATTACTTCTATCTCCCCACACTTTAAGTTGTTCTACTGCAGCCGCTCTAAAAGTATCAGCAGCAGCTATCAGCGTTTTATAGTTACTTTTTGATGACAAATAAGCTAATTTTCCTAATGTAGTAGTTTTACCTACACCATTAACGCCTACTAATAACCATACATTTAATTTACCCTTTTGAGGAACTAAAAGATCAATGCCGGAATTTTTTATTGGTTTATCGATAATTAATTTTAATTCCTTCTTCAAGAATTTTATTCCTGCTTCTCCACCCACGACTTCCTCGTTTAATTTTGTTCTAAGAGAACTTATAACTTTATCGGTTGAATCAATCCCTACATCAGCTCTAATTAATAAAGTTTCTAAATCATCAAGAGATTCAGGTGTTAGAGGATCATCTCCCAATTTATCCAATAATTCAGTAACAAATCCTTTTCGGGTTTCTTCTAATCCTCTACGTAATTTAGTTAACCAATCAATTTCATCAATCGATATTTGATTTATTTTTTTTCCTTGAGCAGCTAATACCATTGCAGACCAAGTAAAGTTATCATCAAATTCTCCTAATTCAGTTTCAACAATA